>JAFASY010000053.1 GCA_019244235.1 Chroococcidiopsidaceae cyanobacterium CP_BM_ER_R8_30
TCTACCAGTTTTTTCAGTACAGCAATTGTCGTGCCACCAGCTGTTTCGGTGAAAATACCTTCAGTTTCCGCTAGCAACTTGATACCATCAATAATTTCGGCATCATTCACTGATTCAATATTGCCGTTAGTTTTCCGCGCTACTTCTAAAGCATAAATGCCATCAGCCGGGTTGCCAATTGCTAGGGATTTAGCAACAGTACTCGGCTTAACTGGCTTCACGAAGTCGCGTCCTTCTCGATAGGCTTGGGCAATGGGGGAACAACCTTCTGCCTGAGCGCCGCTGAATCGGACATGCTTCTGGGCCACCAGCCCAACTTGAATGAATTCTTGGAAGCCTTTATAGATTTTTGTATAAAGAGAGCCAGAAGCTAGAGGAGCAACAATGTGGTCGGGCAACTGCCAGCCTAGTTGTTCTGCCACTTCATAGCCTAGGGTTTTTGAACCTTCAGAATAGTAGGGGCGTAAGTTGATATTGACGAAGCCCCAGCCGTGGGTGTTGGCGACTTCGCAGCAGAGCCGATTAACTTGATCATAGTTTCCCTGTACTGCCATTAGGATAGGACTGTAAATCAGGGTGCCTAGAACTTTACCAGCTTCCAAATCTGCTGGAATGAACACGCAGCAATCTAAACCAGCATGAGCCGCGATCGCAGCTGTAGAATTGGCTAAATTTCCGGTACTAGCACAAGACACTGTAGAAAAACCCAATTCCCGTGCCCGCGTCAGAGCAACCGAGACCACTCTGTCCTTGAAACTGAGGGTGGGCATATTGACGGCATCATTTTTGATGTAAAGCTGTTTCAAACCCAAGCGCCTTGCCAACCGCTGTGAGCGAACTAGAGGTGTCATGCCCGTTCCCACATCAATTGGGGTGTCAGTCGCAACAGGCAAGAAAGGACGATAGCGCCAAATTGAATGAGGTCCCGCCTCAATAGTTTCGCGGGTAACGCTGCGGCTGAGGGCGCTATAGTCATAGGTCACTTCTAGCGGTCCAAAGCATGATTCACAAACGTGAGCGGCTTTGAGTTCATATTCTGTCCCGCACTCTTTACATCGAAGTGCCCTAAAAGTTGCTGCTGTTGTTTGCTCCTGGTTTGTTGTCGCCTGAGTCATTATCGGTCCCTCGGTTCCATCAACTATCGCCTGATGTTAGCACGGGCTATATACCATTCGTCAAACATACCCGATAAAAAAAGTCGGGTATGTTTCCCCCCGTTCACTTGCTTCCTACAGCACGGTTCGCAATACATTTTGCCGGAAGTACAATCAGGAGCTCATCCTCAAAAACAGAACAGCGCTCTGTCAGCCTTGACAAGGCAGGGACAGTCCCTTGCTCAATGGTCTTTAGCGCCTCATGAGTTGCTGTGTGATACTGTGTGAACCAGCTGTTAGTCAGATAATCAGGCGTGAAAGCTGCTCGGTCTAATAGCCAGAAGTCAATGCCATACTTTTGAATCACACTTTCCGCCTCAGCTAAGTCCTGACTGTACTGAGCGTGAATGAGATCTATTGCTCGTTGGCGAATTTGGCGATAGTAACCTAGATGGAAGGGAAGTGCATATTCTTTGCCAACTAGAATGGACCGTTGGGCAAATGTTGGTATATCGTTTGCCTCGTCTGATAATGTGGCAATGAGAATATCTTTAGATTGTTTTTGAAAGAACTCATACAGACCTGACTCTCCAGACACTCGGTAATTTGTCAAGGGAAAGCCTGGGGCAAAGTTGGGATACAGAAAGAGTATAGCCCCCACTACTACTGTTGACGCCCCTATCACAAACTGTTGTCTTGACGAAATCACCTGCCTGAACTGTAGAGGCTGCCTCCAGTTCAAGTTCGGTGACCAACGGGGTTTAATCAACTGTTTAGCTGTTTGCAAAACTGCATCTAGCATCACGGTTAGCACTATTCCAGCAGCAAGAGCCATCACGATCCGAAAAGTATGCGATGTATATCGGCTGGGAAAAAAGAGTTTCAGCAGCAAGGCATGAGCTGCAAAAAATAGCCCCAAGGATACCAGCACAATTTGGGGTAAGAGTGTAACTGAACTCTTGATCTGTTTGACTAAAGGAAAGCGGGACGGATTTCGCAGCACCACAGGCAACAATAACCCAATCCAGATCAGGGGAGGCAATAACGGCGGTATAGCTCCACTATGTTGTCCAACTAGCCAAAACTTCCAAGGATTGGGATCAAAATAAGGGTGTCGTCCACCTGGCCAGAACTCTGGCATGTTCCTCGCTTCTGTTGCGTTGACCAGTGGTCCAAATTCGGATGTTGACATGGCATAGGGGAACAGTAGCAGAAAGGCGATTCCCAGTCCCAGTACAAACAAAAAGTAATTAAACCGATTTCGTTCAAGATGGGGCGGCCAGAGCTGCCAGTTCCATAGCCGTACAAACAAGATTCCGACTGAAATGAATACCAGCGGGGGATAAAACAATCCTTGCAGGGCGATCGCCACACCTACAGCTAGCACAGAGCGGCGCAATAGATAGTAGAAGAATGCCAATAACAACGGATACACAAAAGCCCTAGGGGTGGCAGAAGCCAGGTCATCTCTAAACCAGAGACTCTGATTTAGCAGCAAGGTGGCTATAAACCCGGCGGCTGGTACTGGTAGTAGCTGGAGGCAAACGCCAAAACAGTAGCAAGTCGTAACTAGTGCTAGCACAATCGGCAAGATTTTGCTCAGCAAGAGTGGATTGATGCCTACACTTGCCATGAGATGGTAAACAGCGGCATATCCAGATGGGGTAATGGATTTAAAATAATCTGCAATCAAATCATGCGGCAGGAGTTCCGGATCTATAAACCGCTGCATCCAAAACACATACTCCCGCGCATCCTTTGCCACAATGTACTCAGCTCTGAAAGCTTTATGTAGCCCAATAAGGCCGTAGATGGCTGCAAACGTTAGGCTGAGACTTAACCAAAAAATGAAAGTTGGGGTTGCAGTGCGGCTGTGGTTGGGAGCTGCTGTTTCAGCAATTGGGGCGGTTAAGAACCTGTGCAAACGCGGGATTAGCATAGCTGTGGTAGTTAGCGGTAGGGCAATCTGCCCTCTATATTGGGGATAGAATCAACGGTACACTACCGTTACGCGGGGTCACTGTTCTTGAGAGCGAAGTGACGCACCTGAAAGCAGCACTTGCGCGCTCCAAAACTAGAATTGTTGCAGAGAGCTAACAGCTTTGATTAAGAGCGGGGTGGGGTGTCGGGAAAAATCCCACCAGGGGGATAGCTGTAAATGCAATTAGTTGCTGTTACACTAGAGTTAGCATAAAGTCAACTAGTGTAGAACACATTAGTTTAGCAATAAAGGCCCTTTTTACCCTATAAGTAATGCGATGCAACGTCTAATTTTGAGTAGTCTGTCAGTTCTGCTCTTAACAATAGCAGCAGCACCTGTAGTAGGCGCTCAGACTAAAGCATTGAACTCTGAGACTTCTGATAGCACGAACAGTTACCAACTGACACCATTCAATCTCGTCAGCCTAGCTTATCAGGGCAACTTTAAGCAGCAAGGCATTCCCAGTGCTGGTGCTCTCGTATTTGCCTATGAAGATGGGCAGGTGAGTGCCACAAAGCTAGTGAGGAGTGCAATAGCAGATAACCAACTGCTACCCTCAGCACTAGATGATCGAGGATATCTAAAAGCGGTTAAGTTCCAACTCGATCAACTGTTGTACGACCAGAGACATAGCTAGAAAGTAACAATTCGCAATTCGCAACTTTAGAAGTTCTGTCGGGCTTAGCTGTCGTCTGTTTAAGGGATAACAGGATGAGCTTAATTATGACTTGTACTCTTCTTACAGTTGCGACTTGATTTTGGCTTGTGCAGGGCATCTTTCAACTGTATATTTCTAACTGATGTAAGCATTGATGACTCTAGTTGGAAAGCTGATCGATATGAGATGCTTTTATGGTGCTGCTACTTTGTCTGCCGTTCTGACTTTACTAACGGCTAGGGTTGCTTTTAGCAATCCGACTGTTACAGTTCCTCAGTTCCCACAATCACAAAATTTTAATGCTGATGTACCGTTGTGCTACTTGCAAACAGCAGATGGTAGAATTGTGGACTTGCAGAACCTTTGTAGCAAAACTTCTCCTGCTAGTCCGATTTCAAACGTGGGCAGTATCGTTCCAAGTTTTAGACTCAATTCGGGGGGTGGCTACGCTTCAGACAGTAGACCGTTAGAGGAAAGAGAAAGATAAGGAGGTCACGAGAAACTCTTGACCTCCTTATCTTAAAGATTGTAAGCAATACTAACTTACTTGATAGTTGCAGCAGAGATGCGGCTTGCACTCAATTGCCAATTTTTTAGCAGCTGAGCGCGGTTCTGTCGCAAGTTGGCACGGCTACGTGCTGTTGGGTAAGGGACGTTATTACCCTTAATTCCAGCCCAAAGAAGCTGGTTAAATTCTGCGACATCGAGTTTATCTTCAACTCCAAAGTCAAAGCCCTTCGTTTTTGCTGCCCACCACTTGCCATCATGCAAAGAAGGGAGTATTGCTGTTTTCTGCACGTTGGGGTCATTGCAAGCAGTTATCAGGTTGGGACCTTGAGGTAAAGCGCACAAGTCGCCAGGTACTATAGCTTGGTAAGGAGTCAGATCGGGTATTTCAGTAAATACATCCGACATAGGTTCTGCATTGGCATCAGTGGTACTGATGTAGCCAATTCCTAACAAATCCTCCATTGTCCGCAGCATACTGATGGTATTGTAGTTCGTGCTAACAACAACACCCCGTTTAGTGTATGCCGAAATGACGTAGCCGACGGAACGATGAGAATCGACGTGGTCAGGACCGTTCTGAGAGTCATCTTCAATAATAAAGATGGCTGTGTCTTTCCATGCAGGAGAATGGGAGATAGTTTCCACCACCTTGCCAATGGCGTAGTCATTGTCTGATATTTGCAGCGCTGGGGTATTAAGACCTAGAATGGCATTGCTGAAGCTACCAAAATGGTCATGCGCAAAGCGCAGCAACGTCAAGGCGGGTAAGCCGTTCTGTTGCATATCGCGCATCCACTCGTTAAAGAGGTAGACATCCGAGTTTTTCTGGTCGAAACCCCGAAAATAAATATCTGTCTTATCCTGCAAGACTGGTTTGTCAGGTGGGGCTTGCAGAATGTTATCAGCAAATGGAGTGGGAGAGATGGGGATGTAAAGTGGGTTGGTTGGATCAGGCTTTGTTGGGTCAGATTGGTTAGTACTGTAGTAGGCTAAATCGAGGAAGAAGCCGTAATTACGTACAGTCTTGCCTGCACGCAATGCCACATCCCATAGATAACCGCCGACAGCATTCTCTCTAAGGTCGTCATCTCCAGCTGGAGCGTTAACGTCTTTGGAACCAGGTAGGATAGAGGAATTGCCAGTAGGATCTATTAGTCCGGTCTCCCGTACACTGATTTGTGGGTAGTTAGCGGTCCCAGGTGGAGGAGGTGGTGGTGTTTGCGCCCCGCCAATATTGATGTTGCGGTTCGTACCCTCGTAGTCGTAGGTGGTCCAGTTACCACCGTTGCCGTAATCAACTGATTGGTGCTTCTCTGTAAAGTCAGTTGTTCGGGCTTGGGTAGACCAGTTCCAGCCCACACCACTCGACTCGCCACTATCGTAGAAGTTATCCAGAGTCACGAAGTTGAGAGCCAACTGGTGATGGTTGGGTGAGATGGCTTGTGGGAACAAAGTGAGCTGTGGATCGCCGTTGCCCACAGGTAAATCGCCAAGCACCTGGTCGTAAGTGCGATTTTCTTTGACGATGTAGATGACGTGCTTAATCCTCCTCCGCAAGAAGGTCATCATTGGGTCAGGCACTCGATTGGCATAACCCACGTTCTGGTCTACACGCGCCGTCAGGGCAGCAAGCGTGCTGCTGTTGGGAACTGGAATTGTAGCAATTCCAGCTTTTTCTAGAGCCCAGTCGTAATCGTTTCTATAGTTTGTATTTCGTGCTAATCCCGCAGGAGTCGTCAGGCTATTGGAGGGGTTAGGACCGGAAGTACTCTTGGCATTGACAACGTAGAGTATCCTGCCATTTTGACTAACACTCACAGAGTTAGGGTACCAACCTGTGGGGATGCGCCCTACCACTCGACCAGTCTTCAAATTCACTACAGCAACAGAATTTTCGCCTCCTAAGGTGACGTAAAGTCTCTCCCCATTAGGACTGAGTGCCAAGGAATTAGGATTTTCCCCTTTGTACTTATCTCCAGGTCGAGATAGGGAGATTGTTTGGACAACTTTATCGCTACTTGTATCGATGACAGATACAGAGTCAGTGTCACCATTAGACACGTAGAGCCGACTTTCGTCAGGCGAGAGCAATATTTTATTAGGCTGGACGCCCACAGGAATGCGGGTGATTGCCTGAGTATTAAGGTCTACAGCCAGCACCTCGTCATCCCGCTGACTGGTGACATAGGCTTTAGCTGCCGCACCACTGTCTGCGTTTTTAATCACAACATAATAGGGATATTCCCCTGTGGCAACCTTACCACCTGGCACGAAGAACTTAATCTCGTTGAGCACCTTGCGGGTGGAGGTATCAGCAATCGATATTGAGTCGTTCGCGAAGTTAGCAGCTACCAAAGTCTTGCCGTCTTTACTCACGGCAACTCCCGCTACGATTGCACTACTTCCTGCCGTAGCTGCTAATGGAGTACTCTTGAGGATGTTGCCATCGTAACTAGGAAAAGGATCAGTTTGGTTCGAGTTATGACCTAGAAGGATAAAGGGGGCATCTGGGGCAAACTGACTATTATTGTTGAGGGCGTAAACGTAGACACGGTCATCTCCCCCAGCGGAGACATAAAAGCGCTTGCTATCTGGGGCCCAAGCTATACCATCGTAGGTGTTGGGAATATTAATCTGCTGTTTCTTAACCAGTTTTCCGGTGCTGACATCGTAGACGAATACCCACTCAGCTTTGGGAGTTGTGACTTTACTAGGTGTCCCAGTTGTGGGATCAAGTACTGGGTATGTAAAAGTTACCCCAGTTGTCTCATCTTTAAAGTTTTCGTTGTAGCCGCTGGTGAGAACTAGCAGGGTTTTACCATCTGGACTGAGAGCAGTCGTCACTGCTTCAGCCGCATCAGCAGTTCCATCAGAGCGTAAACCCGTAGCAAGGCGTTCAAATGTAGAGCCCGGTGCTGCTGTAGGCGTAATTACTTGACCTGTCGGTAGCAATGAGCCGCCATTAAAGTCACCTACAGGGCTAGTTGTCCGAGCACTGACTGATGGCACATTCACACCCAGAGCTGCTGCTAGCAAAAGGCTCAGCAGGCTTCCTTTCTTCTGACAAATTACCACCATTACTCCTCTGATCGTAAGTTTTGACGATGATGACGATCTAGATAATGATGCTTAATGGTTAAGGAATTACTAACAATAGATTAAGCTTTTTCAAAAGAAGCATTAACTTATAGATTCTTCTGTAAGTTTTGGCATCTCTTAAGCTCAAAATTTAATAAGTTAGTGTATGGAAACAAATATATTTATAGTCACTATACATGAACTTCCAAATAAGACATATCTCAATCTGGTTATATTGTCAAGCTACCACCTGTAATCGTACTTTAACTGAGGCTTGTCAAGCCTACAAACTAAAGCACCACGATTGTTGCTGGCTCTATACTGCACAGTTTTCCTAACAGGTATGACGACCAGGATAAATTCTCTACAGGTTCAATAATTGCACTATTTAAGTCATCTAATTCCACAATGATAAGCATAAAATATGTATTCCCGTATACTTGACAAGGTTCATTCTCTCCAGCCAAAATTTCTCTGAATAACTGGAATCATAGTCTCTATTAAAACTGAGGCAAAAGTTATTTGAAGTTTTAAAAATGGTGTGAGGACGGATAGTGCCTAGGGTTTGGACATTTTTGCTAGCTTTTCCAGCTAGTTTTGGGTTCATGATGGTTGTTAGTACTACCGCGGCTGCAAAGGGATTACAGTTATACCCTAAAGCACATCTGCCACTAGAACTAGTAGCAAAAGGTCTAGAGAAAAGCAGCAAACTGCCAAGAGAATTACTCCAGCGCCGAACGCAAACTACAACCATGTTGACAACGCGGTTGCAATCTTTGATAGGCTTACATGTAGCTGATGTTCTCTTAAGCGATAAATATGAGGATAGACCGCTATCGCCACCGAGCAATTCAACTGTTGGAATGCCGAGTGTTGAAGAATTAAGTGACCAAAGCAGTAGTAATCCTGCAGCTGCTCAAATGACATCGGTTGCCCATTTGTCTAACGTGCAACCAACCGACTGGGCGTTTCAGGCATTACAAGCGTTAGCGGAACGATATGGTTGTGCCGATGGTTATCCAGATGGCACTTATCGAGGTGAACGAGCAATAACTCGATACGAATTTGCTGCAGGATTAAACGCTTGCTTAACACATATCAACAAATTAATTGCGACTGCAACTGTAGATAAATTTAGTCAGTCAGATTTAGTTACCGTACAGCGGCTACAAAAAGAATTTGTCTCAGAAATGACAACGCTGCATGGTCGGATTGATGCTCTGGAAGCTACAACAACCAAATTGGAAGCTAACCAATTCTCTACTACCACCAAACTGCGTGCCAGTGCCCTGTTGGCAGCAGTCAGTATCCTAACAGGACAAAATGCTAGGGGTCAGACCATCGCAACCCAGCCGACCTTCGCCGAGCGAGTACAGCTCAACTTTCTAACAAGCTTCACTGGCAGGGATTTGCTGCGCACTCGTATTCGAGCACGGTCCACTGTTTCATTATCTGGTACTGCTACTGGGACACCGGATGGCGATTTGAGGTTCACTGGTGCAACTTTTAGTACTGGAGCTGGTAATAATCTTACCTTAGACACCTTGGCTTACATTTTCCCTATTGGCAAAAATACTTTAGTTTACCTAGATGGGAATTCTGGTGAGATTGACGATACTGTCGGTACGCTCAATCCCTTTGTGGATGGTGATGGAAATTTTGGTGCTCTATCTAACTTTGCAACACGTAACTCAATCTATTATCTAGTCAATGGCTCTGGGCTAGGGATTAGGCAAAATCTCGGCGACAGATTAGTCCTAGGATTAGGTTATTTAGCTACTACTGGCAACAACCCATCGCCGGGGCGTGGTTTATTTAATGGACCTTACGGTGGGATTGCACAACTAGTTGTCAAGCCGAGCAAACAGTTTAACATAGCCTTTACTTACGTTAATGCCTATAACTCCGACCTCACGGCTGGTAGCGTTCGCGCTAATCTGCGGTCGTCTTTGCTGAGCAATTCTAATCTCCTATTTACAGCTGTTGGGGGTGGTCCTGGCGGTCCCAATCCCGGTAATGCCGTAGGATCGGCTCCTAGCGGCAATGCAGCCCTTCCTGGGGGTTTAAATTCTTTAAAGGGAGAGAGTTTGCCAATCATTAGTAATTCCTATGCAATAGAGGCAACATGGCGACTTGCCCCTAAATTTCTCATTAATGGCTGGGTTGGCTATACCGCCACTCGTACTCTCTCTACATTGGGAGGAGCAATTAACCGAGGCGATTTAAGTATTTTGGACTATGCTATCATTTTTGCCTTTCCTGATTTGGGGAAGCAGGGTAGCCTCGGAGGTTTTGTCTTTGGTATGGAGCCCAGGGTAGTTGGTGTGAGCCATTCTCTTAAGTCGCAAGTTGGCACCGATCCCAATAATTCATTCCATATCGAGGGATTCTATCAGTACCAAATCTCAGACAATGTTGCTATCACTCCTGGAGTGATCTGGATTACTAATCCGAACTTCAATGCACGCAATGCCGATCTCGTTATTGGCGTGGTCCGAACCAGATTTACTTTTTAGATTTACTCACAAAAATTCAGATATGTTAATTAATACTTGGTTGAGCAAAAGAAAGACAAAACTTAGCGAATTGAACTGGTGGAAGCGCGTCGTCAGAGTTGCTAAGAGCGGAACATTAAGATGGTTGCAATGGCTGGGACTAAGCTTTATTGTTTGCAGTCTAATTTTTAGCACAAGTACCCTAGCCCAACAGATGCAGCTCAACAAATCGCAAGTAGCGAAGGATAGTCTAAGAATTGCACTGGCAAATTACCCAGGTAGAACCCATCTATTGCCTGCCACCCCAGCAACTACTCAGTGGGGCTGGTTTGACAATTCCCAACCCCCAGTAATGGAAATTGCCTCTGGCGATACAGTCGTTGTAGAAACCATGATGCATGCTCAAAATCAAATTGTACCGGGGACAACAATCGAGGAAATTGCCAAGCTGAAGGCTGACAATCTTGACCGAGGGTTGCATACAGTTACAGGACCGATTTATGTCAAAGAGGCGGAACCAGGTGACATCCTCAAGGTACAAATTCTTAAAATCCGACCCTACTCCTACGCCACCAACTTCAATCTTCCTGGTATGTTTGGGGCATTTCCCAAACTATTTCCCCAGGGGCAAGTCAAGTATTTTTACCTTGATATGGACAAAAAAGCAGCTCAATTTGCTCCAGGGGCTGAAATTCCTCTTGCCCCTTTTCCGGGCATCATTGGAGTTGCCAGAGCTGAACCTGGGAAGTATAGTACTCTGCCACCCGGGCCATATGGCGGTAATTTAGATATTCGTGACCTCGTAGAAGGGACAACCATATACCTACCAGTGTTTGTCAAAGGAGCACTGCTATGGACAGGAAACTCTCATGCTGCCCAGGGAAATGGAGAAATTAATTCTACAGGCATGGATACGGCTTTCAAGGAAGAGGTATTAAATGTCTCAGTGATAAAGGGCAAAAAGCAGAACTTACCTAGGATTGAGACTCCTACCCATTGGATCGCTCTAGGGATTAATAAAGACCTGGATCAGGCTCTAGATATAGCTCAAGGAGAAGCTACTCAATTTTTAGTAGAGCAGTACCGTATGAGTCCAACCGAAGCAGCAGCTGTGGCTCAAGAATCGAACTGTCACATCTCACAAATGGTAAATTTTAAAAGGGGCATTCACTGTCTCATCCCTAAGGAGATCAAAACAAAGCAGATAGTCGTCAATCCAACTGTTGATACCACAAGTTACTACGTCACGAATGAAAGAACAAGTGACAAGACGAGTGATAAGGCTAGTGATGAGAAGGGTATTGACCTAGACAAAGCTATGAAAAATGCTTCTCTAGCAATGCTCGATCTACTACAGCAGAAGCAAAAGGTATCACGTCTAGATGCCTACGCTCTTGCCAGCATGACCATGGATTGTCGTATAGATGGTATCCAGAACCCAGAAAAGAGAGTTCAATGTTTAGTACCAAAAAGTCTTTGGCCAGCAAATCGATAGCTTAGGGAAGTATCTATGAGATATGAGTTAAAGCAGGGTTGGAACCTCCCTCAACGTTGGCTGCGATTCCCCATCATTACTTTGTTGATATTAGGTATATTCTTCCGGTTTGTTAACCTTGACCGGGGCGTCATCTGGTACGATGAGGCTTTTACATTTCTACGCGTTTCTGGATATACAGAAGCAGAAGTTGTCCAGCGATTTGCAGAAGATCACAATCTCGATGCTGCTAATTTACAAAAATATCAGCAAGCTAACTCTGATAAGGGATTAGCTGATACCGTTAAGTCTTTAGCTTTAGAAGAACCCCAGCTTTCACCACTTTACTATGTAATGGCATGGTTTTGGATGCATTGGTTTGGTAATTCGCTCTTGTTAGCGAGAAGTTTATCTGCAATCATCAGCCTATTCGCTTTTCCCAGTATTTACTGGCTATGCATAGAATTATTTGCGTCACCGCTAGTAGGATGGATAGCTGTTGCAATAGTTGCTGTATCGCCATTTGACTTATTGTTTGCTCAGGTAGCACGACAGTATAGCTTGTGGATAGTAACAATCTTGCTATCAAGCGCAGCAATACTGCGGGCTATGCGACTTAACACTAAGCTTAGTTGGGGAATTTACGCAACTACAGTTGCAGCTGGTTTGTATTCTCATCTGGCTTTCGGGTTAGTAGCTATTGGACATGGAATTTATGTATTTATTACAGAGAAATTTCGATTAAGCAAGTCCTTAATATATTATCTAATTGCATCTTCAATTGGGCTATTAGCTTTTACGCCGTGGCTTGTATGCGTTGTGACTAGCTCTAAACAGATTGAACAAGATGTAGCTAAGACTGAGACGAAGTCTTTACTTTATTTAGTTAAAGAATGGAGTATTAATACTAGTTCTGTTTTTATCGATTTTAATTTTGATTTCGTTAGAAACGAAGTGAAATATCTTTTAATTTTACCAATTCTTATTCTGATTATCTATTCAATTTGTTTTCTCTATCGTCAAGCTCCAAAACAAGCTTGGATATTTGTATATCTACTAATCGGCGCTACGGTACTGTTCATAACAGTGCCAGATTTAATCTTTCATACATCTCGCTCAGTTACTAGTCGATACATGATTCCCTGCTATCTGGGAATTCAAATATCAGTTGCTTATCTTCTGATCGCTCAAAGCTCCAATGGAGCTTTTTCCGGCAATTCAAGAATGCAAACTCAAATAGCTTCCTCTGTCATTGGCTATCAACAGAAGTTGTGGCGATTTATTTTAGTTGTGTTATTATCAGGTGGCATTTTCTCATGTGCAATGATTTCACAAGCTGAGGCATGGTGGAATAAGGGATTTAATTATTACTATCCTCAAGTAGCTAGAGTTATTAATCAAGCTAGCCGACCACTAATCTTGACTGATACGAAAACTGGTAGAATACTTTCTCTCAGTCACATGATAAACCCGAAGGTTCGGATTGAAGCACAACCTTTCTGCCGTACTTGTCGTGCAAATTCATTGAAAATGAGGCATAGTCTACTTGATGTTCCTCAAGGGTTTAGTGATGTGTTTCTGTTAAGTCCTTCTAAAAAACTACGAGCTAGGCTTGAGAAGCAATACAAGATAGAACCTGTTTATATCAAGGGTGAACTTTGGCGGCTAAAACAGTAGACAACGTTTCAGCTAATGTTTACCTTTTCTTAACCATTTTTTTACTATATGGCTCTAATATCAGGATTGTCAGCTTTTAACTTTATTTATGCGTCCCCTTTCAATTGCAATTGCTTTTGGTGTGACTAGCCTAGGCATGCTTGTTAGTTCTAATAATGCACAAGCTGCTACCTTTAACGTTCCAGGGGTTGGTGTGTATGATATTACAACACTTCAGACCTCTTACAGTGAGAACTCTACCTTACTGTCTGCTCAACCCTGGTATGGAAATGCAATAGAAGCATTAACATTTGCTAGTACTGTTGGATCTTCTTTTGGAACACCAAATCCTGCAAGTGTTTCAGTAGGTCCGTTATTTCCTTATGCTAGTAATGGTGCTTATACGTATTTTCCTGGTAGTAGTTTAAAAGCTACTTCAGTTGGATACTCTCCAGACACCACGTACTCCTTTGCAGTAGCCACAGCAGTTCCTGAACCATCAGAACTAGTGGGTACTCTAGCTCTAGGTTTCATCGGTCTAGTTTTTCAATTCAAGCGCTCAAGCCTGAATTTAAACAAGGTCAAATAGCTATAGAAACACTCCACTGATAAAGTTTCTGTAGTCACCTAGAGGGTTGCAACTAGTAGTTAGTCAAGGTTGAAGATGCATCATTTTTTTATGCAGCTCTCTGAAATCCATAAAGAGCCTCATTCAAAATGTAATCTTCTCTTATCCTTCTCTTAACGTTTGGGGTTGAAAATAAGCCTTGCAGCGAGTGCTTCCCAGTAAAAACTCTGATATTTGAACAAGAATAACCTAAAAACATGAGTAGCATTCGTAAGAAATGGTTTGACTGTACGTCGAGACAGCTGACAAAATCGGGTATTATCTTAACCATGGCAGCCTCACTGCTGCAGGTTTCTTTCGTTCCGAGAGCATTCGCTGATACCGCAACGGTTACGGCACAGCCTAATCCTGGATCAGACGTTAAACAGTACTTCAACGATCCGACCACAGAACCCAGTCTGTCGCAGACACAGCTCGTGCAGTTGCTGCGGCAAAAGATCAAATATGTCTTTGTGATCTTTAACGAAAACCACTCGTTTGACAACGAATACGGTACTTTTCCAGGCGTCAACGGACTCTACTCCGATGGTCAGAGTCCTCGTTCTGCTGCCAACACACCGGGCTTCACCCAGACCTATACAGACGCCAACGGTGCAACCGTTACAGTCCAACCGTTCCTCATCGGACCAGCTCAGAATGCCACCGTCGTTGACAGTGTTGACCACTCGCACACCGGACTTACGACCAAGCTCAACGTTGTAAACAACGTGCCACAGATGGACAAGTTTGCCTTCGACGAGTACACGCGCTTCGCGTCCAAGGGTGGGGCAGCTAACATTGCACAGGGCACTCAGTACGCTCGCCTTGTGATGTCGCATATCGACTGCAATACCATTCCATTCTTCTGGCAATGGGCTAGCCGCTTCACAATTTTCGATAATATCTTTGCAACCGAGAATACACCCTCAACCCCGAATGCAGTGGCGATGCTTGCAGGGCAGTCGGGAGAAACTCAGTGGGTCAAGAACGGTCCAGGCGGTCAGACCTATAACGTGGGTCTCAACTCCGGCACAACGCAGGGACCGCCGCTAGTCAACGACCCACAGCCCTTCTGGGGCTCCCAGTTCGACCCAACTACGCAAGACAGGCAGCCCGCTGGCTCGCAAGAGAGCTACGCCAATAGCAACATCGCCTCGAATCTCACTTTCGCTAGTCTGCCGCTGACCTTCCTAGGGAGCAGCATCAAGACAGTGCTAGCTAGTAACAAGAATCCTAGCTTCGATCTGCCGGACATCCAACTAGATATTCCCTCCATCCAGCAGTCGAATACCAACCCGGTCAACTGGCGCTGGTATCAGGAAGGCTACGATCTTGAGCCGACCGACACAAACGGCATTGCTTCGCACTATGCCTATGTTAGTCATCACAACGGGGCACAGTATTTTGGCTATATTTCTGATACACCACAGGTAAGCAATACCAGCCTCCGAGGACTCAATGACTTCTTCACCGCCATAGCTAACAATAAACTACCATCAGGTGGTGTGTTCTACATCCGTGGTGGCTACACTAATCAGCAGGGATTGCTGCCGCCAATTACAAACCCCAGCACGCCTGCAGATGAGATTAAGGCGATTGATGCAGCGAAAATAGGCGATGACGACCACCCAGGCTACACTGATCGGCAAATCAGTGAGGCAATGGCGGCTCGTGCGATCAACGCGATCGCTTCCAACCCAACGATCTGGAGCCAAAGTGCAATCATCATCACTTATGATGAATCGGATGGCTTCTACGACCACGTCCCACCGCGAATCCTGTCTTACGGACCCGACGGGCTACCGCTCGCTCGCGGCATCCGTATCCCCTTGATCTTAATCTCACCCTACGCGCGAACACATGCCGTCTCACATGTCGAGGGAGATCATAACGCGATCATTCAGACCATCAATTACGTGTTTGGTCTGCCTGCACTTTCCAGCCTACCAGATGAGGCGCAAGCATTGGCAGCAGGTAACAGCCCGCAGTTCAATAAGTTTGGTCCCTCAGGGTTTCAGCAGCAGTACCTTGGACCACGCGATACGAACTCCTCAATTACCGATAGTTTGCTGTCGGGCTTCGATCCACAGCGTCTACAAGGCACCTCACCACTGCTGCCAGCCTCGCTCGCGCAGATTCCAGATAACGTTGTAAACTCACTGCCGCACTATGGCGGGAATGGTTGTCAGGCGATTGGAATCACACCAGAGGACCAGCAGCTGGGAATCCCCAACAACATCCCTCCGGGCTTCAACCCATTGCCAAGTACCTACCCAGCCGCCAACCAGTAGAAAGATGGATGGGGTGTACCCCATCCATCTCTTAAACTATGCCTAGGTCTAAAAAGTTTTTGACATCCCCACTTTTCGATATATCTTCCAAGGGATGCGTACGCTTCCTGTTGGTTTTGCTGTTCCTGCTTGGCACCTACTGCTCGATCTCGGTTGCTCAGTCTGCCTCTGTCGTCGAACGCGTGAAGGCGCGCGGCGTCGTCCGTTGCGGTAGCACTGAGCGCCCAGGTCTTGCAAGTGCCGCTCGTGATGGTCACTGGAGCGGTCTTAATGTTGATATCTGCCGAGCGATCGCCACCGCAGTGCTTGGCTCTCCTAATCGCATCGAATACCACCTGTATGAGACGCCGAAGGACTTCGATGCAGTGCGCCATCAGCAAGATGACGTCTACTTTCTCACAGGCTCAGAAATTGACCAGCAGAAGCTAGCTGGCATGGTAGTACCAGGTCCTACTGTGTTTGTGGAATCTGACGCAGTGATGGTCGCATCCACATCGAGAGCACGACACGTCAGCGACCTTGCCGGAGACAGTATCTGCTTCATGATCGGTAGCTCTGTCGAGCGGAGCCTAGATGCGTATTTTGGTGCGCTGCATCTGAACTGGTTTCGGCGAGCATTTTCGGAGACAGGGGAGATGATTGATACCTACAATGTGCAGAATTGTCATGCCATTGCCGACGAGATCACGTCTCTTGCAGCCATCCGCCTCGACCCAGGAGTCAATCGGCTGTCGAGCCGCATTCTCCCTGAGTCACTGACGGTCTTCCCGGTGATCGCTGCCACGGGAACTGACGACGCCAAGTGGTCTGCAATCGTCGCGTGGACAGTGGATACGCTAATCAGCGCCGAGAGACCAGAAACGCAGTGGTACGCAGGTGGTGCTGGAGCAATGCCAGTTGTCGCACCCCAGTTGGGTCTAGATCAGAAGTGGCAGCGCCGTGTTCTCGCGGCTGTCGGCAACTACGACAACATTTTCGAGCGCAATCTTGGTAAGGGTTCTCCACTCAAGCTTGAGCGTGGTTTCAATGTCAATCAATTCCGTGGAGGGCTGCTTCTGAGTCCGTTTCTCGAGTGATGAGTCCGAATTTCTCACCGCTTAATCCTCAAC
The DNA here is from genome assembly GCA_019244235.1 of Chroococcidiopsidaceae cyanobacterium CP_BM_ER_R8_30. Lineage (GTDB taxonomy): Bacteria > Cyanobacteriota > Cyanobacteriia > Cyanobacteriales > Chroococcidiopsidaceae > JAFAVL01. The sequence continues at coordinate 16,954 of JAFASY010000053.1, forward strand.
CAAGAAGTATTAGTTTAGTTCTTAACTTTCTAAAAACCTTAACAAAAGCTCTCATGCTGAGCGATTCAATAGGTGCTGCTTTGAAAAGTGTCACTGCTGTAATAGCAATTAGGAAAGTGCTGGATAGCATAGGCTCATAGCATAAATAGTGCAAAAAAATTGCAACCAGCAACTTTTTGATTGAGTATTGTCTAATGTTTAACCAATCTATTCACGATGCTATTAGCATAGCCTGTGGCGAATACCCACGTAACTTTACAGAGATAGAAAAGCAGTACATCCTTCACGATCCGGTCTTGCGTAATGAGTTACTAGCCTGGTTTGGGACTGCGCTAAGCAACGGCTATTGGACAAAGGCAAATATTGAATTTATGAAGAGCTTACAGTTGAATAGCACTCAAGGCAACGCCTGTGGCAGCTCCGACGACTCAAGAGCGCAAGCTCAATTAAAAGCCAATCAGAAAAATATCAGAAGCCTACGCGACAAAATTAGACTGGCTGCTAGCTGAACCGAAATTGTCAGAATTTTCAATTGAACGGGTTTACAATTTCAACTTGATTAGATACAACCAGACCGTCTTGCATATCTTTTGAATATAGAATACTGGCTTCTGCCTGAACTGCACTTGCAATTATCAAGCTATCCCAGAAAGAAAATGCGTGGTTAATTCTTAGATCTGAAGCACTGATCAAAATCGCTTGATTGAGTTCAACCACACTATATTTATAATAAAAATCATGGATTAAGCGCAAAATTTGCCTTTCAGTAAAATTAGATTTTTTGATGAGGTTAACGCAAACTTCGTTAATGACCTGAGTGCTAAGAATAACCTTTGTATAATTAATTAGTTTGATAGCAATTTCACGTTTCAGCGTTTCCTGATTCTTCGCAAAGGCGTAGATCCAAATATTAGAGTCTAGAAAACAAATTTCCTCACAGTTTCCGGTCATAAATTTCTTCTCTACTAAAGGGTCTACCACTAAACTCTATAGGATTTTCTAAGAGTTCAGCGATTATTCCGGTTGCCTTCGCTTGACCAGCTTCTTCTTTTTTAAGAATTACTTTTACGACATCTCCATCGCTTAACTCTGCTGTCCACTCAGGAGGGACTTCAATGGAGTTCCCTTTTATTGTTGCTTGGAACTCAATAGATTTCATAATGATTTTCCTTAATTGATTTTCTATGTTAGCTCATTGACACTCTCCTTTGCTACGCCGTAGAGATTCTCTAGAGCCTTTTTGACATCACGGCTTACTAATCGGTGGCTACAGTAATAAGACTTGATACGTCAGGGTCTTAGCTCCTTACTACAAGAGCTTGACGTTCTAGATATTTCTAGAATACTAGAAATATGGAGAAAAAAGATACAGCTCGATTTGCGGATGTCTTTACGGCTCTTGGCTCTGAGTCTCGGCTAGAAGTCATGAGGCTTCTACTTGCTGCTCATCCACAAGGGCTGACGGTGGGAGAGATTCAAAGCCAACTCAACATCCCAAATTCGACACTTTCCCATCATCTGGAGAAACTACGGCATGAGGGACTGGTTGTTGCTAGGAGAGATAAACAATGGCTTTGGTATTCAGCTAACGTCCAAACTCTAGAGGATTTGCTTGCTTTTCTCTACAACGGTTGCTCTACGCAACCACACGTTAAAGAACCAGTTCTTATTCCAGCGACACGGGAAGAATTTATGTTTGAAAACTTCTTTAGGTCTATCTTCGAGGGGCTATTTGGTTCTAACTCGACGTTTCAAAAAATTCTCGAACAGATTCCATTACAGCGATTTACTCAAAAAGCCATTCAAACCATTGAGCTAGCTCAAAATGAGTCTCGTCAGTTGGGGCACGACTTTGTGGGGACTGAAGCAATTTTGTTAGGACTAATTGGTGAAGGTAGTGGAACTGCCGCCCAAGTGCTGAGTTCTTTTGGGGTGAACCTTGAAATGGCTCGCGCTGAAGTGGAAAAGTGCATTGGTCGTGGCAAGGGCTCTGCGCTGAGAGATATTCCCTTCACACCCAGAGCGAAGCATGTAATTGAGCTATCATCAGCGCAAACCTCACAGCTGGGACAGAACCAGATTGATACTGAGCATCTGCTGCTGGGCATTCTACAGGAGGGGAAGGGGGCAGCAGTCAGAGTTCTAGAAAACCTCAAGATAGACCCACATCGTTTAGAACAGCAACTGCGTGGAGCTAATAGCTAGGCTGCTTGGCAGTCAGATAACTTAACGGGGTAGTGCCTCAAAGACTGCTTGATCTGTGAGCGGAGTCTTTGCAATAGCTCGTAAGTGTCGGCATCCATATCATCGAGGGCAGCGTCTTGCGAGATTTGAAACAGCCCGCGCTGACCGTGAAATTCCACCAATTCCCCAACCTGACGAAATCTAATTCCGAATCGTCTTAGGTGACGTGCCAGACGGGGTTCCATCAGAGTCAATGCACTGTCTAAACCCAATTCCATAGCTACACCAGTGGCTGCGAGATAAAGTCCCAAGGCAATCAACGGGAAGTAGCGTCTCTCATTCTCCTTAGCCTCATACTGTTCGGTAGCTACTCCATGTGTTGTCTCTGTTTCTCCGATCCGCTTGCGGAACTCGGCAGTGACAGCTAGGCGTGAGACTTCACCAACAGCATCGTAAGACAAATGTTTCAGCTCTTTGAGGCTAGATTGTAAACCCTGACCAAAAACCCGCTCGAACGGCAGGTTGGTTCCTGAGTGATTTGGCTTGGGAAGGACGAGGCGGACGCAACCAGCATAAACCCCACTCTTGCGGTGCAGCAGCAGGCAATGGATGGAGTGTTGATCGTAAATATCTTGTTCCATGCCATTTGGACAATCCTCTTCGCGTTCGTAACCCAATTCTTGACAATAAACTTTGTAGCGAAGTTTATAAACCTCTGCTTGCAGTTTTGGTGTGTTGGCTACAACTAATTTAAAATGTTCGTCAAAATGAGCAGTGGCGCTACTAATCGAAGAGTTTTGGGCAGAGTGTAAGTTAATTGGAGTAACTGTATTCATGATTTAGTTCTCTTTGTATAGGTTTGATAAATTGCTGTAAAGTTTGAAGTATCAGTGGTTTAATTGGCTGATTCTTGACTCGAACAATTAAAGCTTAATTGCTTCTTCTAATAGATTCAAACAGTGTTTCTATTGAAATTAGAGATAGAATTAACTAGAAATTTGAGGAAAATAACAGTGATACTCCCATCAGTAAATGTAGGTAGAGCAAGAACTCTCATTGACCAAGAGTGAGGTATCAGAGAGGGCATTGAGGAGACAGTTGCCCTTGAGGCTCCCTCCCGACGCAAGTTCCAGTCGTGCGAGGCTACAACCGCCCCGTAAGTCGAAGAAGTTACTCTCAGCCTGCTGAATCTAGAAAGTATCTAAACGTAGATAATTTAACGGCAGTATTGAGCAAGAATCATTCCCGCATCAGTTTGTGTCCAATAACTCTTGGCACAGTTGGCGGAAGTGGTCGCCCCGTTGCTCAAAGCTTTGATACTGATCGAAACTGGCGCACGCAGGAGAAAGTAGGACAACACGGGCCTCATACTGTTTAGCTAGCTCTGCTGCCTTAGGTACAGCTTGCTCCATCGTTTCCAGAATTCTGTAACTGGAATAGCCAATCTCTTCTAGGCGTTGGGCAAATCTACTTGCTGCATCACCAATAAGTAATATTGCAGCCGCTTTGGCTTGGATCGTTTGCAACCAACTGCTGTCATCCCCTGCTTTGGCTTCACCACCAGCAATTAAAATTACTGGGCTATTGACTGCGGCTAACCCAACCAGGGCAGCATCGTAATTAGTGGCTTTGCTGTCATTAATGAAATCAATGCCTTGCCAAGTGCAAATATGCTCAAGGCGATGGGGAACTCCAGGGAAATTAGCAACTGCTTGGACAATCGCCTCTGCCTCAATCCCGGCTAACCGAGCTGTCATGACTGCCATTAACAGGTTTTGCTGATTGTGTTGTCCCGGCATACGTAGAGTTGCCACTTGCACCAACGGCTTGGGGATACTGCCAGGAAATATCTCCATAACCCAGCCAGATTCAATGTATACTCCTGCATCACTAATAAGATGCTCTTTACCTTTTGCACTTGTCCAGTAAGCATCAGGCCAATATTTCGCACCTAGATGCCTTAAGTAAGCATCGTCTCCATTGAACACTTGCTGCTCGGATTGGCGCAGGAGACGGGCTTTAACGTTGTAATAGTTTTCTAGCGTGCCGTGACGATTCAGATGATCGGGTGTAAACGTTGTCCAAACTCCAATTTTTGGGGCGACATTGGCAGCAGATTCGATTTGGTAGCTACTAATTTCGGCAATCACCCAGTCAAGATGAGGGGTGGATATCAGTTCTGATTCCTGTAGAGCGAGTTCACAGGCAGCGTAACCAATGTTGCCACAGGCAGGCGCACGAAACCCAGCAGTTTGAAAGATTGCAGCAATCAAAGCAGTGGTGGTAGTTTTGCCATTCGTGCCAGTGATTCCTACCCAAGGACAGGACTGGAGATGCCGCCAAGCCAGCTCCATTTCGCCAATAGTTTCAATGCCCAGTGATCGCGCTGTAACTAGTATAGGTGTATCCCAAGGAACGCCTGGACTAACAACAATCAGATCTGGCAGGTTTTTTGAGCTGTCTAGCTCTAGAGAGTAACCAAGTTTAACTGTAATGCCCTCGCGTTCCAGTTCTTGTTGCTGTTGGTGAAGGGTTTCAGAGGTACTGCGATCGAGCGCGACAAGCTGCCAACCGTCCCGTTTCAGTAATCGTGCTGCGGCAATTCCAGATTTTCCTAATCCGATGACATAAGCGTGGGGCATATTCAGGCAGAAGTCGCTGGTCATTACCAATTGAACATTGGATAGCGACAAATGCCAACAAAATTAGCTTTTGACAATTGCGCCAAAATCTGCCAAGACTCGCGCATGATTACGTAGCAATCCTAGTAAATTCAGCCGATTACGCCTAATTTCTAGATCCGAGTCCATCACTAAAACACTTTCAGAGCCATCAAAGAAGTTGCTTACTGTGGGGGCAATCTGACTGAGCGCTTCTACGAGCAACTGGTAATCTCGCTCTTGCTGTGCTGCTTGGGTTTGTGGCACTAACTGGACCAAGGCTTCGTAAAAAGTTGGCTCTGATGATTTTTGAAAGAGTTCTGGATGTACCACTCCAACTGGATTCAGTTGTTGTGTATCTAGATCTCCCTGTGCTGCTAGACGGGTAGAGCGGTTAACAGTTTCGTAAATTTTGTCCAGTGTGCCGTTGTTACGAATGGTTTGGAGAAACAAGGCGCGATCACGCACATCCAACAAATTCCGGAGTGCCCGCATTTCAGCTTCAGAGTCGTTTTCTCCTAAAACTGCATTGACTAAATCGTAATCAATGAGCCGTTCTTCTTGTAGCTGGCTACGAATGCGCTGTCTAAAAAATTCCTGTATCTGTTGTAGCAGGTGATCGAACTGGGCCTTGGGGTGGGCAGCGACAAAATCTGCACTAGTCTGACTTAAGAGCTGATACAAATCAATAGGTAGATTTGCAGTCCAGGTGATATTGATGATGGCATTGGCAGCACGGCGGAGGGCAAAGGGGTCAGAAGAACCTGTAGGCAACATCCCTAATCCGAATATACTAACTAAGGTGTCGAGGCGGTCGGCTAAGCCTACAACTTGACCCACTAAAGTCTGAGGCAATTGGTCATTGGCAAATCGAGGCAAGTAATGCTCGACAATTGCCGTAGCGATTGCTGCTGGCTCACCACTTGCTAAGGCATACTTCTGCCCCATTACCCCTTGTAACTCAGGAAATTCATACACCATCTGAGTCACGAGGTCAGCCTTACACAGCATGGCTGCCTGTTGGACCAACCTGCGCTCTTCAACTGATGAGCGCAGTTGCTCGGTTATTTGCTCTGCTACCCGGCTCAATCGCTCCACCTTAGCCAGCATTGAACCCAAATCTTCCTGGAAAGTCACTTGCGCCAGTTGGGGTAAATAGCTCTCTAATGGCTTGGCGCTATCAGCTTTGTAGAAGAATTGCCCATCTGCTAGTCGGGCACGGATCACTCGCTCATTGCCTCTGGCAATGATGTCTGATTTAGCGGGATCGCCGTTAGAAACTGTGATGAAGTAAGGTAACAGTGTCGGGGAGTCCGCTGCAACAAAAACGGGAAAATAGCGCTGGTGAGTCACCATCACCGTAGTAATGACCTCTGGTGGCAAATTGAGAAATTCCGGGTCAAATTTTCCGATAACGGCTGAAGGCCATTCTACAAGGTTTGTGACTTCCTCTAATAATTCTGGATACAGAACGAGATGACCATCCAATTGCTTAGCAGCTCCCTGAACTTGCTCTTGAATTTTGGCTT
>JAFASY010000252.1 GCA_019244235.1 Chroococcidiopsidaceae cyanobacterium CP_BM_ER_R8_30
CTTGAGCTGGGCACTTAGACATGTCGGACGCTTGGTGAGAGCCGATGAATCAGGAATGTCCAAAAGCGATTTTGGAAGCCTGCGCCATACCGCCTAAGCGGTTGGCGTAGGAGGATGTCACCAAATCTAGTGCCAGCGATGGGCGACCATAGCGTTGGGTGTGTAAATAGCCAAGATAGGGATCAAAGCCAACCAGATTGACAGCACTTTGGATATCATGACGGAGCAAAGCATAGCCCAAGCTGAGCAAAGCATTCACTGGATCAGTTGGCGGACGGCGACGACGGGCTTCAAACTGAAATCCTTCAGCCCGAATCAGTTGATTGAAACTGCCAAAATAGGCAGCACTACCTGCTCCCTCCAAGCCTCGTAGCGAATCAATGGAATCAGTTTTAGCAATCGGGGTGATCGCTTGTTCTAACTGAGTCAGTCCGTTCTGAAAATTGAGCTTGCTCAAGGAAGTCGCTGGAGCCTTCTCCAGGGAACCCTTGAGCTCTGAAAACTCACGTTGCCCACGTAAGAGTGTATTGCGGTAGTTCTTCAGCTTTCCCCGGACAAAACCCTGCACTAGATGGGAAGCTTGATCTGAGGGAGCAATCGCCTTCCACTGGGCTGCTCGGACAAAAATGTTTTTGGTCAGCTCCGGTTCCAAGCGCCCCAAATAGCGTCCCATACTAGTTAGAAAACTGAGGGGAATCTTACGCTCCAGCAATTCCATCACGGCAGCAGGAGAGACAGTTGTCCGTCCCAGAACAACCACGCCATCGACTTTAATCAGCGGCACATCCAGCAAGGTTTGCTTATTTGCCCTGACAGTCAGTCGTTCGTCTGTTTTGCCAACAAAGGCATCGTCTTGAGTAATGTATATAGTTCCCATAGGTTGTGATGTACCGAATCAAGATGTGCAGCTTTTGTGATGAAAAAATGCCCTATTCCCTACGTAACTTCTCGATATCGCTTCACTCTATCTGCGGCTTTTGGTAGGCATTGCTGATGGAGACTGCACCCATTACAGCGCTGGGAATAGATAGCTAACGGCATCTTTCCGGTATGCAGTATTTCGGTAATGGCTGCAATCGTGGCAATTGTGTTCTGCCTCAGTTCAGCAGAAATCTCCACAGGCTGACGCTGGTGGGAGTGGGCATAGTAGATGTAGCCGAGATTTACAGGGCTTCCAGTCATCTCTTCTATACAAAGCGCCTGGGCACAAACCTGCAACGCATCATTGTCAAACTCTCCCCGATGTCCGCGCTTATATTCCACTGGATACCAGCAACTGTTAGTCTCCTCAATTAAGTCAGCTTTTCCAATCAGCCGATAACGTTCTGATTTCAACCAAATTGCCCGAATCTGCCAGGTGTCTTCCCGTTGCCCTTCACTCAAAGTATGAACGCGCTCGTGCAGGCTAGTTCCTTCAACGGTGTACTGATTGTCGGTAAATCCGTCAATGCAGAACATGCGCCAGCAGCGGTGGGGGCAGTAAGAGTAATGGTTTAAAGCCGCAATTGGGATGTAATCTTCCATCACGCCCTCCTAATCATGCCCATCCCCATTGGGGTTTTGCGCCCAACACCTGCATAGAGGGCAAAGTCTGCCAGCGTATTGAGTTGTTTGATGGCGATTGCATCCACATCACCCAGAATCCGATAGCTGATAGTGCCGACACAGCCAGCCCACTTGCCCTCTGGATGATTGACGAGTTCAGTGCGGATGTCGAAGAAGCTAGGAAAAAGAGATTCAATCAGGGTTTCAGGAAAAGGAATGCCACTATAGCGATTCCATCGGTTCAACAGACTATGGAAGACACATTCTCGTGTCGGTAAGGCAGAGTCATATTTCCCTTGTCGGAAGGTGGCGGGAGTGCAAAGGCTGAAGCCTAGCTGGCGGATGTCATCTGATGCCTGTTCGTAAAGCTGGGCATAGGAATGGAAGTTTGCCCAAGGCTGCGTCGATTGGGCAGTGCCCAGAATGCTAGTGATTTGTAAATTTGCTGGACCTAAATGCCAGGGATGGGTAGGGTTTAGGTTGAGCCACAAGGGAGTCAGATGACTAAACAGGGAATCGTCGAGGAGGGAAATACGCCACCAGCAAGGTGTTTCAGCAGGGATTGACTGTTTGTGTTCCCATTGCAGGGTGCGATCTTGACGGGTACGATTGCTCACTTGCAAAGAACTGAGGGTAAAAGATTTTTCAGTCTTTTGCCCGTGGAGGCGATCGCCCAGCTCTTGATGCACTGAACTCACTAGAGTCAGAAACAAGGCATGGAGATGCTTTCCGGTTAGATAACCTGATGGAATCAGTGAGGTGGGCAGTACGTTGAGAACAAGACTGTGGGGCATAATCAGTTACTCCAGTCCTTCCATTAATTTCGCAACCTGCTCTGGAGCGGGAAGTTGGTCTTTTAGTTCTTGTGGAACGGTTGAAACAATTTGATAGGTTGCAACACCAATGGGCTTGTTAGATTCCCGCAGGGCATATTCCACAATCAGTCGATCTTTAGACTTGCAAAGAATGATGCCAATTGCTGGATTTTCCTCCGCTAAACGCACTTGATCGTCTAGAACTGCCAGATAGAACTGCATTTTTCCAACATACTCTGGCAAAAAATCACCAATCTTAAGTTCTACAGCAACCAGACACTTGAGGCGACGATGATACAGCAACAGGTCGATAAAATATTCCTGGTCACTAATTTCTAACCGATACTGACTACCAATAAAGGTGAACATCCCTCCCATTTCTCGTAGAAAAGGTTCCACCCTGCTCAGAATTGCCTGCTCTAACTGGCGTTCGGAGTGGCGATCGCTTAGTTCTAGAAAGTCAAACGTGTATTCATCTTTAACGGCGAGCTTTGCTTGGTTACGGATGTCTTCAGAGAGTGCCCGATCAAAATTAGTCTGGTTGAGCAGAGTTTTCTCATATGTCTGGTTCTCGATCTGATGAACCAAAACATTTTTTGTCCAACCAAATTTCCGAGTCATGCGGAGGTACAACTCCCGCTCCAGATCGTCTTTGCATTTCTCCAGGATGACCACATTATGAGTCCAACCAATTTCTCGCGCTAATGGTGCGAGTTTTTCTTGGTTGGCATAGGTTGAGTAGAAAAGCCGCATACGCCAGAGGTTAGCAGCAGAGAACCCACTGATGCCAGGAAACTCTGTCCGCAAGTCTTTTGCCAGTTGCTCAACTACAGATTTCCCCCAACTGGTTCCTTGTTGTTGAGAGACAATTAGTTTGCCAATGTCCCAGTAGAGAGCAATGAGTTCTCTGTTGACAGCTCTCAACGCTTCATATTGAGCAGAGCGAATTCGCTGTTTAACTTCGATCAGCAGATACTTGTAATTGTCGGGAATGGGGCTGGTCATAGCAAGAATATAGCGTTGCTATCAGTAGAAAAGTTCTAGTTAGTCATAGGTGAGATTGAAGCAAATAAAATAAAATAGCTTTAGGTGATCCAGAATTCTTCCTCATCCATTAAGCGGATTTTAATACCGTTCATAGCGGCAGTCATGATCCCAAATAATCCAGGAAAAATTCTGTAGCTCTTCTGAGCATCATCACAAGCTACTAAAAATGGATATGAATCAATGCCTTGTTTATGCAGTCGAAAAATTACACCCTGGTTTGCTGTTTCTGACACAACAACTCCTGGCAACCAAGACTTTTCTAGTTCTTTAAGCAGAGGTGTTGGAGTAACAGCGCCTTTTAGCTGTCTTCGGATTTGACAATGTTGGAATGCCGTTAGTTTATTTAACTGGGTTCCAGTGAATTCTTCAGCTCTGCCGTAGTAGCGCAATTGGAAGCTTAGTTCATAGGTTGCTTGTGCACGAGCAACAATTTCAATCTCACCATTATTGCTAATGAACTCATAGTTCCTCAACAGATGAACTGGATCAAGTTGAGTTTCCTCTGATATATCAAGTAAAAAACCTTTTGGATCGCGGATGCATAAACTCTCAAACAGGCTAGAGCGAAACTGAAATAATGGTGCATAACTAGCGCTAAAGACTGAAGCAAAAATCTTAAGTTGGTGTGCCACCTCAGCATCTTCTCGAAACAGCTTCTCAAAGTCGCTTAATGAAACTTGCTTCGTTTTAAGCATTTCCCAGTCTTCTGGGGATTCACTTCTAAGAAATGCCGCTGTGATTGCCCATCTGGATTTACCTTTAACAAACCTAAGTGGATCTTCAGCAATATCTTTCTTTGGTGCTGTAGCAATCGCTTGTGCAGCTTGTAAAGCTCTCATCCGCTGCTGATAGTACTTCCAGTCACGATTGCCGCCGAAAATAGCTTTTAGAGTCTCAAAAAGTTTTGGCACTAAGTCCGCTTGGGGTAAAGTTTCCAGTAATTCTTCTAGAATGAGCATTGGACGAGCAGCCTCTAAAAAAGCTTCTGACTGCCAGTATGCCCAGAGGAAAGGACGTTCAAGAGATGGAAGTTCTTGCAATTTCTGTTCGAGGGCATTGCGTCCAGCGTTCTCATCTAATACAGTTAAGCCTTCATTCCAGGCTCTTTCAGGAAGATAGGCGATCGCAGATGAAGGATTCTCAGTTTCTTTTTTGCCTAGCACTCGTCCCACCCGTCCAACACGCTGCCAAAACACTGCACGATCGCGTGCTGAAAAAATTAACCAATCAAGATTTTGACGTAGGGGTGCTGGATCGCGTTCAAAGTTAAAGCCAACATCTATTGTACTTGTAGCTAAAATGACATGTTGTTGAGCTGCCCAGGCCCGATCTTTCTTAGGTGTAGAACCATGAATTCTGCCAAATTGATCTCCCAAACCTTTAGTTTTTAGTAGCCCAGCCAACTTATCAATCTGAACTTTGGAGTCTAGAATTACAGCTCCATTTTCATGAGGACATTTTGTTAAACGCCGAGCAATCTCATCTGCCAGTTCCGATAACAGCACGTCTCGCTCTGGTTGTGGACGAATCTCTAAATAGACAGCGGTTTGTGATGGAATTTGATGCTCTCCTGCCTCACCGTTAATTTTCTTAATGCGAACTCCCCGACTCTCCAAAACTGTCAAGGCTGTTTCACACCCAGGCTCTGGTGTTGCTGTCAATAGAATAACTCGCCTACCAGCCTCAAAAAAACCAAAGATGTACAGATAGGCTAAGTAAAAGAGCAATCCCACGAGTTGCTTTGCATCATATAAATGAAACTCGTCAAATATAATGGTTGAGAATTGCGTATAGAAGCTAGTTGCAACATTGACTTTATCAAGTCGATGGTAGCTAAAGAATGTTGCATAGTAAAAAATGTCTGGATTCGTCACCAGCAGTAGAGGAGAGTTCTCACCTATGTCTGGAAAAATTGTTGCTGGGTTCCTCAAAAGGTTATAGAGCTTCTCTCCTGGACGCGAACCAACAAGATCGTTCGACCACTTTCTGACTTCTTGTGCAGACACTGACTTGACAATGTGAGGTAATCCCGCAGCTTTCACAAATTCCTCTGCTGCCTTAGTTTGCTGTTCAATCAGAGCATTGGTAGGCGCGATATAAATTGCATTTTTGCTCGGCTGATGCAGTAGTACCGTTAAGCTTGCCTTGGTCTTGCCTGTACCTGTTGGAGCTAAGTCTAGGATAATATCGTGATCTTTCGCCGCCTCAAAAACATCAACTTGGTGTTGTAATGCATTCTTGAGGCAATCTTTCAATGCTAGTGGAGGATCATTACAGGCGGCAATACTTCTGGGCTCTAGCTGAATTGAAATTGGTTTATGTGCCATTGCTGACAGCTCCACCACAAAACTGCAAGTTAGCTGGAATAACGAAGTCACCAACCTGCCAAGCCTCAGCATAAAATCGCAGATTTTTGAGCAGCGATGTTGGTGGTATGGAGATCAGATCGAAGGACAGTAAATTAATCCCTGTGGGTAAATCTGCTGTGCTGAAGTAGGCTTTACTGGTGTATTGGGCAAGAGGCAGGTGTACTAGGGGTTTTTCATCCAAAACTGTAACGCGGACTTTACTCATGAATTTGCCCAAGCGAATGTACTCAGGTAGTTCGCGGTCCCCAAACACTAGAGTATGAAATCGGTTGCCCCGCTCGATCATTCGTAGTCGCCCTGTCTGGGGATAGTTACTGGGGCGAAACGTATTGGGTTTATCTCCTTGGCGCACCTTGATAATGTCCTCACGGGCTGTGGCAACACGGTTATTAGTCATCGCATACCAGTACGCATCTGAGAGAGCATTGAACCGCTCAAATCGAAAGGTAGGATTGCTCTTGTCTGACCAAGCTGGAAGGACATAGCATTCTTGATTAAGGGGCGTTAAATCCTCGATATAACGCGGTCTTCCGGTGTCTCGTCCCGTGAGTCGATATGGCGATCGCGCCCAGCCAAAGGCATACACCAAGGCATAGTTACCAATTGTGCCCTCGGTGTAATAGGTATCTGATAGTTCCCTGGATGCAAAGAAAACGGGTTCTGCACACCAAAGTTCAATCAGTTTTGCTGTTTTGAACTTTGGTTTGGTCACATTGGCATTGTCTGGGAGACTCAGTTGCTCAGTCATAGACTAGTTCCCTGCTTCGACCGTTTCTTTCTTCTTGTTTTTGCCTTTTTTCGCTTCACCCATTTGGCGAAATGGCTCATAGGATTCGTCTAACCGTTTCAGGAAAGCTTCCCGCTCTGTGTCTGCCCAATGGCGATCAACATCAGCTATTACAGCAGCAAGTTCTTCATCAGACAGTTGCAGCGAAATACCTCGGCGGTTGCTCCACCCTGAAATGCTGTTCTTAGTAGCCTCAATTAACTCGCCATTATCCAGCGGGTGTTCTAATGGTTTATTGCTTGCGGTGAACTCATCATGAACTGCTTGTACCAACTCCAAGGAACTTGGCAATTCTGCAATACCGCCAAAAATGCCTAGAATTTGATTTTCCATACGTCCCACTCGGCTAGACACAGCACCATAGCGGCTAGTAAGCAAGATGTTGCCGACAATATAGCGAAACTCGTCTGCCGTTACATCTTTGAGAGTGACAATATCAAGAAAATGGACCCCTGGTTTAATGTATTCACTGGTGTTCAGTGCAGTTGAAGCATTGCCCTTTTCATCACGCATTGTTCCATTTTCAAAAAGGGCATTGATAGTGCGATCACCAAGGGTATCAGTTGCCGTTAGTACACTGAAAGCATCCTCTGTCCAAATTCGGCTTTTCTGAGCACCACCACCACCTGCGGCAAATCCATACAGAAAACAGTCAATGCACATCTCGCAGGGCGCATTTGTATTCAGAGCGCAAGGTGAACCCTCTTTGTTTGGGCGAAGCAAATTATTAGCACGAAGATGTTCGCGACCTTTTCGCCGCTCTGGTGCCACTTGTTTGCGCTTAGTCATCACCAATCGTTGCACCACTTGTTTGTCTGCTTGTCCGGCTTGAATAAACTCGCGACACATTGGTTCGCCAGTGCCCTCAGTCCGCAGAATCAACTCAGATAAGGAGGTTCTCAAAACCACTAAACTGATCGTGCGTCCTTTGGGAAAGTTTTCGTAAGTAGGTGCAAAGAAGGGATTCAATTTTTCAATCGACATGACAATTCCTCAGTAATAAATTAATTAGCGACAAATCAATGGTTATGCAGCCGTCTCTTCAGCCTGTTTGTTAGTCTCTGCCTTTACTCTCAGTTCCCGACGCGCTTCCTCTAGGAAAAATAGATAGGCAGCTTCTAGATTTTTCTGATCGCTCAATAGCTTATCTGGACGCCCCTGATAGACTTCCTCATAGAGCTTCCGAACCACCGCGTAGTAATTTTTGATTTGTTCCAGCTTAGTTAAGCCCACGCCATGTTCTCGAATCCGGTCAAGTCGGGTGTGATATTTCTGCACCAATGCTGCAAACATAAACTCCAAGTCCATATATGCTTTTTGGGAACGGGCTGCTGTGACAAATTCCGCAAATGGTTCTGCAAGTGATGTTCGCTTCTCCGCAGAACTCCCCCAAAGTTTTGCCTCTGCGGCAATCTGAGCCGCTGCTTTTAGATAGCTGGTTAAAGCAGAATTTTCGTTTGGCATAAGACTCCTCATTAGCGTTTGTAAAGGTTCACGAATCCGATTCCAGTTAAATCCAAGATTTGGCTCATCCTGCTCTCGCAAAATCCAGCGCAGTAGTACAAAGTAGAGACTAAATGGCTGTGCACAGGCACGCGCAAGGTCATACAGACAGTCATCTAATTTGGATAAGCTGACTATCGCGATCGCCAAATCTGACAAACAGCGCAATCGGATAAGAATTTCTGCTGCCTCAAACTGGTCATATATCCCAACTTGAGAGTTTCTAGTACATAAAAGTGGTTGCAGCGCTGAGGGAACACCTTCCACGCGACCGAAGACATGGGACGAGATCTTCACTTGTAACCCAGCACTAAGAACGAATGGGAAACCAAACTCAGGTGCCAGTGAAAGCTCTAACGCTAATCGCAGCGATTTCAACAGTGACAGTGATGCAGTAGTATCTCCCCAGGTAATCGGGATTGTTACGATTGAATGAACAAAGTCACGACGCTTGGGCAAGGCGAACCCAACAACTTTATTCGCTTTGAATACGATTTCTTGATCTCGGTACAGTTTCAATTCATCTATGCTGACAGGACCTCCTTCAGCATTTGTTGCAGCTGTATCTTCTAGCCAGTCCCGCCAGATTCGCAGAAGTTCTGGGCAAGAACCTTGTGGTAAAGCGAAGTGTAGATAATAGGGTGGTTCCTTCTTTGCAGCTGGAAAGTGAGCGCCAACTGTCATGAGTTGATAGGCAAGTGCTGCCATTGGTTCAGCCTGTCGTACCGGATCGCTCGTCATTCCACCGGGTAGGCGATTGGAAAACATTTGTACCTTGGTTCCGATCGGCATTTTGTCAGAACTAAGCGTATTGGTTTCACTAATGGTTGCGCCCAAAGAACAGCGCTGACGGGGATTCGCTTCAACATAAGTAGCCAATTCACTGCTTCCAATTGTGTTTTTCACGAAATGACAACTGAGGGAACGTTGGACTGCTGAAATCACATCTTCTGCAACATCGGCATCACCTAGTTGAGTTTCGCTATTTCGTAACTCCAGCGATTCCTGCAAAGCCGCAATTACTCCCTGCATCCCATTCGGCGATTTTTTTGCAGCGAAGAGCGATCTCCCATACAAGGCATCAAATGGCTCTAGCGCAAGTCGCTCTTGCTCAGATAATCCCGCGTGAGCAGCGATTCTATCCCATACCTGTTTCGGTGTTAATTCCGGCTCAACTTCTCGGTAGCTGAGATAGGCTGCTTTCATCCCTTCAGAAATACTGAAGTCTTCTGCATCGGCGACTGGAATTAGCTCCATAGCTAACGCTGTCTGCAATGCGGCAGGTTCAACTTTTTGATTACCCCATTTTTCAACATCACTTTGAATCTTTTCCAGCTTGAATCCGGCTTTCTTTTTCTCCAGTAGTGCTAGCACTACATTCAACACTTCTTCGCGATCGTGCTGTACCGCTTGATGGGAGATTTTAATGCCATCTTTAGTTGCTCTAACAAGTTGCTCAATGTTGCCGCCAAACACTTGATCGATTTTTGTTTGCCAAGCAGTGGCGATTTTCACAGTTAAATCTAGACCCTGATTAACTCCTCCTTCAACTAGAACACCATCTGGAAACAGCGCTAACACGTTGTATTGCTGCTGATGCAAAACTTCTTCGCAAGCGCTCAACAGCATCGCGGTGATATATCCGTGGTCTTCTGTAATCCTGATTCGATAAAGCTCACAGGGACGACCAAGCGCATGAATCAATTCAGTTCTAATTTTCTGAACCAATTTTTCTTCTGCTAGTTCCAAATCAAATAAATCTGCTGCCCGAAGGATAGATGCCCACCGTTCAATTTGCGGATCTTCTGGTAAAAATCTGGCTCCATCGCTAACGTTGTGTCCCGAATGCCGCTCAATTAATTTTCGTGCCAATTCCAAATCTGCATCTGCTTGAATCAAAACACTGACCCCTGCTTGATCTAGCTGCTCCTTAAGAAATTTCTGATTTCTTGCCAGAGTTTTGACATTGCGACCGTTCGCGCCATCCAGCTTGTTGAGGTCATGAACAGCGGTTGCTGCCAGCAACACAGCTCTTTGTGGCTCTGGCACAGCAGCTAAGCGGCTCACGGTCAAAATAAACTGACACGCCGAATCCAAATGTTCAGCTAGCGTTCGGCTCTCACGTACACCATGCTGTCGGTGCCTACCATGAAGTTCATAAAGTTTAGGGCGAATTTCTTGAAAATAACGAGCTTCAAGTGTTTTAGGAGCGCGATTTAGCAGGGACATCTATCAATACCTAATAAGGTCAGCAATATCGTCGAAATGAGTGATTTCACCGTCGTCTACTTCTACTGCTCGCCAACTCAGCTTGCGGATAGTTCGGCGTAGCCAGGTCATTGGGTTAGTTCTATATTGGCAACAAGAATATGAAATGTCCAGTACAAAGTGTACGTGCAAACCGGAGTTTCAATGGGTCGTCGAGGTCAGTCCATTACACTGTCAATCTCAGACAGAGACAAAGCACAGTTAGAGCAAATCGCTGCTGAACAGGGCATGTTGTGGGGCAACCGCCCCAACATTTCCCGACTGGTAGAAGCGATCGCCCGTCGAGAGTTACTGATTGGTCGCAACAACGATTGGTCAGAAACTCGGATTGGGGCTTTACAGCAATCCATCCAGGCACTTGTTGATACTGGACATCCTCAGTTTGCCCAAATCATTGCCAAGCTTTTACAAGAGCGGAGCGAATTACCGATTCCCTTAAGAAATGAGATCGATCGCTTCCTGGAAACTCCCGTTGTTCCCTGGCGGCTGGAAATCGATCAGTACATCCGCTGCCAGCAGCCTTTCCAACTAACGTACCGCGATGCTGCCGATCGCCCTTGGACATTCACGATCCGCCATGCCAGAATCGCTCTTTATGAACGGCGGCAATACCTGGATTGCTGGTGTGAAGAAACAGCTAGTAACCAAGACTTACCAGAGTTGCACCATAACTGGAGCCTGCGCCTCGATCGTATCCCCGATGCAGCTCTAGGAACAGTTCGAGGTCAGTGGCATCGTAGCCTAGACACGGTTGAAGTCGAAATCCACCTGTTGCGGGGACTGGCGTTCGCCTACGAGTCTAAACCTGGGGACATTGCTAATACCTGGTTGCCAGGTAGCAATCCTCCCATTCGCCAGGTGATCAGAAAAGTCTCCAACACTTTCTGGTTCTTGCGAGAGGTATTGCAGTATGGGGAAGATTGCGTAATTGTGTCTCCAGAGAATGTGCGAGAGCGATTTAAGCAAAAGCTGCGGTCGCTCAATGAGCTGTATGGACTGTAGAGCCGCTATCTCCTAAATTTTCCCACCAGATGCTTGCTGCTGTGCCTGTAAAAGACACTGCTGCTTGAAACATATTCTGGTTTTACACAAAACGATATATCGCGATATGTTCTATAATTGAGTTGTTGACTCTTAAGAGGAACAGTTATGTTTGGTAGCTTTTGTGCCCAACGCGATTTTTTTGCCTCAGAACATGAGGGGAGTGAACGAAGAAGACGATTTGGTCGGGGTCGTCGTTTTACACAAGGGTGGGAGGAGGAGCAGCGAACGCCCCGTGGTGACATTAAGTACATCCTGCTAGCACTCATTGCTGAGCAACCCCGCCATGGATACGAGTTGATCAAAGAACTAGAGGCTCGTAGAGCAGGTTTCTACCGACCTAGCCCTGGTTCGGTTTATCCTACGCTGCAGTTGCTTGAAGAAGCAGGGCATCTTACTAGTGAGCAGATTGAAGGCAAGCGCGTTTATACGATTACCGATAGCGGCAGACAATTACTTGCAGAACGTGACAACCTCTCTGAGGTAATGGGTAGAGGAGATCGGTCCCAGCAGATGTTTGGATTAAAAGATGCGATGACTGAGTTAGCTGGAGCTGTTAAGCAGGTAGCTCGCAGTGGCAATTCAGAGCGGATTGACAGAGTTCGTGAAATGCTGAACCGAGTCAAGCGTGAGATTTACACCATGCTTGCTGAAGAGGACTAAGTACCAAGTCAGGCGCTTTGCGCGTCTGACACCCCCTTGTAGTTTTGGTTAACTTCAAAGTGTTAGCCTGGTTTGAACCGTGCCTCCTGGAGTAGCCATGAATATTCAATCTGCCTACACAAGACTCCTTGTCCGTGACTTAAAAGCTTGCTTTCTGTTTTACCGAGATATTCTGGGACTTGAGGTGACAGTGAATGATGAAAAAGGCGGATACGCTGAATTTAAAGCTGGAGATATGAAGCTTAGTTTGTTCAATCGTCAAGAAATGGCAGAAATGATTGACAACGACCATTTACCTTTACATACAGAATGCCAAGACGGTGTCGCCTTAATATTTGTCGTACCCGACTTAGACGAAACCTATCAGCAGTTAAAACATAAGGACGCCAAATTTATATCAGAACCAACGGCTAAACCTTACTATGGAATCAAAACTGCTTATTTGCGAGACCCTGATGGAACGCTTATAGGGCTATATCAGCCTTTACTCTGATATGTTCATCACTAAGGGAGAATTTACTAAGGCAGCTGACTTGCCCATGCAGCTTTATGCCAACCTAATGAAAAAAGGAGGCTGTGTATTCAGCCTCCTTTTTTATCTAGAAACAAACTCAGGGCAACTCTTATGAAAGCTCACATGCGTTGCCTTAAACATACTCAACTACACCATCTTCAGGTCTGAGTACTCAGCTAGCAAGTCATCAGAAGTTAGTGTATCGCCTTCAGCTTGAGGCGTCCACAAAACCTCAATTGCTAAGAGTCTATCGCCAGACATAGCACCCAACTGACGAAGGGCTTGACGCAAGTCATCAGCATTATTGATGGGCGGCAACTGCATTTTACCTAGAGTAGCGGCTAGTAGGGTAACAATGACGTATTCCCCAGGACCTTCTGTGATCAAACTTGTGGGATTATCCACCTTCTGACCTGGTAAAACACCTTTATGAGTTGTAGCTGCTTTCAGCTGGTTGTTGACGTTAGAAAGGGTTTCTTCCGTAAACTTACTCCGCTCTGCCAGTGCCAACCGATTAAACTGAGATTCAGCACTTTCTAAACGAGCTTGCTGTGTAGAACCACCAGCATAAACCCAGTACTCAGGGTGGCGTAACAAAGCGAGTGTTGTTTCCTGCAATACTTCTGCTCGACCAGCTTCAGAGTTGGTGTCAGCAGTCTCAGCAATTCTGTTGAGTTCTGCTTGTAAACCACGAGCATCAGCTAACAAACCTACCTGTAGACGGGTGACAGAAACAGTGGGATTACTGCTGTATTCGTATCCTTCTGTTTCACCCTGACCGCCAGCAACACGACGGAAGGTTTGTACCAAGAAGCCAGCGATCGCCAAGAAAATGAGAATGCTAAACAGACCGCCAAACCCACCACCGATACCAAAGATGGGAACTATAAATGGGAAGCCAAATCCCCCACCCGGATAGTAAGGAGCGGGAGCGTAATAGCCTCCACCTGGAGATGAATAGGACCGGGGCGACGTGTAGGTACGGCTGGGAGCTCTAAAAGAACCACCGCCTATTCTACCTCCACTCCGAGCTGCCAAAGCTCCATCAGCTTGGCTCAAGGCTAGAGTCGCCACAAGACCAACAAGGAAGAGGGATTTAAAAAGCGGTTTGATTGCTTGAAGCAGTTTTTTACGCATAACCTGGTGCCTAAGAAACAATCTTGTTTATGCGAGTTTACCAACTCGCTCCTGAATCTATCCTGATCTTCGGATATTTTTTACTTAACACACTAAAGCCCTATCTGGATAGCTTGCTAACAGGGCGAATCTACCGGGATTAAGCAACTATAGAAGAGACATTCAAGCTACATCTATTTTTACATTTTGCCCGACTCTTCTAATCTAGATTCTCTCATCCTCTATAAGCAGCAACCGCAGGGTGGATTCCTGGGTAAGATACCCGTACCTCGGTTATCCCCCTGCCTCTTCACCCGCCCCCAACAATCGTAACGACCTCCAGGCGATCGCCTGGTTGGACTTCAGTTTCATGCCAAAACTGATGATGCAAAATTTCGCCGTTATACTCCACTGCAACCAGACGGGGATTGTAACCCAGTAGTTCTAGTAGTTCGGGTAATTGGGATTGAGCTGGACAGGTACGGGTTTCGCCGTTGACCTGAAGCGAAATTTGACTAGCCATGAGACTGAGTAACGCTAATAGTATTGGGTTCTAAACGATTAACGCGATTCAATTGGGAGATGAAATACTGGGTTACCAAGGTTGGTTGTTCTGCTTCCATGAGCGCTCGCACTACAGCTACACGCTTTGCCCCAGCCGAAAGAACATCATTGAGATTGTTCACATCAATTCCCCCAATGGCAAACCAAGGTATGGGAGAGTGGGCTGCGGCATATCGGACGTAATCTAGTCCTGCTGCTGGTTTATCCGCTTTAGTTGGCGTTTCATATACCGGACCAACACCAATATAATCTGCTCCCTCCTGAACCGCTCGCTGCATCTCATCTGGGTTAGTTGTCGAGCGACCGATCAGACGCTGGGGACCGAGTAACTGTCTAGCGATCACAATGGGGATGTCTTGCTGTCCCAGATGGACACCGTCCGCATCTACTGCCAAGGCTAGATCTAGTCTATCATTCAGGATAAAAATTGCTCCATACTGATGGCATAGCTGGCACAGTTTCTGGGCATGAGCTAATTTCTCGCCATCTTCGGCGGTTTTGTCACGGTATTGTACGAGGGTTAATCCCCCTTGGAGAGCTGCTTCTACTGTTGCTAGTAGCGCTGGAGTTGGAGATGTGACTAGATACAGATGTGATCGCTGGAGGAGCTGATGGCGCTGGTACCCTAGCAACCTGCTTTCTAGGGTATAAACGCGATAACGCATTTGTTTAAACGCGTCGCCCATCTCCTGGTGGTAAAGCTTACCATACTCTTCCAAAACCCGTAGCGCTTCTTCCACCCGGCAGAAATTAGCTTGCAACAGTGCTGCCAAATTAGATCGTTTTTTTTCCTGAGGATGAGTAAGTTCTGTGCCCAAATCTCCAGGGGTATCTCGTGCGGCTCGAAGTTCAGCCGTATGCCATTTAGCTAATTCTTGTCTAAGTTGCTTACATTCCTCTGTCAACGCTCTTGCATTCAAACCAAAGCGGCACCATTCTTCAACAATCCGCAAGCCTTCACGTGCACGGTCTAAGTTGGCATCGAGTATACGGTAAACTGCTGGCTGCATTGCCCCTGTTGGCTATATTGAGCTTGCTCAAAGCAGCAGCCGGAGCCTCCTCCGGAGCCAGTCGCGTGCGGGGGTTCCCCCCGTTGAGCGAACTGGCGTGCTGACCTTTGAGTACTCATCATCAAAAAATCAATCTAATGTCTTCATACTACCAGCCAGTTTGAAAATTGCAGCATCAATAATAAGTCTTAGTTAACGCTTCAAATGCAGGTCCCAGATAAATTCATTGTGCATAACTTTCAAAACCATTGATTTTTTGCAGCATCAGCTGCTATTAAGAAAGCAAAATCAGCAGCAGCATATCTAGTAACAATTATTCACAGTAGAGGTGTGTGGAGGATTCCCTTGAGTTTGATACACCAAAGTAAAAAAGATACTAAGTGTCATGTGCTAAGTGCCCAAGTCTGGAAACAACAATGTTCGAGACTGATCTTAACCGCTACAAGTATAGGACTTGCTTCGTTCCCAGCTCTGCTTTGCTTGAGCAACTCCTTAGCCGCAGTTGCCCAGACACCCACCTTACAGAGAAACAACACGCTGTTTGTCAACCCAAACCTTGGGAATGACATCAGGGGTGATGGTAGCGAACGAGCTCCCTTTAAAACCATCACTAGGGCACTACAAGTCGCTCAATCAAATAATACGATTGTCCTTGCTCAGGGCATCTACAGCACAACTTCTGGCGAGACTTTCCCCCTGATACTCAAACCAGGCGTCTCTATTCAAGGCGACCCCAACACTCAGGGTCGCAATATCATCATCCAGGGGGGTGGAATTTTTCTCAGCCCCACGTTCGCCCGTCAAGACGTCACGATTCTGGGAGCAAGCCTTGCTCGACTGACTGGGGTAACTGTAACGAATCCTCACCCGCGCGGTTATGGTCTATGGATTGAGTCTAGTAGCCCTATAGTGGTCGGAAATACTTTTATGGGAAATAACCATGATGGTATTTCCATGACTGGTAGCAGCGATCCAATCATTCGCCGCAACTACTTCTATCACAACGGGGCAAATGGGATCACAATTTATGGGACGTCCCAACCAAAAGTGCAAGAGAATGTATTTGAAGCCACTGGGTATGGGATCAATGTTGCCCAGCAGGCAGCACCAATACTAGTAGGCAATCGCATCATTCATAACCGCTCTGGGATAGTGTCTCAAGCTAATTCCCACCCAGTATTGCGAGGCAATGTGATTGAAGGCAACGCAGAAGATGGGCTGGTGGCAATCACTGCCAGTCGTCCGGATTTAGGGACAAAAGCTGAACCGGGAGGCAACATATTTAGCCAAAATGGTCAGTATGACATTGATAGTCGGGCTTCTAATCAAACTATCCCTGCCTTTGGCGATCGGTTAACCAGAACCCAGATCGCTGGCAACATCGATTTAGGGGGGGCACAAAATCCTCAAATTGGCGGCAAACTGCCCTCAAAAACTTTGGCTCTGTTGCCCCCAACTAATAGCAGCGCTAGCTGGCTACCCAATCCTCATCGTCCTGAGCAAATTAGAGGTGCAACTTCAAAGCCGATCGTCCTTTATGTGCCACCACCAGCCTCAATGCCTGCTAATGATGATAGCTCGTTGCCCACGTTTCTTCCCCGCTCAGTTGGCAATAGAGCGATCGCCTCTAATGATTCTGGTGCTGGCTCTTTTCCCTTTTTCCCCCCCAAGCAAATGACAGGACAATTGCAAGAACGCAATTCCCAATTCGCAATTAAACCAAGAACAACGGCAGGAAACCTACCAGTACCAGTCTTAAAACCTGCACCAGCCGAGATGGTGCCAGCACAAAACGAGGCTCCGATAGTTATTAACGTACCACCACCAGCCTCAACAACTAGGGTGCTACCAACACCAGCTTCCGCGTCATCCTCAGATAGTGGCACTGAGGTGTTACCAAATCCTGCCTCATCCTCAACCATTACCACTCAGGCAACCCATTCTCCGGCTACCTCTGCACTATTAGCATCACCGCCTTCACAGACACTGCCAGTGTTAAATGCTGCCCCGATTGACGAATCGGAGCTACTGCCCGTTCCCAACTCAAATATCCCGCTTGGTCACACAAGAAAGCCTTCCAGACAAACCACGTTACAGCCAGGTTTGCATACCGCTACCACGCTTAGTCCGACGCCGTCTTCTACCAAATCGCTAGGTCCGCTTTATCGGCTAGTTGTTGATGCACCTAAAGAAAGTGAACAAGCAAAAGTGCGTCAGCTCGTGCCTGGTGCCTTTCCAACCTCTTCGCGGGGTCGGGTTGTCATGCAGGTAGGTATCTTTAGTGATCGCATCAATGCTGAGCAAATGATACAGCTTCTCACCAGCAATGGTTTGAAAGTTACACTAGAGCCGATGAATTAGCTAGAACTTACCCGTAAACACACACTCAGCTGGACCAGTCATGTAAAGCCGCTGGTCAAGAGCTGACCATTCAATTTCCAGGGTGCCACCAGGAAGTTCTACCTTGGCGATACGTTCGCACTTGTCGGTCAATACTCCAGCAACTAATGCAGCACATGCGCCTGTTCCACAAGCTAGTGTTGCTCCAGCACCCCGCTCCCACACCCGCATAATTAGGTAATTAGGGTTCACTACTTGAATAAATTCTGTATTTATCCGTTGAGGGAAAGCTGGGTGATGCTCAAACTGCGGACCAATTGTTTCGAGGGGAACTGCTGCCACATCCTCCACAAAGGTAATACAGTGAGGATTTCCCATGCTTACACAAGTCACCAGCCAAGATTGACCTGCCACTTCCAGGGAAGTGTCAATCACTTTCTGGTTGCCTAACGTAGTAGGAATCTCAGATGCGAGTAGCCTTGGCTCACCCATATCAACCGTAACCTGACCGTCCGATTTAATTTCAGGGGAAATCGCACCAGTAAGAGTGTGAATGCGATATTGCACGATTTGGTTAGACTTACCCTCTAAATCTGCCAGAAATCGGGCTAAACAACGAATGCCATTACCGCACATCTCCGGCTCTGAACCATCAGCGTTAAAAATCCGCATGGTGTAATCAGTACCAGGGTGTCCTCGTAGAGCAAAGATGACTCCATCCGCCCCAACTCCAAAATGGCGGTCGCATAGCTTAACCGCCTGAGCAGGAGTGATAACTGGTTCCTCTGACTCACGATTGTCAATCAGGATAAAATCATTACCCAGTCCGTGATACTTAATAAACTCAATAGACACGTTTTTTGTCCCCTCCCTATGAAGAACGAATTTGACACTGCATTACCCAGTATCCGGCAAGTTCAAACACTAATCAAAGAAGCAACCGCAGTCGAGTTGAAGCTCATGAGTGGCGAACTTCTCACCGGAAAAATTGACTGGCAGGATCAAAACTGCCTATGCCTGCTGGATGAGAACAAACAGCCCACCATTGTTTGGAGACACGCGATCGCCTATCTCAGACTCCAAAGCCATTAGCCTGAGATACTTCCACGTTTCATCTCCCCATCTCAGTAGCTCTTACAACAGAAAGAGACGGTAGCGGGATTTGGGCTGGTGTAGACAGCCACTGTTGTAATTGGAGTGTGGACTGATAGCTGCCGCATAACAGAAGTTGGTCCCGAGCTTGTAAACCCATACCGCTCTCAGGAAACCGCAGGAACTTTCCATCTCGTCGCACTGCTTGCACCTTCATCCCGCATTGACGTTGGATTTCTGACTTAGAGACAGTTTGACCAACGACTGGGCTAGACTCCGGCACCATTATCCAGTGACAGAGCATATTTTCTTCGCGAACAGCTGCTTCACCCTTAGCCAGTTCATCAAAGGCAACCATTTCCTCAGCCTCTCCTACTATTAACAGGCGATCTCCAGCCTCTAGAATTGTTTGCGGATTGGGGTAATCGACTTCCTGACCTCCAGCCCGTCGAATTGCCATCAAACTCACGCCAGTTAAGTAGCGCAGATCGGCTTCTTCTAAGGTCATTCCGGTTAGGGGAGAACCAGTAGGTAAGCGATACCAGCGACTGTTTAAATCTTGGGCTGCTCGCTTGAGATCTCGCGAGATTTGAGACGCTGGTTGCTCTGGTCTTAGCTCCATGTAATGATGAGCGCGGATTTGCTGTACTTCTTGTCGAACCAGATGTGGTAGCAAACCCATGCCAGTCAACAGATGCGCTGCCAGTTCCAAACTCGCCTCAAAGTCTGGTTGTACTACCTGTATCGCTCCTAAGTGGTAGAGCAGTTCGATGTCCCTATCCCGATTGGCGCAGACGACTGAATCCAAGTCTGGGGTTAATTCCAAAGCTCGTTTGAGGCAGAGGCGGGTACTCATGGGGTCCCTAAGAGCGATCGCCAGGGACCTAGCCGAGGCTACCCCAGCTGTTTCTAATACACGTAAGCTGCTAGCATTACCATACACATAGGGAACACCAGCCTCTCGCAACTGCTGAATCTTACTCTCTGATTGGTCAATCACCACAACGGGTAGCTCATGTTCCCGAAGTAATCGCACTAAATTGCTTCCCAATCTCCCGTAGCCACAGACGACCACATGCCCTTGCATTGGTAAATCAGCTGCTACAGAAAGCGGCAGATTAGAGGAGACTAAATACGGCTTCAGCCAGGACACTGTCTCCGCCCAGTTAAAGAGATATGGTATCAGTTGCAGCACAAACGGAGTCAGCACTAGCGTGACTGCAGTTGTGCCTAAAATCAGCAGATATACCCGACGGGAAACTATTCCCAGTGCTTGCCCCTCACTAGCTAGGACAAACGAGAACTCTCCAATCTGAGCCAAGCCCAAACCTGCCACTAAAGCAGTTTTCAATGGATAGCGAAATGCTTTAACCAGAGGTGTGACAATTAAAAACTTGCCTACCCATACCAGCGCCACTAGTCCTAAAATCAACTCCAAGTTATTCCACAAGAACACTGGATCGATGAGCATCCCAATCGAGGCAAAAAACAAAGTGGCAAAAATATCCCGTAATGGCTCCACATAGGTTAGGGTTTGATCGGCATATTCCACTTCCGAAATCATTAAGCCAGCAACAAAGGCTCCCATTTCAATTGAAAGACCCAAGTGTTCCGTCAGCAAAGCAATGCCTAGACAGAGTGCTACTACCCCCAACAAAAACAGCTCCCGGCTCTCTGTTCGAGCTAAGAGTCGCAGTAGGGGAGGGATGAGCCAAATTCCAACCGCTACAGCCCCTGCTGCAAATAATCCGATCCTAAGTAGTGCCCAACCTGTAGCGAGAGCCATCGATTCAACTGGTTGGTCTAAGGCTGGCAGCACTGCTATCATTAGCCCTAGAGCTAAATCCTGAACGACCAAGATTCCCAACATTACCTGTCCATGGGGAGTTTCCGTCTCGTTGCGCTCGATCAGGCACTTAAGAACAACAGCGGTAGAAGACAAAGACAGAATAGCCCCTAAAAATATCCCCTTTGCAGGCGTACTCACCCAGCCCATTCCTACAGATATCAGAGCTGTAACCAAAATGGTGAGGGCGATTTGTAATCCGCCACCGCCCAGGCTAATAGCTTTAACTTTTTTGAGTTCTGCAAAGGAAAACTCAACCCCTAGAGTAAATAATAAAAAGGCGACGCCAAACTGCGCTAAAGTTTCTACTTGAATTAATTCTTTAACCAATCCTAGGCCAGCTGGACCAACAACCATCCCACCGAGTAGATACCCCAGCAAGATGGGTTGTCGTAAAAGCGCCGCCAATAGTCCACCTCCCGCAGCAGCAGCTAGAACTAACACTAAGTCAACTATTAGCCTCAGATCTTCTTGCACAACTCTAAATTTATGAGAAAACTATAAAGGTCCATGAACTTTACTGTAGTACCTAATTTAGCTTCCTGGACAGTCCAATTTCTGCTCACACTGGGGATAACGTCCTTCAGTGTTACCGTGGTTGCTCCTGCTAGTGCCTTGCAAGTCAAGGTTGCTCCTGAACAGCCTCACTTAGGGGATACGCTATCGGTAACAATCGAGCAAGACAGTACAAACATCAGCAAGGTTGTCACGAGCAACCCGATAGTTACCTTCAACCACAAGTCATATCCAACTTTTTTGATTGCGCCTAATCGGTTTCGAGTCCTGTTGCCCACGACTCCTCTTGATCAACCAGGAAATAAGCAAATTCAGGTAAAAGAGGCAGATCAGGAGCAGAAAGTGTCAGTGTATTTAGGCGATCGCTCCTTCCCCATCCAACATATTCATCTTTCTCCCCAAAAAGCAGATCTGGAAGCATCAACAGATGAACTGAAGCGCATAGAGGCTTTTAAGCAGCTAGACACTCCGCAAAAATTCTGGAATGGTCTTTTCCTAAGACCCAATAAAGGTCCCATTACTACGGTTTATGGCGTTCGGCGCTACTACAATGGAGAATTTGCCAAAGACTATTACCATGCTGGCATTGATTACGCTGGTGCCTTTGGCTCACCTGTCATCGCCCCAGCTGCAGGAAGGGTGGCTCTGGTAGGACGGGAGTCGCAGGGATTTAGAATTCACGGCAACTGCATCGGTATTGACCATGGTCAAGGAGTGGCTAGCATTTTCATGCACTTGAGCAAAATCTACGTTAAAGAAGGGGATTTTGTTCAAGCAGGTCAAGTCATTGGTGCTTTAGGTTCTACAGGATTAGCAACTGGTCCCAACTTGCATTGGGGTCTATATGTTCAGGGAAAAGCAGTTGACCCAGAACCGTGGCGAAATTATCTTCACTAGATTTTTACCCGTTTTCACTTAAGAGTGAGCCAAAATGTTTTGCAGGCATGTACTCAATTGAGAGATTGCAGTTGAAAGGTCGAAAGGCGTTATGAGTATAAAAAAAATCGTTACACAAGCTCTACAGGATGGTTACCTTACACCAGCTATGGAAGCGGAGGTAGGTCGGATTTGTGACGCTGCTACTGAGCTTTCAATTGAAGAGTACATGGCTTTAGACAAGCTTATGGGGGCACTGTTAACCAGCGAAGTGGTGGCAGTACCGCGCAAGCAGTTTATCAATGTGATGGAAGAATTAGTGCTAACTGCTGCGATCTCTCGAGTTGCAGAAATTCAAGTAAAGAGCGAACATCACCTTGATGTTGGCGATGTTGCTGCCTACGCCCTCAACCGTCTGCCTCCAATGTACGCTACCACAGAAGAGGGAGCTAGATATCAGCGCCAAAGAGCTAGGGAAGAACTACAAGAGTTAATTGCCCAGCAAGTTGAGGAGGCAATTGCCCGTAACCTAGACCGACCTGATTTTTTCCCAGAACGGCAGGCTATAGGGAAAAGCACTGGCAACGAAGTCTTTAATCAAATCAGCACCTTGCTTCAAGCCTCCGCCCCTAACTTTGAACAAGAAACAGCCCCCTGAAAGAGGACAAGGAGACAAGGAGACAAGGAGACAAGGGGAGTAAGAAGAGGACAAGGGGAATAGAAGAAGAGAGAGACAAGCGCAAAATGCAGAAAGCCTTGAATAAAATTCCCCTTGTCACCCCATCACCTTGTCCCCTTGTCCTCTTCACAGTGAGCCAGTAAGAAATCTGGCACTAACGATGGGAACTTCCTCTTGAGGACGGTGTCTAATTAGAGGGGATGTTCTAGAGCCAGTGTCCTCTATGAGTCAATCAATTCCTGTCGGCTGGTCAGCGATTGAGGCAACGGAGTCTCAAGCGTCAGTGCAAGTTGAAAAAATGTCTAATTACGATTTGATTTTGCGCTGTCAGGTCGGAATACGCCCTGAGCGAGCTGCGTTCGGGGAGTTGCTGCGCCGCTATCAGTCCCATGTTGAGCGGGTTTTATATCACCTAGCTCCGGACTGGCAAGATCGGGCTGACTTGGCTCAGGAAGTCTGGATTCGAGTGTACCGAAATGTTAAGCACTTGAACGAACCAGTGAAGTTCCGAGGGTGGTTGAGCCGCATTGCGACAAATCTGTTTTACGACGAGTTGCGTAAACGCAAGCGGCTCTTGATTCCACTATCCCTAGATGCCCCTCGCTCAATGGAGGATGGTGAGATGGAGTGGGAAATTGCTGGGGATAATCCAGGTCCAGAAGAAGAGTTGACAACGCGGGAATTTTACGATCAACTACGAGAGGCAATTAAAGATCTACCAGAAGTGTTTCGGACAACAATTGTTCTGAGAGAAATTGAAGGAATGCCTTATGAAGAGATTGCCGACATTACTGGTGTTTCTTTAGGAACCGTGAAGTCAAGAATTGCTAGAGCAAGGTCTAGGCTCCAATCCCAGCTTCAAAGCTATCTAGATGGTTAGATTCCCCGCTGATGCTGATTGAAAATGTATTTCTTCCTTAAAGATGAACAAACAACAGAGCTGAAGGATTTATGATGAAAGAATCTCTGTAGCCAACCAGGGTTAGTTGTAAGAGCGTGCTTCCCTTCACGTGACTTGATAGTAGTTCTAACATGACGTCTAAGTTTGAGTCTCAAAACATTTCTAGAACCAACTCCCATGAGACATTGCCTCAAAGTACGCTGAAGCGTGATCGCTTTGAGCTATTAAGTGCATACCTTGATGGTGAAGTGAGTGCTGCTGAGCGGCGGCAGGTAGAGGCATGGCTGGCAACAGATACAGAAGTTCAGCGGCTTTATGGGCGGCTCATAAATCTACGCCAAAGTTTG
Source organism: Chroococcidiopsidaceae cyanobacterium CP_BM_ER_R8_30 (assembly GCA_019244235.1). GTDB lineage: Bacteria > Cyanobacteriota > Cyanobacteriia > Cyanobacteriales > Chroococcidiopsidaceae > JAFAVL01. The sequence goes on from JAFASY010000252.1 coordinate 23,840, forward strand.
CAGACGATGCCAGTACCACAGGTGCAGCAGTCAGCAGAGCAAACAGTCCACCAGGTATTTGCCCGTCTGCATAGACCCTGGCAAGCCATAGCTTGGGTAGGTGCAGCGTTCGTGGCTATGTTCGTTGGTAATTTGTCAGGTATTGTCCCGACTAATGTGTCGTCTGTGAACCAAGTTGCTCGAACCCTACAATCTACAAATAAACACGAAACTCTGCTGGTTGCCTTGAACACTCCTGTAGTAGAAATTCCCTCTAAGCCTCCCGCGCCTGTCAAGCCAGTCCAGTCTCAGCCTCCCCAGCGGATTAATTAGCGATCTACTCTAACTACTCCACCACCCGTTTGGCAGCAGGTTCCCCTGGCAGGAGCGAATCCGCTCCTTAGTCATTAAGTAAACCCAAGCTGGGCCAAGAGATACCATCTCTAAGTTGTAGATCTCAATTTGCTGCCGATTGTACTCATTTTCTGTAGCGGCTCTCTTAGGGTCGTAATCTTCTAGCCAGTCAAGGTGGTGCAAGATAGTTTCGTTGCTAAACGAAAGCAAAAAGCCATGGACAAGGCGGTTCCCTAAAGTCATTGCTGGGTAGCCAAATGGAAGCGCGAATAGTTGACCGAAGGCGACCGCTCTTTGAGCTTCTACTACGAGTCCGGCACAGTAGCGTTGATAATTTAATTCTCCAGGTTTTAGGGTGCCGTAGACAAATACTTTTACCAAATTATGAGATTCGTCATGACATCCCGATTCTACTAACTGTTAACCCATTAAAATATGGGGACAGACACTGATACAGTAGGAGTTCCGTGCGTGGAGTCCCGATACAACCCAGCAGCGATTGAGGAAAAGTGGCAACAGATTTGGAAAAGAATAGGTTTAGACAAGACCCCTACAGCTAGGGAAAAACCTAAATTTTATGCCCTATCGATGTTCCCATATCCATCGGGTAGCCTGCACATGGGTCATGTTCGTAATTATGTGATTACGGATGTTATTGCTAGACTGAAACGGATGCAAGGGTATCGGGTTCTCCACCCAATGGGATGGGATGCATTCGGCTTACCAGCAGAAAATGCCGCGATTCAAAGAGGCATTCCTCCCGCTCAGTGGACTTACCAGAACATTGCCCAGATGCGGCAGCAACTCCAGCGACTAGGCTTGTCGATTGACTGGAACCTTGAAGTGACTACCTGTTCTCCGGATTACTATAAGTGGACACAATGGATTTTCCTACAGTTTTTTAAAGCAGGACTGGCGTATCAGAAAGAAGCGGCTGTCAACTGGGACCCGATTGACCAAACAGTACTGGCAAACGAACAAGTAGATAATGAAGGACGCTCTTGGCGCTCAGGTGCCAAGGTCGAACGCAAGTTGTTGCGGCAGTGGTTTCTCAAAATTACTGATTACGCTGAGCAGTTGCTCAACGACCTAGACCAACTGAGCGGTTGGCCTGAGCGAGTAAAGCTCATGCAAGCAAACTGGATTGGGAAATCAGTAGGAGCGTACCTAGAATTTCCCATAGTTGGCTTGGATGAAAAAATCGGTGTCTATACTACACGACCGGACACGGTTTATGGGGTCACTTATGTTGTATTAGCACCAGAACATCCTCTAACTCGCCGAGTGACAACCGAAGAACAGCGCTTAGCAGTAGAAGAGTTTATTCAAGCAGTTGCTGCTCTAGGTGAGTTGGAACGAACGGCAGAGGATAAACCTAAGCGTGGTATCCCAACAGGTGGTAAGGCAATTAATCCCTTCACAGGTGAAGAAATTCCCATCTGGATTGCTGACTATGTGTTGTATGAGTACGGTACTGGGGCAGTTATGGGCGTCCCAGCCCATGATTCGCGAGACTTTCAATTTTGCAAAACCTATCACTTGCCTATCAAGGTCGTGATTGCACCTCCTGGTACCGCTGATGTACCAGTTCTACTAGAGGCTTATACCGACCCTGGAATTGTTGTCAATTCCAATGACTTCAATGGTATGGCTTCGACAGAGGCGAAAGCAGCGATTGTAGAATATGCCCAAGAACAGGGATTTGGCAAAGTTCGTGTTCAGTACCGTCTCAGGGATTGGCTGATCTCGCGACAGCGGTACTGGGGTGCTCCAATTCCTATTATCCACTGTCCTCAATGTGGCGCGGTTCCAGTACCTGAAACAGACTTGCCAGTAAGATTGCCAGAAGGTATTGAGTTTACGGGTCGTGGTCCTTCTCCGTTAGCTCAAATGGAAAGCTGGGTTAATGTACCTTGCCCTACTTGCGGGATGGTAGCCAAGCGGGAAACAGACACGATGGATACATTTATTGATTCATCCTGGTATTTCTTGCGCTATCCCGATGCGAGAGACGAACAGCAAGTTTTTGACTCCAACAAGACTAACGGGTGGATGCCAGTCGATCAGTATGTGGGTGGAATTGAACATGCGATCTTGCACCTACTCTACTCGCGGTTTTTTACTAAAGTCTTGCGAGATTGTGGTCTACTCAATTTCGACGAACCGTTTCAGCGCCTCCTGACTCAGGGCATGGTGCAAGGTATGACGTACAAAAACCCTGTCACAGGTAAATACATTCCACCAGCACAGGTTGATCCCGCCTATCCAAAAGATCCAGAAACTGGTGAGCCTTTAGAAGTCTTCTACGAAAAAATGTCCAAGTCAAAGTACAACGGGGTTGAACCACAGGAAGTCTTGCTGAGATACGGGGCAGATACAGCTCGAATGTTTGTCTTGTTCAAAGCACCACCAGAAAAAGACTTGGAATGGGATGAAGCTGATGTAGAAGGGCAGTTCCGGTTCTTAAATCGTGTCTGGCGATTGAGCACAGAGTTTATGGAACAACAGTCAACCAACAGGATAAAACAATCCGCTCATCCAGTCGTTCTCGGCTCTGTGCAGACGCAAGAGCCACTATCCAAAATTGAAAAAGATTTACGGCGGGCAATTCATACAGCGATCGCTAGAGTCACAGAAGACTTAGAGGGTGAATATCAATTCAATACAGCCGTCTCAGAGTTGATGAAGCTGAGCAATGCCCTAGCTGATGCCGAATGTAAAGACTCACCTGTGTATGCTGAAGGCATTGAGACACTGATACTGCTGCTAGCACCCTTCGCACCTCATATTGCTGACGAATTGTGGCATTTAGGCGGACACGCCGACTCAGTTCACACACAAACTTGGCCTCAAGCCGACCCAGATGCTTTAAAGCTTGAGGAGATTACGATAGTTATTCAAATTATGGGTAAAACTCGCGGAACGATTCAAGTACCAGCACAAGCAGACAGACAGGCATTAGAACAGTATGCCCGTGAATCGGAAGTTGCTCAGCGTTATCTTGAGGGTAAAGAGATTAAAAAGGTCATTGTTGTACCAGGTAAGTTAGTAAATTTTGTGGTCTAATGACAGATACGCAAAATTAGTGTACGTTTAGGTTGCTCGAATCGAAAAACAACTTTTATGTCTAAGTTCGATAATCTTTGGCAGGGTTACATTCATTTAGCCGAAAACTATACAAGATATAAAAATACATGCTTTGAATTTATCCCTAAACTTGTAGATCGAATAGTTGACAACCTTGGATGGCCTAAAGATAAGGTGGAATATATTCTCTTGAAGGAGCAATTTGAATATAAAAAGTATATAGAGGAACTTGACCATGAAAAGTATATAGAGGGTCAATCTAAGATTGACAGCATTATCCTACCTGACCACCCTGGTTTTTGGAAATTTGGTCTGATGCTACAGCTAGCTTCCAATAAAATAAAGCAGGGGGATAATGTTTATCCCATTAATTTCATTATTCCTATAGCAGTAGGAAAAAGCATTTCTTCTGTTGATGGCATTAATTCTTTTGTTGTAGAGATTATTGGTAAATCAGTTAACGACTCTTTTTTGGTTTACGAAACTGATAAATTTGAAGAGATCTCTGATTGTATTTTTAGCAGAGTCACCAATAAACTCAATGCTGAAATCCATTGGTTTATGGAGCAACAGCAAGGAACTGCGAAAATTTTCTATCTGGACAGTTAACTAGGATTAAGCAACTGCCCTCATTGAATAAAGAATCCCCGCGTACGCACGATCGGGGAGTGTCAACCTCTCTCTTTTACTTGCTAACTTTTTGTACTATTAGTCCCTGCCAGTGACCTTGTCTGTAATTGCTTCCAAAAAGTTTTTCGACTTATCCTCAACCGAAATGGCATCCTCAGAATTTTCTGGGCGGCTCATCTTTTCGGCATCGGCAGTTCCTTGGATCTCATTTAGACCCGGAACAGCTTTGTCTTGCGTCTGCTTCCGCGAATATGGCTTGTCTAAAGCTGCATCTTGAGCTCCTTTCTCAATACTTCTGAGCTGTGCTTCTCCTTGTTCAGGAGCAGATTGTTTACCAGTAATATTGACTGGATCGCTGTAGGCAGGGGAAGCGTAAGAGAACGCCAGCAAAGCACAAGCACAAACAGCCACTAAAAGACGTACTAAATGCAGACTAGACAGATAAGAGCGGATAGATCTCATACCGAGTTTCTCCGTATTGTAGCGATTGAGTGATTGAGGGCATTGGGCTATTTGACTAAGCAAAAGCCCACTTTGCACCTACTCCATTGACCCGGAAAGTTGATGCCGATACATCTACACCAAGATAGATATGATACGTGCTTCACTAATCAAATACAACTAGCTAGTCAAAAATCTTGTAGCAGAATGCGAGACTGGGGAAGTCGCATCAACTTTCCTTCTTGTTCAAACTGGTTAAGCAGTCGCGTTACAGTTACTCGTGATGTCCCAGTAATTTCAGAAATTGCTTGATGGGTCAAGCGTAGGTCGAGCAACCATCCTTGGTCAACTTCTCGACCAAACCTGTAAACCAGCCAGTTGAGGAATTTCAGCAAGCGGAGTGAAACCAGTTTACAGTGCATAATGTTGAGAAGTTCTTCCATTTGTCGGATATGTGAAAGCATGGCGTCTTGTAGGCGATCGCCTTGAAATGATAGGTTGCGGACTTTCACGCTCGTCAGGCACTCAACTTGATAAAGCTTGAATTGAGACAGAGGTTTCCCGACAATATCCCCTGGTCCCCAAACCCCCAAAGTTGCTACCATCCCCTCTTCATTCCAGGTTAAAAAGGGGCTGAGCCCCTTTTTAACGTCAAGGTACGAACGAATCCACTTTCGATCTCCCACAGAAGAGCTGGTTGCAGTGGCAACAAGTCTCCCCGTCTGAATGAATGTTGGCAAGAGTGATTAATAGGTGACAAAACTGAATTAGAAATCGTCATAGAACTTTCTACAGCTTATGGTTGATGTTATCGCAGCGAGAGACACTGTCGCGTTCACTCTAGAGCTAGTCTGTTTTCTTTGATAATGGGATTGAGTTGAAATGACAGTAGGAGAGGTTGGTTGATAGTCAGGGCAGTCAATAGCAGCTTCTGATAGAGCTATTGAGGGGTGGACGGTACATTTAAGGCAGTAATTCCCTGTGAAAAATTGACAATGAGCGCACGGAATTTGATGTAGACGCTTCAACCGCTTTACCCCGTCTCGTGTAGCTACCCAAAGACTCCAGAGGAATAGAGCCATCAAAGTCCAAACACAAAAACAACAGAAAGGAACTGTTACCCGTTGAATAATCTGAACTAAAGATAACTTGAGCATTGTTTACTATCACCTGAAAAAACGCTGACATTCAATTCTTCTGAGAGGGGCTGCTTTATTGGAGGCAGACTTGCCCAGAAATCAAACATGGCAAGAGCCGTCTGTTGCGGATAGAAATAATGAAAGAAATAGCGTCCACCTGAGCAAACCCAGAGCCAATTGAGTGTCGCTTTGTCTTCGTGAAAATACTGCTGCCAACTGCGAAGGTGATGGGGGTTGACTACAATATCATCGACGCTACCACATGTCAGTAGTGGTACAGTAGGTCGAATTGGCAGTAAGTCCATTCGACGGAAAAGGCTATGTGGAGACAAAGAATGGTCTAAATCTTGTTCTAGGAGCTTCACCAACTTCTGGATCATGGCTTTTGACTGGAAGCCAAACAAATCGTGAACCATTTGCGTTAGGATAACCTGACGACTACAGGGCAGGGATTGGCGATGGGTGTAGTAGTGATACTGCCAGTCTTGTGCTGGATAGATACCTACCGAAAGCAGCGTGAGTGATCGCACGCGCTCTGGATGGTGTTGGGCGTAGAGCAATCCTAGTAGTCCACTGATGCCGTGACCAACTAGATGAATCGGACTAACTAGCTGTTGTAAGTAGTCATGCAGCAACTCTAAGGCAACCGCAAGCGAACTAGGTTCATCTTGGGTTTGGCAGTATTCCCATTGGGCAATCGTGAACTTTTGAGAGAGAGCTTGTAGCAGAGGGCGATCGAAGCCTTTCAATTTGGGATTTGCACTCAAGCAAAGCACATCAGGTAGATTTGACATTACAGATTTTTGGTGCAGTAAATTGGTTATTAACGGAGTGAAATGAGTCCCTAAAATGGCTTAAAACGGCTCTGGTTCACAGCGAACCAGTAAGAAAATCAGACTAGCTTGTGTCCGCAGAGTGTGAGGTGTTTGAGCTGGAATAAATACAAACATCCCTGGCTCTAAAGTCAAGACTTCTTCATACAAGGTTAGGCTACCTTGACCTTCTAACACTGTGAGCGTCACATCTTTGGCATCGCAAATTTCTAGCAACTCTGCCTCAGTCCCCAAACTCATCAAGTTCTGTTGATACATAGTTTGTCGAGCGTAGGAGTGTTGAACTATCTCCAAGTTGATTGCTTGGTGTGGTAATGATCCTATTAGCAATAGCTGTAGGTGAAAAGCACGGTGCATATTCATCGCTTGAACCATAATGATGCTCCAAAAAAAGGAATTGGGCTTTTGGAAGCGCCTGCGATTGCACTAATTCAATCGCCGACGATAAAAAAGATAAATTCTAGTTCGCTGCCAGCATACATCTGGGATTTTCGCCCTCCAAGGACAATCAGCAGTGGCCGGTGTTGCACATCCTTTTTGAGAAAATTCGCATTATTTTGAACAAAATTGCGGCGATGTGTTTCGTGGAATTTGGCTGGAACTTGAACTAAGCTCAGTTTGGGACTGCTTAGCTCAACAGATCTGCCGATGAAGCAAGTGATTTCCACTCTCCAAGGAGACATCAATACCTTGCTTCACTAATAGCAGACTTCAAGGAGCCGCAGTCATCGTTTTCGCTCTTCCAGTATTGTTGAGAATAATCTTCAATAATGCCTGCAATACAGCTTACACTAAAACCAAAGCTATTGACAATGGTTTTTATTAATTTCCTAAGATTTTCAGATAGAGGCGTAACTTTCAAGCAACAGCATCGTTTTTTTCACCTCTGCTACAAACAGATATATGACTACTTAAACCCACAACATGATTCTGGAGAAGATAACTCATCTCCAGGGAATTAACTGAAGAATTGTAAACGGGTCTAACTAACAAGGATTTTGTTAATTATTCTGCCAATCAACTATAATCGCGTAACATCTTTTTAATCTCGATATTGTGTAGTTCTTCTTGACTAATCATAGTGCGAGCGAATTCTTCCAGATAAATGCTGGCATCTTCAACTGTATCTAGCAACTCTTTGTAGAGACTCAATGCTTTTTTCTCATGGTTGAGACTTTCCTCTAGAATATCCCGCACGGCATGTTTGTAAGTTTCCTCGATTGGCGTAATCCGTAGAGTAGGATGCCCCTCTAAACCTGTGAGAATTTCTCCTACCTGTTGGGCATGAGTGAGAGATTCAGTCGCCTGCATTTTGAAAAAATCCACAATGGGAATCCGGTTAGGACCTGTCACCATTAAGGAATAGTGGGTATAACGCACCACTCCGGCAAGTTCAAATTCCATGATGGAGTTCATCAAGTTTACGGTTGATTTCAGGTCAAGCTCTTTCATCAATTGTTATTGTTTGGAAGGTGGATAGTAAAAAGTGCTACTAGTCGTTGCTGTTGTAACTTGCAATCCCCAGTTGGCTAGCACCGGAGATGATTATCTGGCTACTAGAGGGTGCTAGCGTAGCTATTTATGCTTTTCGAGAGTGATTGCAAGGCAGTAAGTATCTTGGCTTTGTTCGGTTGAGCAGCTTTCAGCCCATTGGTGACATTATCTATGTTGTCCTCAACCTGCTTGTATGTCTTGGCTGACTTAGCTTTCACGCCATCTTCAACCTTTGACCAATAACCATCATCAAAATTCTGAAATTCTTGCTTGGCTTTGCCAAAATTACCAGCTTTTACTGCTGCAGTTGTCTTAGCCACGATTTCCTTCATGAGCGCGAAGGTCGTCTTAGGGTCAGCTGTAGCACCAGAACTGGCTGGGGTTTCTGGACTGGTAGCAGTTTGGGTTGTCGCTGCTGGACTCTGTGTATTGTTAGCGGCAGGTTGATTGGGATTGTTACAAGCTGCCAAAGCCAGCAGCATCAGTGTACTGGCAATCCAAAGGCGATAACGCGCTTGAACCATAGTTGTCTCTACTCCTTTTTGAAACTAGCGAACGCTTTCCACTTGTGACCGAGCCGTTTTTCGCCGTGTATAGAGGATTACGGCAATAGCTCCTACTAGCAAAGCCAGCTGGGGCAAAGTTGTTTCCCAGGTTGGGTAGAGTCCCAAGCCTTCAACAGCGGGTAATAAATTGGCGGGAGTGGCAGGCAAAATTCCAGCGACTTGCAAAGAGTGGATGCCAGCGCCGACAAACTTGAAGCCCAGATAGTAAATCAAGAGACTCGCAACGACAAAGAAAGGTTTAAGGGGAATTTTTAATCCCAGCCCTAACATCAGAACGGCAATGACGACCAGCACCACTAGCCCTAGTCCCAATCCCTCAAATAAGTCAGTCCTACTGATAGCAGGGGCAATGCCAATGTAGAACAAAACTGTTTCTGCCCCTTCGCGAAACACAGCTAAGAAAGCGAGCAACGCTAAAGATAACACGCTGTTGGTTGCTAAGGCTGAGGTCATTTGTTCCCGGATGTACCCCTGCCAAGCTCCCAAGGATGACTTGCTATGCAGCCAATAGCTGACATAAAAGAGCATCACTGCCGCTACTAAGCCTGTGATTCCCTCTAACAGTTCGCGATTGGTGCCAGCAGCAATATTTGAGAACAACAGATTAATGACAAAAGCGGTGAGAATCGAAGCCAGCACACCAGCCCCAGCGCCGATCCAGAGCCACTGAGCTTTATCTCCATTGCCACTTTTGCTTAAGAAGGCTAAGAGCGCTACCAGGACTAGCAGTGCTTCCAAGCCCTCCCGCAGCAGGATCGCCGCCGCATCAAACAGGCTGTACTGCAAGGACTTCCCGGCATAGGGTTGGAGATCTTGTTTCAGGGAGGCGATCGCTCTCTTGGCACTGATTACGTCAGCCGGACTAGCTTTCAGGAATCCATAGGCTTTTGCCATATTGTTCTCAACGTCTACATAGGCCTGTTTTGACTTAGCAGCTACTACGCCTTCCACCTCCAGCCAGTCGGTCTGAAATCCCTGAATTTCATTAGCTGCTGTAGCGGTGTCCTTTCCGTCAATCGCAACTTCAGCACGGTTAAGCCGTTCAATTAAGCTGGCGATTGTGACCTTGCTTGTGCCAGTAGGAGTGGTTGAATTTGGACTAGTATTAAATCCCCCAGTAATGAATTTTTGGTGGGTTGCATGCAGTTTTTTCAGAGCTGCAACCACTTGAGACTGATTAGGGGGCTCGGTTGAGAAAGCAAACTTCACCTCACCACTGGCAGATTCAATGTCTTTGTAGGCTTGACGCGAAGTCTGTTTGACCCCATCTTCCACATCGAACCAGTCGTTTGCATATTGCTGGAAAGCTGCAGCAGCTCCTTGCAAATTTTTGGCATTAGCTTTGGTCAATGCCTGCTCGATATAAGTATCTAGGCGCTGCACATTCTGCTGCGGGGTGCTGGTTGCCAAAGCGGGCAATGCCATGACAAACAGCATGGCGCTTAGGGCTAGCGCTAATAGCCACTGCCACTGAGTCGGATTGAATCTTGGCGCTGCCACTTTTTCTGTCCTGTGCTTAACGTTGCTGTTGGTCGAAAGACCAAAGTAGAGCGAATTCTGTCCTAACCAAGGCAGATAGAGATTTAACAATCGCAAGCAATTTCTAAGAACCTCTCGGAAGTTGAGCATCTACTTGACAAAAGATATCACTAAAGTTTAATGTCCACATTACGGTAGATAAGAATTAATTGCAACAAGAAAGACATGAAAATTTTGTCGAGAACAGGGTGTGGGGGAGGCAACCTCCGGGAGCTGTGGCGACTTCGCCTTCATGCGCCCTTGTGGGGTGTAGTGAAGAGAATGAAAACGAAGAGTGGGGGAACTATTAATAACTCAAAGCTCTTTGTTGCTCTAACTGCTCTACTGCTAGCAAGTGTCTGCAATCGTGATGGCGGATTTGCTGCCACACCACCATTGAGTTTGCGGGAGCATGCCCCCAGAGCTACCTCAGTAGTCTTAGCCACAAACAGTGCCACATTCAACAATCGCCAGATTCTTAGCGATTTTGCTGACAAGGTCGTCATTCCAACATTTCAGACCTTTACTGGCAAAGCTAGTGCGTTATCAACCGCTATCAATGCCTTTACCCAACATCCCAATCGCCAAACGCTGCAAGCTGCTAGAACTGCCTGGGTTGAGGCGCGTTCTCCCTGGGAGCAGAGTGAATGTTTTGGCTTTGGACCAGTCAAGGACGGAGGGTTCGATGGCAATTTAGATACCTGGCCAATTGATGAAAACGACATTAAACAGATCCTTGCTAGTGGGGACAAACTTACATCCAGCTACGTTGAGGGGTTGAGGGAAAGCGATAAGGGCTTTCACGTAATTGAATATCTGCTGTTCGGTACTTCCGGCAGCAAGCAGCCCAGTGACTTTACCTCAAGAGAACTAGAATTTCTGAAACTGTTGGGTGCGAATTTTGCTCAAACCGCTGGCGATATGACTGATAGCTGGGTCAAGGGAACAAAAGATGGCAATCCAGCTTATCGAGAGGTGATTGCAACAGCAGGGGTAAAGGACAATACAACTTACCCCACTTTACGGTCGGCTGCACAGGAGATGATTGGAGGGATGCTTGACAGTCTGGATGAGGTTGCCAATAGCAAGATTGCCAAACCTTTTGATAAGAAAGATCCCAACCTCGCTGAAAGTCGATTTAGCTTTAATACCCTTAACGACCTCAAAAGCAATATCCGAGGTTCTCAAAATGTCTACTTGGGTCATTTCCAGCCCGCTAATACTAACGGTTTGGGGTTAACTACCTTTGTTGCCAAGGTTGATCCAAACTTGGATGCGAAAGTGAAGCAGCAGTTTCAGGCAGCACTGGAGGCACTGAATAAAATTCCCGCTCCTTTCGAGAAATCTGCGCTTGTCCCCCAGAATGCAAGTACAATCAAAGCGGCTGAGGATGCTGTTAACACACTGCACGACACTCTGGATAAAGAAGTCAAGCCTTTAATTGGCGGCGCTAGTTGATTGCTAGAGGGGTTATTCATGCAGTCATTACTCAGCAAATTTTTCAGAGCTAAGTCCTTCCGGTTCATTGTTGTATTTTTTCTGACGCTCGTAGCCGCAATCGCCTTATCAGGCTCTCTGAGTCATGCTCAGTTGCCACAGCAAATCCCTCAGGCTGGAGGAGAAACAACGATTTTCGACCGGACCTCTCACGGCTTGCAACAGCCAGCCGCCAATTTAACGGCAGCGGAACTGACTTTGCATCAGGATGGGGATAGCACTTTTGAAGCCGTCTTTGTCAGCGCCCCTGCCCCAGTCCATGCTGGTTTGGGAGCAACCTTCAACAATACTTCCTGCACAGCCTGCCATATTAATGATGGTCGAGGCTTACCCGTGAAGGGGAATTTACTGGTCAGAGTCAGCATGCCAGTGTCTCATCCTATTGCTGCCAGTCAACCCGTTGCCGCTGGGGGTTCCAACAAATACACCTCGTCAATTTTTGAGCTTGCTCAAGGAAGTCGAGGCTGTTGGGGTCGGTCGCACCGACCCCTTCATCAGCCGTGCCGGAGCCGCCTCCGGCGAACCCTTGAGTCTCAACCTCAAGCATCAGTCACGTTAGGCAATGTGCCTCCCGTTCCCGGACTTGGCACGCAGATTCAAGACCAGGCGCTCTTCGGTCATCAACCGAAGGCGACAGTAGAAATCTCCTGGCAGGAGACATCTGGTACCTACGGTGACGGAACAGCTTATCGGTTACGCTCACCTCGACTCAAGATTACCCTCCCCGAGGGTAAACCTCTTCCCCCGCAAGTGCTGACCTCACCGCGCGTACCGCCGCCGATAACGGGTCGAGGTCTTCTAGAAGCAATTCCTGAACCCACTCTTCTAGCATTAGCTGATCCTCAAGACAAAAACCAAGACGGAATTTCCGGTCGTCCCAATTATGTCTGGGATGTACAAAAAAAAGCGAAGGTGCTGGGACGCTTTGGACTGAAAGCCAACAACCCCCACCTGTTGCAGCAAAATGCTACTGCTTTCATCAATGACATGGGCGTGACTAATCCACTGTTCCCCGACAAAGATGGTTCTAGCTACATTGACATTGCCACCTTGAAAGCTGTTACTTTTTATACTCAAACCGTTGGCGTTCCTGCCCGAACGTTACTGGATGATCCACTGGTGCAACACGGGGAAAAACTGTTTTCTCAAGCCAACTGCGCGGCGTGCCATATTTCTCAACTCCGTACTGGCGACCATCCACTTAAGGCAGTAGCGTATCAGAGCATTCATCCCTACACTGATCTACTGCTTCACGACATGGGACCTGGACTGGCAGACGGGAGACCAGACTTTGAAGCATCTGAGACTGAGTGGCGAACACCACCTTTGTGGGGTTTGGGTTTGACCAAGACTATATTACCCAGCGCTGGCTACCTCCACGACGGACGGGCACGGACTCTAGAGGAGGCGATTCTCTGGCATGGGGGCGAGGCGGAAAGCGCTAAACAGGCATTCCGCGCTTGGGCTAAGAGCGATCGCGAAGCCCTGCTGCGATTTTTAACTTCGCTGTAAAGATAACCAAGTCAATAAATCGTGTTGGTCTTTATAAGACGATTGATGGAGCCGATTGGATTTATCTAAACACGGCCTTAACATGACTTACCAAATCATACCAAATAGTTTAAATCCAAAATTAGGAACGCATTCGTCTTTAAAGAAGGAAACAAGGCTAGTTTATTTGAAGAGACACAACCATGAAAATATTAGGTCAAGATACCATAGAGACTTCACCTTTCAGTCTTGTATCTCTTGCTTATCAAGGTGGTTTATGTTCACAAGGCATTCCTAGTCATGGTGCGCTAATTACGGCTCACCGGAGCAGACAAATTAGCGCTTTAGATCTTATCCACAGTGCAGTTGCACTCAATCGACTCCCTTCTGATCTCGTTAATCAAGGGTATCTTAAAGCAGTCGAGAACGGTTTTTTATTCTATTACTTGTCACATCCCAGATCAAAATCAACTCTTTGAATCTAAGAATGCTTCATAAGACCTTCTAATTCAGCTGCTTAATTCAGTTTTTCTAGTCGAATCCGAGGGTCCACAGCCTTGAGCAGAAGATCTGCTAATAGGTTTCCAACAATTAGCAATACAGCACCCATCATCGTACCTGCCATCACTAAATAGATATCCTTGGCAGTCACAGCCTGTAACAGCAACTGCCCCAAACCGGGCCAGTTGAAGAAGTTTTCGACAATGAACGAACCACTGAGTAAGCCTGCCAACTCAAAACCTAGTAGGGTGACTAGAGGGTTGACTGCGTTGCGCAGGGCATGGACGTAGATCACGCGGTTTTCTGGTAGTCCTTTAGCACGAGCTGTTTGGATGTAATCCTGACGCAGAACATCCAATAATTCCCCCCGAGTAATGCGCTGTAATCCAGCAAAGCTGCTAACACAAAGCGCTAGTGTTGGTAAGATCATATGCCATCCCACATCTAGAAATTTACCTAGAAGGGTTAGGTCATCGAAATTAATACTAGTTATGCCACCCACCGGAAATAGAGGCGAGGTATTCTGTGCCAAGAAGAGCAGCAATAGGGCAGTGATAAAGCTAGGAAATCCTTGTCCACCGTAACTCATCAGACGCAGAAACCGATCGATTGCGTGATTTTGCTTAACGGCAGCAATGATGCCCATTGGGATAGCAACAGCCCAAGTGATTACCAAAGAAGAGAGTGCTAATAACAGTGTTGCTGGAATCCGCTCCCCAATTAGCGATGCGGCAGGGCGTTGGAAAATAAGACTTGGGCCAAAATTCCCCTGACTCAGAATTTGCCACAGCCAGTGCCAATACTGCACGTGCCAAGGCTTGTCCAGTGCCAACTGCTGATTTAGTTGCGCGATGAATTGTGGGGAATTCTTCGGATTTTCTCTCAACGTATCTAGATAGTTGCCTGGAGCTAATTGGCTAATCAAAAACGAGAGCAATGACACTAAGAACAGAGTCAAAATCGCCTGCAATAGCCGCTTCGATATATAGGCGAAGGTATCGCCACCAAAAAACCTACTTAGCCAGTCCCTACTTGCCTCAACCCTAGTAGCAGTCATCTTGAAGCTAATAATTGATTAGCGTTACGACTGGCACATCTGGTGGCAGCCGTTTCCGCCCTTGCAAATCCTGTAACTCGATAATAAACCCAAAGCCCATCAGCTCACAGCCAATCTGCTGCACCAACTTTGCCGTAGCACTTGCTGTTCCACCCGTAGCAATCAGATCGTCTACGATTAGAACTCGGCTTCCTGCTTGTAAGGCATCTTGATGCATTTCCAACCGATCCATACCGTACTCTAGTTCATACTCAACAGAATAGACTTGGAACGGCAGTTTACCAGGTTTACGTACTGGAATAAAACCAGCCCTGAGCTTATAAGCTAAAGCCGCGCCAATGATAAACCCCCGCGACTCTATCCCCACAACGTAACTTGCATTTAGCCCAGCCGCAGTACACTTTTCGGCTAAGCTATCAATGGCGTAATGCAGTCCATCTGGGTCTCGCAGCAGGGTGGTAATATCTCGAAACAAAATTCCAGGCTTGGGAAAATCAGGAATATCGCGAATCAGGGACTTCAAATCCATAATGGTCTATAGAGACACCTGAAAAATCGTACACTAGAAATCCTAGTTGTTTTAGATTACCGCTAACATTTGCTAGGAATAGACGTATAGTCTGCCAGTTTGAGAATCTTTAATGCCAAGATTGTGTTGCAAATCTCTTCACCCGCCGAGCCTGCTACGATGAATGCTTCTGTGAGCTTAACGCCGTTAGATAGTTCAGCTGTCCAATCAAATCCCACAATCTTGGACAGTTTACCTGACTTACCAATTGAGGTTCGAGGATGTCCGCGCCGTACGCGTTTGCAAATAGACCTGATTCTACTGGCAATCGAAGCTCTAGAACTTAGGGGTTCAGAAGCGATTCTAGCGGTTGCCAAGGAACTAGAACTTGATAACATTATCAAAAACCGGGTGAATCTATGGCGATTGCGCAGTACCAACCCTTGGCGACGCGCCCATACACGTCGTTCATTGAGCCTTAGGGAGGCGAAAGCGCTAGTAGTGATTGCCTGCTATTTAGCACGGCGATTGACTGTTGTCATCCGAGAGTTGCTGCTGGTTCACCAAAAGATGAGTGAGAAGCAGCTCCCGTTAGAGCAGAATTTACGATTATCCAATTACTTAGAGCGGTTCAAAGTCCATTTCCGCAGCCGGATGAATCCCCGCCGTTCGGCTGTAATTGTCTACAGTTCAGACGAAAAATTGAATCAACTAGCTATGAGCCTATTAGAACAATTACTGTTTTGCACTGGCACAGCTGGAATGCAAAGGTTTTGGATAAGTTTGTTTGACGGGGAAGTGGAATGAATATTCAGCGTTTGTACAGCTTACCCAACTGTAAACTAATCGTAGAGGGTCTGAGTAACGCGAATGACACATCGCCCACCGAAGCCCGCCCTTTACTTTCGATGCTAGTAAATGTGGAGTGCTACTTAGCGGGAACCGAGCAACCTCTGACAGGTGGTCGCGATTTTTTTGAAAGTCTGGTTACAGCAGTTAGTGCCTATGCTCAGGAATTTTTGAGTAAAGTGCATCACCCATTAGCCCACAGGCAAGTCCCAGGATCAGTACAGTTACAGAAAGTTGACGACAACTGGCATCGGTTGACAGTGCGGTCAGGATTGGAGGATCAGGGCTCGAATATTGGCGAAAGCCCAAATCAACCACCAATTCAGATCGATTTAACAACTGTGCAATTATTCGATCTGGTAGAAGCCGTCGATCAGTTTTTTGCTGACAGCCAAACGTTACCAGAAATGTCACCGCGACTATCGCCGATTTCAAAGCGATTTGTCACTTCCAGCCAAATAGTTGCTAAACAAGCATTACCAACAGCTGTAGGAATATCAAGTTTAGCTCTAGCCGCGATCGCCTTCTTCTTCATCCCAGTTCCAACAAAAATCCCCCAACCACACCCCCAATCCAACCCAACCAGATCGAGTAGTAATTCCTCTACCAGAACTAGCCCCATCTCCAAACCTCTAAAATCCCCCTAACTCCCCTTGTCCCCTTGTCCTCTTCCCTCTTACGAAGTTCCGAGCTTCCTAAAGGAAGAGCTGCGAAGAGCGGAGGAAACCTCCGAGCTTGACTTCGCGCTACTCCCCCACAACCCGTCGCATATACTCTCCCCACAACTGGGCAGCTTGGGCACTGCTGCCAGTAGTGGGGGAATTGTTGTCATTCCCCAGCCATATACCTGTTACTAGTTGCCGACTCGGAATGTATCCAATGAACCAGAGGTCAACGTCTTTGTCTGTAGTGCCAGTTTTACCGACTTCCCCCAAACCAATAGCAGCATTGCGACCAGTGCCATTTTGGATCACGCCTCGGAGTAGCTCAGTCATTACATCTGCAACATCTGGTTGCAGTACCTTGACATTGGCTCCATCACTTTGATCGAAGGAATAGATGACACGGCAGGTTTTGGGATTATTGCGATCGCTACAGTCGCTGCTGTCAAGAATCCGATTGATGAGGTGCGGGCGATTCCAGATACCACGATGAGCGAGTGCACCATACGCGCCCGTTATTTCCAACACATTCACCGCGCTTTGACCGATCACCAAGCCAGGGACAGGGTCTAGGGGGGATTGTATCCCTAGCCTTCGCGCCATCCGTACCACATTGTTAAGCCCAACATCCTCCTGAGCAATCCGTAGAGCAATCACATTCTCAGACTGTGCTAAGGCTGCATACATATTGGCCCTATCACTCCCAAGGCGTTCGCAACCGCGAAAGTGACGACCTTGCCAATTTAAGGGGGCGCAGGAATAAGTTTTCTCTGGTGAGACGCCTTTTTCAATAGCGGCAGTGTAAGTAAAGATTTTGAAGCTCGAACCTGGTTGGCGTTCAGCTTGAATTGCACGGTTGAACTGGCTTTCTTGATAGCTGATCCCGCCAGTGAGGGCTAGGACGGCACCAGTGCTGGCATCAAGCGTGACGATCGCACCTTGAGAAAAGCCATAGTTCGCTCCAACTGTATCAATATAACGCCGCAAAGAGGCTTCTGATGCCGCTTGAATCCGTGGATCTAGTTGGGTTTCTATTGTGAAGTTGCCTTCATTAGCAAGTTGTTCCCCTAAGATAGATTGCAGCTCCTGAAATACAGAACTGTAGAAGTAAGGAGCAATAGTCTGGGATTGCTCTTCACAGACTCTATGGCTGACTGTAATTGATGAGCGTCTTGCCCGGTTGGCTTGTTCTCGCTGGATTTTACCTTGCTCTAACATGCGGTCAATCACGCGATCACGGTAGGCAGCAGCTCTCTGCCGACTCTGTGCATCGCCGCAGAAATTAAAACTGTTGGGAGCTGGTAAGATCCCCACTAGAGTAGCGGCTTCTGAGAGGTTTAAATCTTTCGCTGACTTACCAAAGTAGTACTGAGCAGCATCTTCAAAACCATAGGTGTCATGCCCCAGATAGACACGGTTTAAGTAAGTCAGCAGGATGAAGTCCTTGCTATAAAATGTCTCTAGTTTCAGCGCCATAATGGCTTCTCGCAGTTTGCGATTTAACGAGTCCTTGGTTCCCACATAGTTACGGAACAAACTACGGGCAACCTGTTGAGTCAGGGTGCTAGCTCCTTGCTCATATGCGCGGTTGCGTGTATCAACCAATACAGCTCGCGCAATGCCAACTGGATCAATTCCCAAGTGCCAGTAAAAGCGACTGTCCTCTGAAGCAATCACCGCTTTGGGCAAATAAGGACCAAAGCCAGATAACTGCTTCATGTCTACATGAGCTGTATTCTGTTGCGGATGTAGAGGCGTCTGTTCATCTCGGGCATAAACAATGACTGGACCTTTAGCAACATTAGGCAAGGGTCGCACCGCAGGCGCTTGCACCCACTCAATACCTATGCCTATTAATGCGAGTATGGCAAGTCCTTCAATACCGTAAGTTCCCCAGTTAGCAGCTCGGACATACCAAGGTGGTGGATCAACATATTGAACTCGGACAGAGGCTGCAAGTTCCGGTGGACCTAAGGTAATAACATCCCCATGGCGCAGTTGCAAGCTTCTTGTGAGCCGACGCTTACCGCGATAGACGCCGTTAGTCGAGTTTTCATCTTTAATGACAAAGGGGGTTTGCCGTGAACGGCGCGAATCTCGCGAGATAGATAGGTGAACCTGGCTAATGACTGGGTTACGGATCACAATATCGCAGGATTTTGAGCTGCGACCTACTAGATAGCGATCGCCTATGAGGGGATAGACTTCGGCTTTATCCGCCCCAGCATCCTGTACCCAAAGCTCTGGTACTCTGGCATTCGGCTTGAGCGCTAGCGCACCAAAATTCATTTTGGCTTGCATCGTTTTTACTGCCTGAGTCACTTGACCTAGAAGTGTTTGGGAGTTATATGGTGGTTGGGGAGAACTCATTGTCTATCCGAGAACCAGTGTGTTAAACAAATAATTCTGCTGCTGTGGGCTTGAGACTTTTGTCCTCACCTATTCTACTGGCAAGCCTCGATAAGGCTAGCTCGTTGCTGATTCTACTTCTATAGATAGGTTAATTGTTCGTTGTTTATAGTTCATCTCAATGGATCATAAGCTGAATTCTTGCCTTGAAGCAGCCATTTCGGCTTTGTTCTCCATACTGCAATTTTTACATCCCCCTTAAGACAGATTCTGTAATACTCTTCCTCTGATTAAATTAAGCTCATAAATTTGTTCAGGTTCTAGGTGCGAGGTTTATCGAGATGAAGATAAGATATTTGACCTTCATTGGTACAGCTTTGACTCTGGTAGCAGCTAGTGGTGTTGCTTTTGCCCAATCATCAGATAGTAATAAACCCTCGGACATCAAGCTTTCTCCAGCAGCTAAGACCATTTTGTGTAAGCAGTTCCCGCTCAATTCCCGTTGTGAAAGTAGTGAGTCGTCTAGTAGCCCATCACCTAGTGGCAGTAGCGCTACGACTCCTGGTGGAAGTACAAACACGCCAAGCAATCCACCTGCATCAGGGAACCCCGATAACACAAATGCACCATCCGTAGGCGCTCCTAATGGCCCTGCTCCAGGTGGTCCTAGCGGTCCAAGCGGCCCTGGTGGCGCAATAACTCCTGGCACAACGCCCCCCGCTGGTCCTAATGGTCCAAGCGGTCCTGGCGGCAGCGAAACGACTCCCGGCACAACGCCTCCTGGCGGGAGCACAAACCTGCCAAGCAACCCACCTGCATCAGGGAACCCTGACAACACAGTTGCACCATCTGTAACCTATCCTAACGGACCAGGTACAGGTCCTGGCAATCCAGGCAGTTCTGGTGGTGGGGATACCAAATAACGCCTATCCCATTATCAATAGGTACTAAGCTGAGGGGGTTCCAGAAGCTCCCTCAGCTTATTGGTTTATCAAAGTCTGCGATTTGGTGGCGATTTCTGGAAGCTGGCAAGTAGCAGGCAAGCGATACCAATATCGATAAACGCATCTGCCAGATTAAACACCCAAGGAAATTGAATAGGTCGGAAGTCCAAGAAATCCGTAACGCCGCCAGCAACAAATCGCCCTATCCCATTTCCCAATGCTCCACCCAAAATCAAACCATAGCCTAGCTGCTCCCAACGACTGAGAGATGGTCCAAACCAAGCTAGCGCAATCAAGAATAAACTTACACTCAATGACAGCCAGCGTAACCACTCACTTCCGTTTCGGAAGAGCCCTAAAGCTGCACCATGATTTACGATGTATGTCAGGTTAAATACTCCTGGCAAAATGGGTCGTGTCTCTCCCAGGCTGAGGTTCTGCATCACCCAGGATTTAGTTATCCAGTCTAAAAGCAGACTGATAGTAGCAGCTAACCAGAAGTAGCCGTTCTTAAGACGCATCTAATCAGTATTTACTCATTTAATAAAGAGTATGTACCGTAAACCGTAAGCTAAGACAGTGACGGCACAAACAATGATGATTTGCCCTGGGAGTGGGTAGAGGGAATAATTTAGGACAGCTTGCTGTAAAGACATAGCTGCGGCACCTGCCCAACCAAATGTGTAAAGCAGGATGAGATAGACTAGACCAGTGATGTGAATGGTAAGTAGACCGAAGGCACAACTGAAGGTAAGATACTCTAGTCTTGGGGGAGTCCGGAATGCTAGTAAGCCGCAAACCCAAGCGCCAAAAACAAAGCCAATTAAGTACCCAAAGTAAGGCTGTCCAAGGCAGATAACACCGCTGCACTGAGCAAAAACTGGCAACCGTGTTAGACCGAGGACCAGATAGGCGATTTGAGAGAGTGCCCCAGCATTCTTGCCTCCTAGGCAGCTAATTAGCAGCACTGCCCCAACTTGGTAACTCACACCCAAAGAGTAAGTTTTGATCCCATGCTGTCCCCAGCCCCAAGGTGAAGTCGTGAAATATGCCTCTACAAAGGTACCACCAATAGTTAGGAATAGACCTATCAGAGACCATAACAGTTGGTTCGAGGCGCGAAAGGTACGAACTATATCCATGTATAAAAATTACTAATTTCAACGCTGCAACAGTCCAAACAGCTATCTGGCTTTGACCAACTTTTTTGCCTGCCCTTAACCTTCCCTTAACGCTAGTTGAGTATTCTTATAGCCAAAATGTATCATGGTGTTTACTAAACTCCACCATAGATTCCGAATAACACCGATGATTTAATGATATAGGGCAATTATTAGCTCAGCTTTTAAAGTAAGTTATGAATTCACCAACTCTAGAGACACAAAATCAAATTCAACCGCGATCACCTCTGTCTCGGTCAATCGATCGGGGATTTGTTTGGCTCACCCTGCTTTTTGCCCTGGGAGTTGCAGGTGTCTTAATTTGGATGGTTATAGAAGTAGCAATCCAAGCAATACCAGCAATGAAGCAATTTGGCGCTGGTTTTTTGGTGAGTACAGTCTGGGACCCAAATACGGATAAGTATGGGGTACTACCCCAGATTTATGGAACCATAGTTACATCAGCAATTGCCTTAATACTTGCTGTACCAGTTGGAATTGGGGTCGCCGTTTTTTTAAGCGAAAACTATATCGCGCCTCAGATTCGGCTAATAATTGTCTTCCTTGTGGAACTCCTAGCGGCGATTCCTAGCGTCGTGTATGGGTTTTGGGGTGTTATAGTCTTAATTCCCATTTTGCTCGTCTTTCAACAATGGCTCCATCAGATTTTGGGTTGGTTGCCAATTTTTAGCACCCAACCCTCTGGACCAGGACTGGTCCCAGCTGGCGTTGTCTTGGCGATTATGGTTTTGCCGACGATTACAGTCATTTCCCGTGACGCTTTAATTGCCCTGCCATCTGAATTGCGACAGGCAGCTGTTGGGTTGGGTGCAACTCGCTGGGAAACGATTCTCAAGGTGCTCTTACCAGCCGCCTTCTCTGGTATCATCGGTGGAGTTATGCTAGCCCTTGGTCGCGCGATTGGCGAAACGATGGCAGTGACGTTAGTAATTGGCAATGCAAACCGTATTGGTGCTTCAATTCTTGCGCCGGGAAATACGATTCCCTCACTATTAGCAAGTGAATTTCCTGAGGCGAGTGCTTTGCAGAAAGCCGCGCTACTCTATGCGGCTTTGATTCTGTTCGGCATCACGCTAATTGTTAATATTTTAGCCCAGTTACTGGTCCGACGGGTGCAGCGGATTTAGCAAGCAGCAAGAAGAAGAAACTAATTTGGAAAGCAAGGGTAGAACTTAGCAATGGATATATCTGGACAAGGTTTTAGCAAAGCTAGTAGTCTCCGGCGATCACCTGCGTCTCCCCGGAACCTATTGAATCGAGTTATGGATTTACTCGTGTTTGCCAGTGTTGCCCTTGCCCTTCTGCCGTTGCTGGCAGTTCTGATTTACGTGACAGTTCAAGGTGCTAGTAGTCTAAGCCTAGCGATCTTTACGCAGTTGCCACCACTGCCAAATGCACCACCAGGCGGTGGTTTCGGCAACGCTATTCAAGGCACTCTGATTATGGTGGCAATTGGAGCGGCGATCAGTATTCCATTCGGTGTGATGGCAGCAATTTATTTGTCAGAGTTTAGTAGTGGAAATATCCCTGGCTGGATTCGGTTTGCTACCAATGTCCTCAGTGGTGTACCGTCGATCATTGTGGGGGTATTTACTTTTGGTGTGGTTGTGCTAGCTCTGGGATTTTCCGGATTTGCTGGTGGAGTTGCTCTCTCAATCCTGATGCTGCCGATTATCGTTCGTACTACAGACGAAGCCCTGAAGTTAGTTCCAGGAGAACTCCGTCAAGCTGCCGTGGGATTAGGTGCAACGAAACTTCAAACAGTGTTACGGGTCGTGTTGCCAGCAGCCCTACCAGCAATTATTACAGGGACGACTTTGGCAATCGCCCGTGCTGCTGGCGAAACTGCACCGCTACTGTTTACAGCCGTGTTCTGGGACTATTGGAAGGCCAACCCTTTCAATGGTCCAATGGCTTCTCTGGCAGTTTTAGTCTATAACTTTGCCCAAGTTCCTTTCGCAAATCAACTGGCATTGGCTTGGACAGCTTCCTTAATCCTAGTTTTACTCGTTCTGCTTACCAGTGTGGCTTCTCGCTTAGCAACAGCCCGTAGAACTTATTAGTTCAAACTTTGTGAAGCACTACTCAATCACTCGCGTTCCTGTTTCATTAATTTAGCTAGATTTTTATGCATTCTGACGCTTTGACTGCTAACCAAACAGAAACTGTTTTGCGAACTCGAGATCTAAATATCTACTACGGCAAATTTCTCGCCTTGCAGGGTATTAACCTCGATATTCCTAAAAACCAAGTTACAGCCTTTATTGGACCTTCAGGTTGCGGTAAGAGTACTTTGTTGCGGTGCTATAACCGCCTTAATGATCTCATCCCGAGTTTTCGGGCAGAGGGTAAGGTATATTACCGCAATCAAGACCTCTACGGTGCCGACATTGACCCAGTAGAAGTCCGGCGAAGGATTGGCATGGTGTTTCAAAAGCCGAATCCTTTCCCTAAGTCAATTTTTGACAACATCGCCTTTGGTCCTCGGATTAACGGTCATCGAGGTAATCTGGATGAACTGGTTGAGCGCTCGCTGCGGCAGGCGGCTCTATGGGATGAAGTCAAAGATAAACTCAGAGAAAGCGGGCTGTCTCTTTCGGGAGGACAACAGCAACGGCTGTGCATTGCTCGCACAATCGCCGTTGAGCCTGATGTTGTCCTAATGGATGAACCTTGCGCTTCCCTCGACCCGATCTCAACCCTAAAAGTTGAAGAGTTGATTCAGGAACTTAAGGAGCATTACACCATCGTTATCGTCACCCACAACATGCAGCAGGCTACGCGGGCATCTGACATGACAGGTTTCTTCAATGTACAGACGACAGAAGGTGGCAAGCGTATGGGGCATTTAGTGGAGTTTGATAGAACGGAAGTCATTTTCCAAAGCCCTCAGCAGCAAGCAACACAAGAGTATGTGAGCGGTCGCTTCGGCTAATAGGGAGGGGCGGTGAGTAGCGGTGAGTAGCTAGGGGAATGAAGACACAAACTGCGGCTTTGGGCAGTGCCGATGCTCGACCTGGAATTGAATTCCAGGTCGGTTGGCACTTTAGTTGTGGGTTACAAGCCTGATAATAAACAAAGAACTATACCGAGATGCGGGGCACTCTTGTATAAGACATCCACCATTCTCCTTGAGGGAACCTCAAGGAGCTGTGGTGGCTACGTCAAGTTTCCAATTCCACACCTTGAGGTATCATGGATTCCCTAGTTACTCACCGCTCCTAGTCCCTCTAAACTCCTAGCTCCTAGTCCCTCCAAACTAATGATTGCCAAACACAAATCTTCCCTGCTGCTCACCTTAAGCGTTACTGGCTTGCTGATCGGTGGAGGAATTGTTGCCTACTGGGTATTGAGCCAACGAAATAGTTCGCCACAAGCCCTGCCTATGGGGGCTAACATCATTCCTCAAGATGCCCTAGTCACCGTTTCTATCTCTACAGATCCCGCTAAGTGGGAGCATTTACGAGAGTTTGGGACGAAAGCGACCCAAGCAGAACTAGACCGAGAACTCACCCAGCTGCGCGAGCAATTCCTCACCAATAATGGCTATGACTATCAGGAAGACGTTCAGCCCTGGGTAGGTCAGGAAGTGACACTCGCAGTTCTGCCCCAACCCGCACCGACACCTGGTACAGTTCCTCCACCACCTGGGACCAGTCAACAATCGGTGATGGCAGTTTTGCCAATTGCGGACCCAGTGCGTGCTAAACAGCTATTAGAGGATCCTAAACCCCTAAAACAGAGTCAGTGGACTAAGCGCACTTATAAGGGTGTTCAAATCGAACAGAGCCAAGGCGCGTCAGATTACTCAGCTACGGTACTAGATGGACGGTTCCTCGTAGTCACCAACAACCCAAAAGCAGTAGAGCAGGCAATAGACACAGATAAAAGTGGAACATCTATCGCCACGACACCTGGCTTTACAGCAGCATTAGAGCAAATTCAAGCCTCCCAACCTTTTGCCCAGCTGTATCTTAATATCCCAGCTGCGGTCAGGTTTATGGCTGCCAATTCAGGACAGTCTATTTTCCCCCAAACTCTAACCCAACTTCAGGAAAACCAGGGTTTGGCAACAACTGTGACTCTGAAGCAAGAGGGAATTGAGCTGCAGAGTATTTCTTGGCTGCAGCCGAATAGTAGCCAAAAGCATCTTGTAGAAAACAATGCTGGTGGAATGCCTAGCCGCTTTCCGGCCGATACACTAATGATGCTATCGGGTGGTGATCTACAGCAGTTGTGGCAGGACTACTTCCTCTCGTCATCTAACTCTAAAGCACCCATAGCGCCAGCAAATTTGCAAGCAGGTGTGAATTCACTAACTGGTCTGGATCTCGATCGAGATTTTTTAAGTTGGATGAAGGGGCCGTTCTCGCTGTCGCTTATCCCCTCTGCTCCAAAAGCTAATGTCCCAAACAATTTTGCCTTGGCATTGGGATTGATGGTGCAAACAAACGATCGTGCCCAAGCCGAAAAAACTTTTCAAAAGCTGGATCAGCTTATGAGTAGCCGCTACCAGTTCAACGTACAGCCAGCGAAAATTAACGGTCAACCAGTAGTTAAGTGGGTTGCCCCCTATGGCACCTTGACTGCTACTCATGGTTGGTTAGATGGCAATGTGGCTTTCTTGACTGTGGGCGCTCCTATCGCTGAGCAGATTGTCCCCAATCCCGGCACAAACACCTTAGCTAGCTCTGCACTATTCCAGAAAACTGTACCACCACAACCTAATCCTAATAACGGTCAAGTTTTCATAGACATGGATCGTCTGCTCAAAACCTTTCCCGGAATTCAATCCCTGCAACAACCCTATATTGATGCTATCCGCTCGATCGGTATTACAACAGCTGTCAGTGATGAGCGTAGCATTCACTACAATGCTTTTGTCTCACTGAAAAATGCAGGCGAACCAGATCCGTTGCCCAGTCCCACAACATCACCCTAAATAAAGTTTTCAAGAATCGTTAGGATCGACACATCAGAAGTCATAATTTGATAAAAAACAGGGGGAATACTATCTATGAATCTGGTTGAACTCCAGACCTGGTTGGATAATGGCTCGTTTGCCCTCCTATTCGCCACTATGCTGGTTTATTGGAGTGGAGCAGCTTTTCCTCAGCTTAACTATCTATCAGCTTTAGGGACAGCTGGGATGATAAGTGCTAACTTATGCATAGCTACCCTGCTGGGAGCCAGATGGTTAGCTGCTGGTTATTTTCCTTTAAGCAATTTGTACGAATCTCTATTTTTTCTGGCTTGGGGAATTACTGCTGTTCACCTGATTGCAGAAAGTATGAGTCGTAGCCGCTTGGTAGGGGTTGTGACTGCGCCAGTAGCAATGGGGATTGCAGCTTTTGCTACCCTAACACTGCCTAAAGAAATGCAATCAGCAGCACCGCTAGTTCCGGCACTTAAATCAAATTGGCTGATGATGCATGTCAGCGTTATGATGCTGAGTTATGCAGCTTTGATGGTAGGGTCATTGCTGGCGATCGCTTTCCTTGTTGTGACTCGCGGTCAAAACGTTGAACTACGAGGTAGTTCTGTCGGTACTGGCAGCTATCGCTTGCACAAGGCGACAGATGCTGTCGCGCTTCTTAATTCACCTGCTTCAAACCCAGCTGCAGTAGCTCATCTAGTTGAGAGCAATGGCAAGGGTCAAACTGCTGTTCTCGATCTTGTTACTGCCCCAGTAGTTCCAACCACAGCGGCGGTTGATCTGGCTCAAGCAAGTCGTCAGAATGACCAAAGGCGAAGCCCTGAGTTGCTGTCACCACAGCGTCTTAGTTTAGCTGAAACTTTAGATAATATCAGCTACCGCATCATAGGGTTAGGATTTCCTCTGCTAACAATCGGTATCATTGCTGGTGCAGTTTGGGCGAATGAAGCCTGGGGTTCTTACTGGAGCTGGGACCCAAAGGAAACTTGGGCATTGATTACTTGGCTAGTGTTTGCTGCCTATCTTCATGCTCGAATCACGCGGAACTGGCAGGGGCGTCGTCCGGCAATTTTAGCTGCCACAGGATTTGCCGTCGTTTGGGTTTGTTATCTTGGCGTCAATTTATTGGGCAAGGGGCTACATTCCTATGGCTGGTTTTTCTAACTGGGATTAACAACGGCTACCTGAAGCCTAATGGCTGAGAATTCTATTTGGACTCCTCTCCACGCACAACTACACCAAACACTGCGATCGCGCCAACTCCTACCACGACATGAGCGATTACTGGTGGCAGTCTCCGGTGGGCAAGATTCCCTTTGCTTAACCAAATTACTGATAGATTTGCAACCGAAGTGGGGTTGGCAACTCGGCATTGCTCACTGCGATCATCGTTGGCGTCCTGACTCCGAAGCCAATGCTAAACATGTAGAACAACTGGCTCACAACTGGGAACTACCGTTTTACTGTGACGTTGCCAAGCAACCATTACCGAGTGAGGCAGCAGCACGGCAATGGCGCTATCAAGCTCTCAGCGTGATTGCTCAAGCCAACGACTACCAATACATTGTGACTGGTCACACAGCAAGCGATCGCGCTGAAACCCTAATTTACAACTTAATTCGCGGCAGCGGAGCAGATGGATTGCAAGCCCTGACTTGGCGGCGCTTACTAGATTCTAGACTCGTGCTAGTGCGTCCACTTTTAGAAGTGACAAGGACGCAGACTGCCCAATTTTGTCGCGATTGGCAAATGTTGGTTTGGGAAGATGTGACTAATCAGGATTTAAAGTACGCGCGTAATCGCATCCGCCAAGAGTTGCTGCCCTATTTGCAAACCCATTTCAACCCTCAAGTCGAATCAGCCTTGGCTCAAACAGCGGAGCTGTTACAAGCTGAAGTGGAATACCTTGAACTTGCTGCCCACACCCTAAAACAACAGGCGATGCCACCAGTGGCAAGTAGTTCTTCAAATCAATTAGGGTTAAATCGCCGCATCTTGCAGAAAGCACCACTCGCATTACAACGACGTGTTATGCGTCAGATATTGCAACAAGCACTTGCTATTGGGGCTCCGAGTTTTGATCAGGTAGAAAAGCTGACATCTTTGATTGCAGCCCCCAATCGTTCGCGAACCGATCCGTTTCCCGGCGGTGCGATCGCAGAGGTTGATGGCGATTGGATCTGGATCAAAAAATCGCTGGAGTTCATCTCGAAAACTTAATTTCGAGAATTGTTTCGATCTCTGTAAGGCTTTATGATCGAGCAAGCGTGACTACGTGAATGTCGCTGACCCAGAGGCAAGATAGTGAGTCGTGTTGTTTTAACCACCATCGGTTCTCTCGGTGATTTACATCCCAAAATTGCGATCGCGCTTGAGTTGCGTCATCGGGGTCATAGTGTGGTGTTTACAACCCATAAAGAATATCAAGACAAAATTGAAGTCCTAGGATTCGAGTTTCATCGGATGCGCCCTGACAACACTGCGCTCAACGATCCTCAAGAGATGGCGCGGATGATGGATCTGAAAACGGGTACGGAGTATATCATCAAAAATTGGGTTTGTGCAAATTTACGTGAAACCTATACAGATTTAATGGACAGTGCTAAAGACGCAGACTTCATCATTGCAGGTGAAGGAGTCGTGGCGGCTCGATTGGTTGCAGAAAAATTAGGGATTCCATGGGCGTTCGCTGTTCTGCAACCCGCCTCATTTCTCTCCGTTTACGACCCATCAATCCTCCCTGTGGTTCCATTTCTAGGTAAATTGCGCGGGCTAGGTTCTATTGCTAACCGAGGCATTATTCAACTATCAAAAGTTATTTCTAAAGCTTGGGCGGAACCAATTCATCAGCTACGAGATGAACTCGGCTTGCCGCCCCTCGTTGGCAATCCCTTTATTGATGATAAGTATTCCCCTTACCTTGTGCTGGCGCTGTTCTCATCAGCCTTTGCCAAGCCTCAACTGGATTGGCCAGCGAATACGGTAATTACAGGGTTTACATTCTATGATGGCAGCGAGAGCGGAGCGCAACTCACACCAGAACTTCAGCAATTTCTGGATGCAGGTGAACCACCGATTGTTTTTACCTTGGGTTCAGCCGCAGTCATAGCTCCTGGTCGATTCTATGAGGAAAGCCTTCAAGCTGCAAAGTACTTAGACCGCCGTGCTGTTTTGCTAATTGGCAAGAATGCCCCTCCCAAAAATCTTTCAGAAGGCATTATTGCTGTAAGCTATGCGCCATACTCTCAAATTTTTCCGCGTGCTTGTGCAATTGTGCATCAAGGCGGCATTGGCACAACAGCTCAGGCGTTACGGGCATGTCGTCCAACGCTTGTGATGCCCTACAGCCACGATCAGCCAGACAATGCAGCAAGAGTTGAACGATTGGGAGCTTCGCGGACAATTTCCCGTAAGCAGTATTCAGCGATACGAGTAGCTAAGCAGTTACGTGAATTGATAGAAAATCCCAACTATGCAGCTAAAGCAATAGAAATTGGACGTATTCTCCAAGCAGAAAATGGGGTTGGAGTGGCGTGTGATGCGGTTGAAAAACAGTTGCAATGAATTACAAACAGAAGACTGGTCAATACCGTAGGATGAATGTATTTGTGACAAGTTAAGACAGCATCGCATTTGTCACTAGGCAATTTCACTCGAATTGGTGCGGTTCAAGATGTATGATATGAACCGAATACATGTAAAAATCGGACATACCACTTAGAATTTAATCCGCTACTGGATTCAGACGGCTAGATGGGAAGCATACAGCGTCAAGCTTTGCTATCCCTAGGATTTAGCCCTACGATTTTTTTGTGAGTCTCTTTTTTAAGAAGTATCGACGATAACCTGGTGGAAAATCCTCTAACTCTCCAAACACTTCGTACCCTAAGTGCTGATAGAACTCAGGTGCCTGGAAGCTGTAAGTGAATACATATGCATTAAAGCAGTTATGTTTAAAAGCTTCTTGCTCTGCCGCTGATAGAAGTGTCCTTCCATACCCATAACCTCTCAACTCTTCCGCAATCCAGAGCGTGCCGATGTGAAGCCATCCCAAACCCATAAAGCCTTCCAAGCCACCCACCACCTTTTGCTCTGAATCACGCAGAAACAGAATCAGTGGGATATATTGGTACTCCCCAATCTTGCATACATTGAATTCATGCAGCTGCTTGTCTACCAAGTTAACTTCTTTAGAGTCTGGCTGAGTGTCAATTGAGATTTTGTACTCAGACATCTGAATTCTTGTTTAACGTTGTTGTGGGTGGATAAGCGCGAAGCTGTTATCGGGGTTAGACGAGACTCACAACTGTTGCGAGAGAGGCACGGGAGCCCGTTATTTCTGTGTTGGTACAGGGTTTTGTGAAAGCTCTGTATCAAAAACTAATAATAACTTAGAGAAAACCAGGTGCCAGCACTGCTCCTATTTTTATGGCTAAGTTGTGATTGCTCAGTCAATTGATATTTTACTGCTAGAACCCACAAAGCTCAATTCAATCAGCAATTCTAGAGATCTCGCTATAATGCTTCTGGAGTTCTAATTTGCAGCAGATTTCTATGACCTCCCAGCAGCTTGAAGAACGATCTCAAAAACTCGAAGCGCGAGTTGCCAGTTTGGAGACAGAACTGTCACAAATGAAACAGATGCTATCTGGGTTCCTCCAGCAAAAAGCTCCTTGGTGGTTAAAAGTTGCAGGTAGCTTTGAAAATGATCCTACCTTTGATGAAGCGGTTCGCCTCGGACAAGAATGGCGCAAGACTGCTGAGTAGGTTCCTACCATTCCACAATGTACATTCTAGACACCGATCATCTCAGTCTCATCCAGCGCAATGGACAAGAGGGAAAGCGAATCCTGGCAACGCTAGCAGCTGTTAAAGAGCTTGAAGTTGTAGTGACTGTGATTACTTATGAAGAGCAAGTTAGATGTCGGCTCAGTATTTTATCCAGGGCGAAAACTCCAGATGAACAAGTCCTTGTATATCAAGGACTACAGCAACTTGCAGCGGACTACCAATCAATCGTGATGGTTCTTTTTGACCGGACAGCCGCTATAGAACATCAACGCTTACGAAAAGCCTATCCTCGTCTAGGAAATATGGATCTGAAAATTGCTGCGATTGCTCTAACTAATAACGCAATCTTGCTCACCCGTAATCAGTCAGATTTTGGGCAGATCGTAGAATTGCGAACAAAAGACTGGTCAACACCATAGAGTGAATGAACGCGCTAGCAGCGTAACAACATGTTGTAGCGGACGGAACAGAGGTTGTCGCCGAGAATCAGAAGAATTGTTCCCGTCGCGGAACACGAACATTAGCTTGCTTTATTTTTAGGATGAGAGAGTACTTCAAATTGATTTATTAGAGTTCAGGCTACAGCTATTAGAACGTTATTTGTAGGGCTCTTAAGCAGAAGAAAGTGTTGAATCTATAAGCAATGTGGCGTGATTGGCGTAGAGGCATTGAATAAATAGTATGGCTACTTATCAAGAGATCCGCCGTCAAGTTGAAAATCTTACCTCGGATGAACAACTTCGTTTGTTAGCAGAGTTGGCTGCAATGGTTCATCACCAGATGCTTGTAAGACCCAAGCGTAGCATTATGGAATTAGAGGGTCTAGGAAAAGAAACCTGGCAAGGACTTGATGCTCAAGAGTACGTTAACCAGGAACGTGCTTCATGGAATAGCTGATTCAACTGCAAGGTCAAGTCGTTGGCTTAGATACCGCACCACTTATTTACTTTATCGAGCAAAATGAGGCATATTTAGATCTTGTTCGTGCCTTTTTTCAAGCGATGAGTCAAGGCGATTTTCAAGTTGTTACGTCTACGTTGACTCTGACAGAAGTTTTAGTCCACCCACTAAGGTCAGGCAATGTAGAACTCACTGAACAGTATCGTGATATTCTTCTTGACCAAGAAAGCTTGATGATTTTACCTGTCGCTGTTGAGATTGCTGAAGTTGCTGCCCAGTTAAGAGCAACACAAAACTTGCGAACCCCAGACGCAATTCAAATTGCAACTGCTATGCAAGGAGGTGCTACGTTTTTCCTAACCAATGATATCCGTTTAGCTACTGTCCCAGGTTTAGAAGTTTTGGTTCTGGATGCTCTTTTATGAAGCTCAATCGTTTTAGTTGTGCCAGTCAATATTACTCGCGGGTCAAAGATTATTTACTCCAACGTGAAGCAGAACACAATCTGATGCTTGGGATTTGCGAGACTCTCACTCGCTTTCCTAAGCGGTTTACACATACCCCCTACCTGGCGGCGGTAGAAGAGGATGACACAATACTAGCCGTTGCTTTTAGAACGCCACCTCACAAGTTGGCTATATCGCGCTCAGTGCATCCTCAAGCCCTACAAGTGCTAGTAGAAGATCTGTATTCGCAGTCAGAACATTTGCCTGGAGTGATGGGACCAGAACCTGAAGCAAAAACCTTTGTTGAAGCGTGGCAAGCTGTGACTGGTCAGTCCTACCGAATGGGTAGGCAAGAGCGCATTTACCAGCTTGAACTAGTAAAGCCTATCTCACTAGCATCAGGTCAGTTTCGACGAGCCACTATGGATGACCGCAGCCTTTTAATTGGTTGGTGTCAAGCACTTCTTGAGGCGATAGGCGATGAGGCTAAGCAGGATGCTGAACGCCTTGTTGATGGGCACTTAATTGATCATGCCCTTTATCTATGGCAGGACAATGTAACAGTGTCTATGGCGGGTTGCAGTAGACGAACACCCAATGGGATTAGCATCAACATGGTGTTCACTCCGCCAGAATACCGGAAAAAAGGCTATGCCACCTCCTGCGTTGCTTCTTTGAGCCAAACCTTACTTGATTCAGGGCATAAATATTGCTTTTTATTTACAGATCTCAATAATCCCACTTCCAACCAGATTTACCAGGACATTGGTTATCAGCCTGTATGTGATGTGAACGATTACTGGTTTAAACCTACAACCGTCACGCATTCCCCAAACAGAGCGAAGCAGGGAGGGGTTAGTGGCGGACGGGGTCTTTCGGGTTAGGAAGGCGACGAACATATTCCCTCAAGATATGCGCCATCGATACCTTTTTCAGTTCGGCGTAAGCCTGTAACTTGGCATATTCTTCAGAATCTAAACGGATTTTTAAGCTCTTGTCTTTAATCATCGGAGTACAAATGGGGTACAATATCTTTATGATTTTAACCCGACGCACTACCTTCAGGCTGTATCCCACTGCCATCCAAGAGCAAAAGCTTTATAAATGGAGGCGTCTCCACGCCTACTTGTTCAATGCGGCCATTAGCAATCGTAGAACCCAGTACGAGAAGTTTGGGCATTCAGTTGACTACTTTGAGCAGCAGAACTGTCTGCCAGTGTTTAAAGAAGTTTGGACTGATTACAAGGCGTTGGGTTCTCATGCTCTACAGGCAACTCTTAAGCGCGTAGACATGGCGTATCAAAGATTTTTTCAAGGTTTAGGAGATTACCCAAAGTTCAAATCTATTCGTCATTACAGCGGTTGGACTTATCCTGATAGAGCTGGTTGGAAAGCTCATACAATTGGGGATAACGGTTATTTGGAATTGTCTAATTTAGGGCAGATTCAAATGAGGGGCAAAGCCAAAATCTGGGGGAATCCAACCACTTGTACAATTGTGCATCGTCA
This sequence comes from Chroococcidiopsidaceae cyanobacterium CP_BM_ER_R8_30, assembly GCA_019244235.1. Taxonomy (GTDB): domain Bacteria; phylum Cyanobacteriota; class Cyanobacteriia; order Cyanobacteriales; family Chroococcidiopsidaceae; genus JAFAVL01. The sequence continues at coordinate 57,502 of JAFASY010000252.1, forward strand.
CGGCAAATGGTATGCTAGCATCACGATAAACCGTGAGCCTGTATCTAGAGAATTAGGGACTGGCTCGATTGGTATTGATTTTGGAACAAACACGGCTGCTGCGATTTCTGATGGGGAGAATGGATATTTACTCTCGAATCCTCGTTGGTTAAAACAAGCAATGCCCAAAATCAAAAAAGCTTCTAAAGATAAGCGTCGTAAACGTGCGCCAAATCGGAAGAAGAAGATCAAAGCTTCTAGAAGATGGAAACATGCATCAAAAAAGGTGAGTCAACTACAGCGTAAGATTGCTTGCTCTAGGCAGAACTGGGTTCATCACCAAGCAATACAGATCACAAGCGGTAACAGCATGGTTGCTTCGGAAAAACTAGAAGTTAAGAACATGATCCGCAAAGCTAAACCAGGTAGCAAAAGGAAACAGCAAAAAACAGGACTCAATCGCTCTATTCTTGATGTTGGTTGGGGCATGTTAAAAGGCGCGATCAGGTACAAGTTAGAGGAAGGCGGCGGTGTTTTTGTAGAAGTCCCTACAAAAAAAGTGGCTCCATCTCAAACTTGTCCTAAATGCGGAGATCGAAAGGAAAAAGAACGTGGTCAACGGATTCATGCTTGTCAGAAGTGTGGCTATGTTCAAGATAGAGATCTGGCTGCTGCTGAGGTGATGGTTTTGTGGGCTAGAGGTGTTCTACCGGGGTTTGGAACGAGCCTCGCAAACGTCGATGTCTCCAGCTCTACTTTGTCACCCAAAGCTCGTAAGAGTTGTGGAGGGATGAGGCAACTGGGACAGA
>JAFASY010000266.1 GCA_019244235.1 Chroococcidiopsidaceae cyanobacterium CP_BM_ER_R8_30
AAAGAGTGTGCTCAAAGGAGGAAGCCTCTGGAAGAACATTGACCGTAATCGCGATTGAGGCCGATGACAAATCTATAGGAATAGTTGTGCCTCAAGTCGTTGATATCGAAGTCCACAAACAAGAAGCCTTGCAGACCCCATCCCCCAGATTGTTTCACCCTAGGCTATTACCCTTCATTCAAGGGTACTTGATGAGTTCCAGTAGCCCTGTGCTGGACGCGAAAGCCTTAATCCAGGACTCACAACTTCAGATTTACCGTTTGAATTAAGCCTAAGTTTACGGAGATTTCTCTCATGACCATTTCCCTAATCGACCAGATTGATGACGCAGACGAGGACCATACTCAAGACGAGCCAAACTCAGTGGAAGCATCGACCTCCACTTTAAATCAAACTCAGTTGAACAACAAAGAAGACCTATTCTTTTTATTAGAAAGTGGGCCGAATAACCCCAATACTGTTGCTCCCTGCTCCAAATCCAACGGCAATCGCATCAACAGCTACACAAAGCCAGTCGAGACAACAAGTCATTTGGACATCCAGCAAGCTGCAGAAGCTCAGTTATCTCCTATTTTCCAAGAGCAGCGCCGACAGCTATCTGCGATCGCCCTTTCAATGCAGCGCTCTTCAAATCTAGAGGATCTCCTTGAAGTTGCAGTTAGAGCCACACAGGAAACCTTGCAAGCAAACAGAGTGTTAATTTATCGCTTTGATGCAGCTAACAGTGGCAAGGTTGTGGCAGAAGCTTTGCAACGCGGTTGGAGACCAGCTAAGGGCGAAACTTTAGCAATTAACTGCTTTGGTGCTGACCAACCCCAAGACTACGTAACGCAGCAAGTTGTTGTGATTGAAGATATCAATAGCTTTGAACTCACACCTTATCAAAGACAAATATTAGAGCAACTTCAGGTTAAAGCTAGTTTGAGCTTGCCCATTCTAATGACAGGGCAAGTGTGGGGATTGCTAGTTGTACAGCAATGTTCTATGCCTCGCCATTGGCAGGAAACAGAAATTAATTTGCTCTATCAAATCTCCTTAAAGCTGACGATTAACCTACAGCAGTCTGAATTTTTATTAAAGATCAAACAACAAGCGGAACAGGAAAAAGCGGTTGTCAAAGTGATCGATAGAATTCGGCAATCGCTCAATATCGACATGATATTCAAAACGACCACGCAAGAAGTGCGAAAACTCTTGAAGGCTGACCGAGTTGCAGTTTATCGCTTTAACTCTAACTGGAGTGGGGAGTTTATCGCCGAGTCTGTAGGCAGTGGCTGGGTCAAATTAGTAGGACCAGATATCAAGACAGTCTGGGAAGATACCCATTTGCAAGAAACCCAGGGAGGGCGCTATCGCAATAATGAAATCTTCGCGGTGGATGACATTTACAAAGTGGGTCACTCTCAATGCCATATCGACATACTGGAACAATTTGAGATCAAAGCCTATATGATTGTTCCAGTCTTTAACGGACAAAAGCTCTGGGGGGTGCTAGCGGCTTATCAAAACTCTGGTCCTCGGCATTGGCAAGAGTCCGAAGTGAGCTTGCTCGCTCAGATGGGTGGTCAATTGGGGCTATCTTTGCAGCAAGCACAAATGCTGAGCCGCACTCGCTTTGAGACAGAGGGTGACAGAGTTGTCGCTAAAATCTTCGAGAACATTCGGCAATCGTTCGACCTCCACACAATATTTAGAGCCATCACGCACGAAGCGCGTCAACTCCTAAAAGCTGACCGGGTTGCAGTGTATCGCTTCAATCCTGACTGGAGTGGGGAGGTGATAGCCGAAGCCGTCGGTGCTGGCTGGCTTTCGATACTCCAAGAGCAAGACAAAGACACCAGCTTAAAGGAGAATACCACCTCGAATGACCGTTGTACTGTGAAGAACCTGGCTGCTCCCTCTCACACTGACACTGATACCTATTTGCAAGCAACCAGGGGTGGTGGCTATGCTAGGGGCGAACGATTTAAGCAGATTGATGACATCTATGCCGCTGGCTTCTCCCCCTGCTACATAGAAACTCTAGAGAAATACCAGGCCAGAGCCTACATAATTGTCCCTATTCTCCAGGATAGTAAAGTCTGGGGGCTACTAGCCGCCTATCAAAACTCTGGTCCCCGACGTTGGGAAGACTTTGAAGTCAACCTCATGCTGCAACTGAGTACTCCCCTAGGCATTGCTGTGCAGCAAACTGAGGTTCGCACTCGACTCCTGCTCAACGCCGAGCAAATAACCAAAGCCGCTGAGCGGGAGCGTACCTTTGCTCAAATTATCGATAAGATTCGGCAGTCGCTAGATATTAGCAACATCTTTAAAACCACTACCCAGGAAGTCCGACAATTTCTCAAGGCCGACCGGGTGGCAGTGTATCGCTTCAATCCTGACTGGAGTATGGAGTTTATCTCAGAGTCTGTAGCAAGTGGCTGGGTCAAATTGGCTGAGAGCGACGCCAAGAAATGGGAAGATACTTATTTGCAAGAAACCCAGGGGGGTCGTTTTCGCAATAACGAAACTTTGGCGGTGAATGACATCTACAAAGTTGGTCACTCCCAATGTCACATTAACCTACTGGAAGAAATTGAGACCAAAGCCTACGTGATGGTTCCAGTTTTTATTGGACAGAAGCTCTGGGGGTTGCTAGCGGCTTATCAAAATTCTAGTCCTCGGCATTGGGAAGAGTTAGAGGTGAGCTTGCTCGCTCAGAGTGGAAGTCAATTGGGTATAGCCCTACAGCAAGCTCAATTCCTGTTACAGATTCAACAACAAGCGGAGCGGGAGAAGACTCTAGCCAGAGTCACTGACAGAATTGGTCAATCGATGGATACCAATTCTATCTTCAATGCAGTTACACAAGAAGTCCGGCAAATTTTGAAGGTTGACCGGGTGGCAGTCTACCGCTTCAACCCCGACTGGACTGGTGATTTTGTAGCTGAATCTGTTTCAACTGGTTGGGTGAAGCTGGTAGGGACTGATGTGGGAACAAAGGTTAAAGATACTCATTTGCAAGAGACGCAAGGGGGACGTTACCGCCATAATCAGAGTCTGGCTGTCGATGACATTTACAAGGCGGGTCATGCTCTTTGTCACATAGAAATTTTAGAACGGTTCGAGGCCAAAGCCTACGTGTTGGTGCCAGTTTTCGAAGGACAGCGGCTCTGGGGACTAGTCTGTGCTTACCAAAACTCTGGACCACGACACTGGGAAGAAGCAGAAGTCAACTGGCTGAAACAGATTGGCGTACAATTTGGCGTAGCTTTACAGCGGGCAGGAACGCTGGAGCAGCTGCGGATTCAATCAGAAGAGTTAGCCAAAGCTGCGGCACGGGAGAAAGAGGCGAAGGAACAACTGCAACAGCGAGTCATTCAACTGCTAAGCGCCGTTAAACCTGTCTTTTCCGGGGATTTGACTGTGCGGGTTCCGATTACAGAAGATGCAGTAGGGACAATAGCTGATGCTTACAACAACACGATTCAAAGCTTACGCAAAATCGTTATGCAGGTGCAGACAGCTGCGGTTAAGGTGACTCAGACTTCTCAAAGTAGCGAAGTGTCTGTCGTAGATCTGGCAGAGCAAGCGCGGCATCAGTCTCAGGAATTGACGCAGGCGCTTGAGCAGATTCAGGCGATGGTGAGTTCCACGCAAGCAGTCGCTACCAATGCCCAGCAGGTAGAAGCAGCGGTACAACAGGCAAACCAAACCGTGCGACAAGGGGACATAGCCATGAACCGCACCGTGGATGGCATCCTACAGATTCGGGAAACAGTGTCTGAAACCAGCAAGAAGATTAAGCAACTGAGCGAATCATCTCAGAAAATCTCCAAAGTGGTGAGCTTAATCAGTAACTTCACCACCCAAACCCAGCTACTAGCTCTGAATGCAGCTATCGAAGCGACACGAGCAGGTACGTATGGACGGGGCTTTGCTGTGGTTGCTGATGAGGTACGTTCCTTGGCACGACAGTCTGCTGAAGCTACCACGGAAATCGAGAAGCTGGTGCAGGAGATTCAAGCAGAAACGAGTGCTGTTTCAATGGCAATGGATACCGGAATTCAGCAGGTCGTTAGCGGAACCACTCTAGTGACTGAAACACGTCAGAGCTTAAATGCAATTGTGGCAGCTACCGCTCAGATTAGTGAACTGGTACAGGGTATCACTCAGGCGACCCTAGTCCAAACCCAGCAGTCCCAGACTGTCACTCAAGTTATGACAGATGTTGCCACTATCACCCATCAAACCGTCGCCGACTCCGTCCAGATTTCTGACTCCTTCCAGGAGCTACGGGCTACGGCTGAGCAACTTCAAGCCAGCGTTGGTCAATTCAAGGTGAATTGAACTCTATGAGTCCCACATCCCCACTCCCTACTTCTTACTTTTATGTCCCCTGACTCCATCACTAGTGAAGAGAATTACTCTTACTTCCTGACAGAAGCTCAAGACCTCCTGCAATGCGTGGAGCAGGAATTACTGAGTCTCAGAGAAGACCGCACACCTGCAAAAATCCATAGTTTGATGCGAGCAGCACACACCCTGAAAGGGGCAGCTGCCAGTGTCGGTATGGAAATGATGAAAGATGTTGCCCATATGTTGGAGGATGTGTTCAAGTCGCTCTATAACCCAGAGCTAGTGATTGACACGGAGTTGGAATCTCTGCTGTTCCAGAGCTATGAGTGCCTCCGACTCTGTCTCCAAACACCAGAAGCCATGCAAGAAGCCTCCGCAGAGATGGCAAATCGGGCTGCTGCTGTCATGACTGAATTACAAACCAAGTTGGGAGATTACCTGAACCAGGAAACCTCCCTTCCTAGTTCAATTGAACTAGGGTTTGATGTGGTGGGGTCTATTTTTGAAATGGGGGTCAAGCAGCGGCTAGATATCCTGGCTCTTGACCTTACACATCCTGACTCAGCACAGATTGGAACAACCCTGGCAGAACACGCCGAAATTTTCTTGGGTTTAGCAGAGTCCCTGAATTTACCAGGATGGGGAGCGATCGCCAGCGCTATCAAAGCCGCCCTAGCAGCTCACCCTGAGCAAGCAATTCAGATTGCTCAGGTGGCTCTAGCAGATCTCCAGCTGGCTCACTCAGCTGTGTTAGCTGGTGATCGCACCCAAGGTGGAACCCCCTCCCTTGTCCTGCAACAACTAGCAGGAATCAACCCGGACAATAATCAACCTGAAACTGCTGAACTACCAGTTTTCAATCCTACATTTCCAGAAGATTCCCTTTCTCCAAGTCTAGAAACCCTATTCGAGAATTTTCAACCAACGCCGCCTCTGGCACTTAGTTCAGATGATTTCGCGTCCTCAGCAACAGTTGATATTGAGGTGATCGCTCATCTAGAAAATGATTCCATCGAACCTCAGATAGCTCTAACGGCAAGGGAGCCTATTAAAATTTCCTCACCTCCATTCCCCTTGCCACAGCCTGCCATGACAGAGGCAAAGCCACAAAAAGCAGCCTTTCAACCAACTGTACGGGTCAATGTTGAGCAATTAGAACATCTCAACTATGTGGCAGGAGAGCTAATCATTAATCAGAACAAGCAATCTGCTGAAGTTGAACAACTCCGTAAGGTAGTGCGGCAACTGCTAGAGAAGTCGCGGCGGCACCATCAGACGATCGGACAGTTGCGGAACTGGGCTGACCGAATACGGAGCAAAAAATTGCCTTGGTCAAGGGGCAATCAGGAACTAGCACATCTTTCCATTTCTCCCATTCAGTTCGATGCTTTGGAAATGGATTGTTATAACGAGTTAGATGTGCTTTTACAGTCTGCTACTGAGGAAACAGCTCAACTGGAAACCGTAACCGAGGCAATTGACCTTGTTGCTAAACGCTCCAGCTTGACTTTAGAGAAACAGCAGCGACTCTTGACAAATGTCCGCGATGATTTGACACAAGCCCGGATGCAGCCTTTGCGAGATCTTCTCAATCGCTTCCCGCAGATGTTGCAGCAGCTCTCCATAGTCCACAATAAACCTGTGGAACTCATCTTGCCTGAGACTGAAGTCCTGGTAGATAAGGCGCTCGTAGAGAAGCTGTACGACCCCTTGCTCCACTTGATACGGAATGCATTTAGTCATGGCATTGAGCCTCCAGAAGTTCGGCAGTCAAGGGGCAAGCCAGCAGTGGGGCGGATTGAGATTCATGCCTACCACCAGGGCAACCGCACTATCATTGAGGTACGGGATGACGGTCAGGGGCTGGACTTTCAGCGCATCTGCCAACGAGCAGTTGAGCTGAACTTACTGACGGCTGAACAAGCCAGTAGCGTGTCAGAACGGCAGTTGATAGATTTACTTTTTGAGCCTGGATTCTCCACTATGTCCGAGCTGAGTGACCTATCTGGTCGTGGCGTTGGGTTGGACGTTGTGCTGTCCCAACTGCAACTTTTGAAGGGTTCTGTCACGGTTAAATCCCAACCTCAGCAAGGAACCAGCTTCTTGCTTGGAATCCCTCTGAGCTTAAGCATTATCAAGCTACTGCTCTGTCAGGCGCATGGCGTCAATTATGCTTTAGCTGTCGAGACTGTTGAACAAATCCTCCTGCCCCAGCCTGAGAACATTCGATGGTTGGGTGGACAGAAAATCATACACAGGCACAATGGTCAAACGGAATGCACTGTTCCCATCTACAAACTATCTAACCTGGTGACTTATTCCCAGAGAGTTGCTAATTTATCCGTTTTCGGTGCTGAATCAGTCACTTCCACTCAGCACACCCCTGCATCCAGTGAGGTGGCAATGTTTAAGACAGCTCAGCTCCCCATCCTACTTCTGCGTCACGGTACAGAACTCTGTGGACTGGAAGTAGACCAGATTATGGGCGAGCAAGAGCTAGTCATTAGACCTTTAGGAAACGCGATCGCTCCTCCCAAATACGTCTATGGAGCTAGCATCCTCAGCAATAGCCGGATGGCACTCGCGATCGATGTGGCACTCCTAGTGAATCAATTCTTAGACTCTAGCAACCTAAGACAGATTGGCGAACATTATGCATTGCCTCCCACTGCCAACCAGAGCCCCCCTACTGCTCCATCCTTATTACGTCCTGCCCCTCTGATTCCCGTAGCCGATCTAGCAGATAGACGAACTGCTCCCAAAATTCTGGTTGTCGATGACTCAGTCACCATGCGACAGACTCTTGCTTCCACTCTCCAAAAAGCTGGCTATCAGGTATTACAAGCGACAGATGGACTAGAAGCGCTCTTACAGTTGCAGCAACATGCTGGGTCTCAGTTAGGGGTGATCTGTGATGTGGAAATGCCCCGAATGAATGGGTTTGAGTTCCTAAACCAGTGTCGCCAGCATCCAGACTTATCCTCAATTCCTGTTGTTATGTTGACTTCACGCAGTGGTGCTAAGTATCGTCAAATTGCTTTTGAATTGGGAGCTGCTGGCTACCTAACCAAGCCCTACTCTGAACAAGAGCTTTTGGTTACCGTATCTGACTTGCTGCATCAGACTACCCAAGATCTTGTCCTCTCCTAACCCTTCCAAGTCTGTTACCTCACAATTGAGCAGATGCATATAAATTCCCCTCTGACTTCACCCTCCCCACTTGCTGCTGAATCAGAATCTTGTAAAGCGGTAATATTTACCATTGCAGGACATCTACTGGCTCTGCCAGTTTCAGCGATTGAGCGAGTTATGACAACTCCGACTCTATTAAACATCAATTCAAGTGGTCTGAGCCTGATGCATTTGAGCTTACAGGACGATGCCATCGGAGCATCCTCTAGAGTCGAATTGGCACGCAGACCATTGACTGGTTTCGATATTACGGTTTTAGACCTGTACCCCCACTTAAGCACGGTGCCACCAACTGGGTTACATCAGGCAAAATCTAAGAACAAAGGAAGATTTCTGATTGTGACTCATTCCCAGCAAGGAATGCTAGGCATTTTAGTAGATGAGCCACCTACAATCATGGAGCTGCCCCTGTCAGCCATTCGCGCTTTTCCCAGGGCTTGTCGTCAGGCAACTCCTCTTGGCATTGCCAATCATATTGCCGTTTTACCTCAGGAAGTCGGTAATTTGACGAAGTCAATGCAGTCCTCTCTGACTCCTAGCGGGAGAACGTTGAGAATTTTTTTACTGAATATGAGTCAACTGTTAAAGATGTTACCAGGTAGGAGTTCACCTCAAGAGGCACTTTAAGGAAGCTTAGCAACAGCTAGACTTAATTTTTCAGTAAGCAAAGAACCTTATGGTACATACAATAGAGGCAGGGTAGAGACAGCAGGATTCATAGGTTAGCGCTATGTTTCAGGTTAAACAGAGGTTTCAAAGCATTGAAGAATATTTCGCCTATGACGATGGTACAGATAATTTGTATGAATTGTTTAATGGAGAGTTGATTGAAGTGCCACCAGAGTCAGGGGAAAATGTACAGATTGCAAATCGTCTTTTCCTGTTTTTTGCTCTGCTAATTGGTACAGATAGAGTTCGGGGACATGGATTAGAACTCGAAGTTAGGGGAGAACCGAGAAACCGCTACCCAGACTTGACAATCATTCGGGAAGAACATATCCAGCAGTTAGCGAAGCGCAATACTATTCGCCTTTCCATGGCTCCTCCCTTACTCGTTGTTGAAGTTGTCAGTCCTGGAGAACTACAAAGGGATAGAGATTATATTGCAAAACGAGTGCAATATCACGATTGTGGCATTCCTGAATATTGGATTATAGACCCTGAAGCTCAAAATATACTAGTATTAGAACTTACTGCAAATACTTATACCGAGGTTGGTAACTTCTCAGGAAATGAGAAAGTGCGATCACCCAAGTTTGGAGAACTGAACATAATAGCAGCACAAATCTTTTGAACCTGCTGTACCTTCATCAAGCTTAGAAAAATTCTACCTGGTTGGGATGGCGTTAAGATGAGTATCTTGCAATTCGCTATCCTCCTTGGGAGATATTCACATAGCTTTCCTGGATACAGGATAATTCAGGATGGAGACGAGCTTAAATGACTGAGACAAACAAGCAGACGCGATCGCCCTCAGAAACGGCGGAATCGAACATTAAAGCGCTGCGCTGTCTGGCAGGGGGCGGAGAAGTGGGAGCGTTGATGCGCTCGTTTGATTGGGCATCAACCTCTTTGGGTGCAATCGAGAACTGGTCTCAAAGTTTACAAACTTCCGTTAGCATTTGCCTAA
>JAFASY010000268.1 GCA_019244235.1 Chroococcidiopsidaceae cyanobacterium CP_BM_ER_R8_30
CTGATAATCAGGTAATCTAACTGAGCTAGGTTAACTAGCCCCATCAGCATGTCTAAGTACAATTCACGGAACTTTTCATGGGAAGTGTCAATTAAAGCTGTTTGTTCGCCTTGAATCACAAATGAGTTGTAGGTTGTGCCGTTTTGCAGTCCAAACTCAATATCAAAGCGATCACGGTCCCAATCCAGCGAACGGATTGCCGTTGTCTCAGATCCAATTTCAACAGTCTGCATCGTCAATCTGTGTTGACTTACTTCAGCAAGTGCTACCATCAGAAGCCTCCTTATAACTTATTGACTCAAAAGCTTGGTTTCAAGCCTCCTTCTAGGGGGTTTTGTTAATTGTTAATCATTAATTGAAAATACATCAATTAACAATTAACCTAATACCAAATGCCATTACCCCATTAGAATCACTGTGTCGATTACGTGAATGACACCGTTACTCGCCTCAATATCCGGTGCTATAACCGTTGCATTTTTGACTTCAAAACCGTTACTAGTGTCAATCCTAATCTCTGAACCTTCAACTGAGGTTACCGAGTTGAGTTTAGCAAGATCAGCTGCCATCAACTTGCCAGGAACAACGTGATACGTCAGAATTCTCGTTAGCTGAGGAATGTTTTGCACCAAGGTTTGTACTGTTCCTGGTGGGAGCTTAGCAAAGGCATCATCATTTGGGGCAAAGACAGTAAAAGGACCAGGGCTCTTCAGCGTGTCTACCAAACCAGCAACCTGGACAGCTGTTACTAGGGTTTGGAAAGAACCTGCACCAACTGCAATATCAACAATATCTGCCATATGTTTCACCTCTCTTGTCAGGCTTTTGTCTACCTATAGTTCTGTGATTGAATATTGCGCAGCCGAGCTTCAGGGCGCTTGAATCGGTCCATCTGGGCTTCAAAGAAAGCTCGGTTTGCCTGTAGATGCTTTGGGTTAGAATCGTCTAACGGATAGAGCAGCGCTGTGCGTAACGCTTGAATCACTGCAGAAGTGACAACGTACATCGAGCGTTGAAAACTGATCCCTAATTGGATCAGCATGTCATCTTCACCCCGGCAATGCTTATGGTAGTAATCCACAAGATATGGTGGCAGGAAATGGAGCATATCTTGCATCAGCAGTGTGGGTGGAATGCCCGCCGTACCTACTGGGAATACGTCAGCATAAAGAATTCCGTAGTGAAAGTCTTTCTGATCGTCAGGAACTTGCTTCGCCTGCGCATTGTAAGATTTTGTCCCTCTAAACGGTGACGTGCGATAGAAAACAGCTTCTACGTAGGGTAATGCTGCTTCGTATAACCACATAAAGCCTTTTGATTTGGGGATTATTTCATACATCTCGCCTCGAATGTATACGTGGTGATAGATGGGACGACCTGCGATTGCAAAGATGCCATTTACTAAGAAGTTCATTGCCTCCGGGACGGTTGTGATTTTCCCTTCGTCATAGAGGTCGGACATTTCAAAGAAAACCGGGGCCATCACCTCCCAGAACAAACCCAGATTACTGTAGTAAGACAGTTGCCGTACCTGTTCAATAAACATTTCTGGGAACAGCTTATAGAGCCCTAGCATGACTGGGTTGCCTTGGAAGTAAGCCTTAATTGCCTTGTCTGCCGCTGCTTTATATTCAGGAGTATCGAGGTAGGGGTCAAAATTTCCGCCCATACCTCTGTGCCAGAGCATGGCGCGCAACAAGTCTTCTGCAAACTCCATGTTGATTCGGTCATGCCACAAGTGATGTAGCAATTTGGGCATTTTGAAGGTTTCGCCCTTTTCCATAAATGCTAAAAGTTCAGGATGGGCAGTAGCTTCCCCACGCCAGATCCGCAAATCAGCATCATCTCCTGCATAATGGTTATGCAGGTCTAAATACTCTTTTGGCAAAAAGTATTTAAAGAAGGGAAGTGGGTTCAAAAAGACTCGCTCAGCAATGTAAAGCAGGTCACGCCAGTAGAAATCCATGGGCACAGCATATGCCTTATAAAGACCTATGATTTGCATCAAATTTTCTGGAGTGTCTGGCAGCATTGCACCGCCTGCTTCCAAGCGATGAATAACTTCAGCAAATTCATGGCGGGAAGGGGGAATTTTAGTTGCAGGATTTATTGGAGCTTGTACCATTTGAGTTTCCTCTTTAAATTTGGTTAAAATGCTTTGTTCTAGAATGCATGATAATTGCTAGTTGATAATAGTTAATTGATGAAATTAACTATTATCAACTAACTATTAACGATTTACCTTTCGATAGCTGGTGCTTCGACCGCGGCTACTTGCTGCTCGTTATCAATTTGCACGGTGGCAACCATTGCCGCAACTGTAGACTCACTCCAACGCACTAGCCAAGTGGGTTGGAGTCCTAGAAAGAAGATGACGACAGCCAAAACCAAAGCGGGGATTTCCTCTGGCAATTTAACTTTGGGATAGTACGCTGTGTTGTTGTCTAGTTTGCCAAAACAAGTACGATTGAGCAAGATTACGAAGTAAACCGCTGTTAAGCCAGTACAAACAACACAAACAAGTGTCGGCAATGGGAAAACCGAGTACGAGCCTTGCAGTACTAAAATTTCAGCGACGAAGCCTGCCATACCGGGAATACCAGCACTAGCCATTCCTCCTAAAACGAGGAGAGCACTAGTCAGCGGCAGACCTCGAACAGGACTCATCAAACCATTGAGGACGTCCAATTCACGAGTGCCAACTTTGGTTTCAATAACACCCACCAGATGAAACAGGATTGCTAAAATCAGACCGTGAGCCACCATTTGGGCGACTGCCCCAATCAGGCTGATCTCGGTAGCGGCAGCAGCTCCCAACAGCACATAGCCCATGTGTCCTATCGAACTATATGCAACCATGCGTTTGATATCTTTTTGGGCGATCGCTGTCAGTGCCCCATAAACAGCACTAATTGCTCCTATGATTGCTAAGCCTGGAGCCACAAGGGCCCAAGTTTCAGGAAACAGCCCTAAACCAAACCGCACCAAGCCATAAGTGCCTAACTTTGCCAGTATCCCACCTAAGAGAATTGCAACTGGTGGGGAAGCCTCAACATAAGCATCAGGTAACCAAGTATGTAAAGGAACTAGGGGGATTTTGATGCCAAAACCCACCAGCAACATTGTTAACAGAATCAGTTGCGTTGTTAAGGGTAATCCGGCGGTGATTATTGCCTTGTAGTCAAATGTGGAGGAACCACTAAGCCAAGCTAAGCCCAGGAATGCAGCTAAGATGAGGATTCCAGAAACAGCCGTATATATGAGAAACTTCATGGCTGCGTAACCACGTTGAGGCGTTCCACCCCAGATGGCAATCAACAGATAGAAGGGAATCAGTTCTAACTCGTAGAACAGGATAAATAGCAGCAAGTTCTGTGCTAAAAATCCGCCGACAATCCCAGCGTTTACTGACAGGATTAAGGCATAGTAAAGTCGGGGACGTTCCACAGATTCATTACTGCTATAGATGGCAATCCACGTCAATATTCCTGCTAAAGCGAGTAGTGGTAAAGATAGACCATCAACACCAAGATGATAGTTTAAGCCAAGGGTCTCAATCCAGGGGAAAAGCTCGGAAAACTGTATTGCCGGGTTGCTGATGTCAAATTGACTGAATAGTACGACTGTCCACACTAGAAGGCTACTGGCAACAGCCAGGGCTAGGAAACGTGCCCGACTCGCAGACAAACCAGGCCAGAACCCAACGAGAGCGGCACCTAAAACAGGCAACCAAATCAATGCACTCAGCATAGAAATTTATTAGCGATGGTTGTAGATCGAAGTGAATTCAAAGAGTGAGGAGTCAAGAAAAATCTTGACTTTAACCTATCAATTTAGGGGAAAAGATTGAACGAAAGATGAGACAAGAATGGCCAGCCTAACATCATTCCCAATAAACCTACCCCGCACAAGATAGTGAAAGCATAAAATTGGGATTGCCCAGATGTACTGTATTTCAAGCTCTCTCCACTGAAAATGGAGGCTAATCCGACAAAGTTAACTAGACCATCTACCAAGTAGCGGTCAATGAGTGCGATGACGTTGGAAACCAAACCAACCCCAAAAACAATAGTTATGCGGTAAATTTCAGCTGAGTAAAAGTCGTAGGCAAAAAAGTCTTGCAGAGGTTTCCAGAAAAGTTGGACGGGTTTGGACACCATCCTACCTAGATAGATAATACTGGCGATGCTGCAACCAAAAATGGTGGACCAAGTTAGCAGTAAACCAACATCTTTATACACTCTATCCCAGTCTGGTAGCAGTGATAAGCTTTGTAATACTAAGGGAAGATGGAGGGTGAAGCCCAACAAAACCATCATTGGCAAAATCATCGGCCAGTGAACTTCAGGCGATCGCTCAGTCATTTGCTTGGCTTGATTGCCAAAAATTAAACAGAACACTCTGGTTAAACTGAAAGCAGTCAAAGCATTGACCACCAGCAAGACTCCGACTAGCCAAGGTCGAGTGTCCCATAAACTATCAGCTAGTTTGAGCAATGCCCAAAAGCTACCCAAGGGTGGAAAAGCTAGCAACCCAGCTCCCCCAACCAAAAACGCTAATCCCGATATAGGACGATGGGACCACAGACCTCCCATCTGGGTTAAATCTTGAGTGATGTTGTTCCAAACAATTGCACCAATGCTCATAACCAGAAGGCTGCTCCCCACGGCATGAGTTAAAACCAATAACAGAGCGGCATCGCTGTGCCCTGTACCTACTGCGATAAAAACTAATCCCATGTAGGCACTAACGGAATAGGACAAGGCGCGTTTTGCGTCAATTTGGGCGATCGCAATCAAAGTTGCACCCACAGCTGTTACAGCCCCGATATAGACTATTGTTGCCATAACCACGGGCGAAAGTGCTAACACAGGTTCTAGCTTAACCAGTACCCAAGCTCCAGTTGCAACTACTACCGAGTTCCGCAAAATCGTGCTGGGAATTGGTCCTTCCATTGCCTCATCCAACCAGAGGTGCAATGGAAACTGGGCGCACTTACCCATTGGTCCAGCTACCAAAGCTAAACCCACTAGAGTCATGATCTTGGGATCTACGCTATTCGTAGTTGCCCACTGCGCTAGCTCAGTAAAGTTCCAAGTTCCTGCAAGCGGATACAGGGCAAGTACTCCCATCAACAGCAGCAAATCTCCTACCCGCTTGGTTAAGAAAGCATCTCTAGCACCTGTAACTACCAAAGGCTGACTGAACCACAGCCCCACTAGTAGATAAGTCCCTAGGGTCAGAATTTCCAGAATAATGTAGCTGAAAAACAACGAGTTGCAGAGGACCAATCCACACATCCCAGCTTCAAACAGTGCCAGCAAGGCGTAAAAGCGTGCCCAGCCCCAGTCCATCTCCATATACCCGATTGCATAGGTCTGTGCCAGCAGGTTAATTCCAGTGACTAGGACTGTGGCAGCGATGGTGACTGAAGAGATTTCCACAGGGAAGGAAAGATCCAAATTGGCGACCGTTAGCCAAGGAATCAGCAACTCTTGTGGAGGCTGATTCCAGCTTGCGAAGAGTGCAACTAAGCCATGGAGGAAAGCCAACAAGGTCATTAACAAGTTTACGTAAGCAGCAGGTCGTGGTCCCGTGCGACGAGTAATTCCGGGAACCCAAGCAATGCTCAAAATAGCACCAAGCAGCGCATAGCAGGGAACCAGCCAAATAGTCTGGAGGAGGAAATGAACCATTGGTTTTTATCTATCTTGTCTATTGATTTGATGATATTGCAAAAGGATCATAGTGAAAAGTATTAATCAATAATAATTACTATAGACTCTATCTATAGAACATCGAGCCTCTTAAGGAGTATGGAAATTGAAGCACTTCACTCTTCATCAGCTACAAGTCTTTGAAGCGATCGCTCGCTCCGGTAGCTTTACCCGCGCAGCAGAGGAACTATGTCTAACCCAACCGACAGTCTCCCAACAAATTAAGCAACTTACCAAAGCGGTGGGTCTGCCATTGTTTGAGCAGTTAGGTAAGCGCCTCTATCTTACAGATGCTGGTCAGGAAGTTCTAACAGTGTGCCGAGATATTTCTGAGCGGCTATCCCAGTTAGAGATGACACTGGCAGATCTCAAAGGATTAAAGCAGGGGGAACTGCGGTTGGCTGTGACAACAACCGCCAAATATTTTGTGCCACGTTTACTAGGACCATTTCGTCAACGTTATCCAGGAATCAAGATCTCCCTCAAAGTCACAAACCGTCAACGCTTACTGGAGCGCCTGAGTGAAAATCTTGATGATCTCTATGTTTTGGGACAACCACCAGACAATCTTGATATCACTCTACGTCCGTTTCTAGAAAATCCCTTGGTTGTTGTGGCACCACACAATCACCCGCTAGCGCAAGAGAAGAGTATCCCCCTACAGCGCTTAGCTAAAGAGCCGTTTATTATGCGTGAACCTGGTTCTGGGACTAGGATGGCAGTGGAGCGTTTCTTTGCTGAGAATAGGGCTGCAATCAACGTGGAAATGGAGATTGGCAGTAATGAGGCGATTAAGCAGGTGATTGTGGGCGGTTTAGGAGTATCGATCTTGTCGCGCTATGCTTTGGCACTCGAAGGGACAAAAGGTCCACTCACTATTCTGGATGTGGAGGGATTTCCGCTGCAATTGCATTGGTACGTCCTTTACCCTTCTGGCAAACAACTGTCCGTTGTTGCTCGCACTTTCCTGGAGTATCTACTCAATGATGGCAAGCACCTTGCGGCTCAGGTAGATCTAGCAGTCTCATCAAAGTCGTAATTAGAAGAGGACAAGGGGATATAAAGAGTGGTTATTCGGGGCAAACTTGTCTATATACCGCTTCAGTACGTATGTACTGTTAAAGTATAGATCAAGTCTATTGCAAACATCACAAATTCCGTATTAGCTCTATGATCTCTCAAGGTATCATTAAGTCAGCGACAAGTCCTTGAGCTTCAGGCAACATACACAATTACGAGGTAGTCTAAAAAATGGAAGCAACAACATTTCAGCTAGTCTTTATGAGTGTGATGTCAACTTGGTTTACGGCTCTCTTGCTTGGGTACTTACTCAACACTTTTTTAACAGTAGTTTCAAATAGGAGCTGACTCGGTGTAGTTTGAGATACAGAGTCAGGTGCAAATCTGCGTCTCAATTGATCTAGAGTCTCTGGTAGACATTGGTATGTCTGGATCGAGCGCTAGATTACTAGATCCGACACGGCTCCTGTTCGATTTGCAACGAGGTAATGAAATTGCCCAACGCTTCTCTGGCTGCTTGGAACCAGAGGTGATTGCTCGTCAGGTAACTGATGGTTTGGTTGAGCAGTTCGGCTGTGCGTTTGCCCGGATCTGGCTGCTAGAACCCGACCAAGCTATCCTGAAACTGGTTGCTTCCTCCGGTATGTATACTCGGACAAATGGCTCGTTTGCCAGGGTACCGATGGGAGCCTACAAAGTTGGCAAAATTGCTCAAAACCGTATTTCTTTTCTGAGTAACAACTTAGCGAATGAGCCTTGGGTTGCGGATAGGGATTGGGCAATTGCCAACAATATTCGAGGTTTCGCTGGTTATCCCCTAGTGCTCCAAGACAGAGTCGTAGGAGTTTTAGCTACCTTTAGTCATCATGCTATGGCACCAGAGTTTCTGGAGGTTTTGCAGACCCTCAGTACAATAGTGACCATTGCGTTAGATACTGCTTTGCAGTACCAGCAGGA
Source organism: Chroococcidiopsidaceae cyanobacterium CP_BM_ER_R8_30 (assembly GCA_019244235.1). Classification (GTDB taxonomy): domain Bacteria; phylum Cyanobacteriota; class Cyanobacteriia; order Cyanobacteriales; family Chroococcidiopsidaceae; genus JAFAVL01. The sequence continues at coordinate 7,695 of JAFASY010000268.1, forward strand.
AAAGCAAACCTGGCACATCAAAGCCTATAGCCCATCCCTGAGTCACCTTGCTCTATCGGACCAGTTAGCCACAATTCTGAGTTCTACCCGGTTAACACTAGTCGGTACTGAGCAGCCTCTCACCCTATCTCTGACACATGTATTTCTGCAAGCGGCAGAAACCTTGAACATAATTGGGTGTGCCTACTGTCGGTTGATCTATGACACAGAAGCTGTGGTACTAGAAGCAATTGTTCCTGCTCCTGCTATTTCATTTTGCGAACAAATAGACTGGGTACAGTCTGCTTTGGGTGAGTTGTTTTTCACAGTTTCCTGTCTAGGTGGAGTGTTACAAACCCAAACAGGTGTCGACGAGAGAGTTATCCAAATTTTACTCAAAATTCCCTACCCTTGCTGTGCTTTGGGGTGTCGTATGCACATCCGTTGCACTCTCCCAGTTTTGCAATTGGCATTTACTCACCTCTCTTTTTTGGCAGGATTGACAGTCTGCAATACAACTAACGCAGATATACCTTTACTCACAGACGATATCACTCAGGTACAAACTGCTAAACAAGTGCTATGGATTGAGCAAGGAAGGCAGGCTTTACCGAAAGGAATTAAGGCTAAAGTTGACTTGTCAACTAGTCCTAAGCAATTGCGAGAGGCGGTAGAGGCAGTTGTCCATGGTAAACTCTGGGGAATCGAGCCTGATATCCAGGTGCAGCAACTGCTCTCAGAACGAGAGATAGAAATTATGACCCTACTAGCTCAGGGTTTACGCGATCGCGATATTTCCGGCAGCTTGAAGATCAGCGAGAGTACAGTCAAGTTTCATATTAATAACGTCCTTGCTAAGCTCAAGGCACGCACCCGTTACCAGGCACTCCATCAGGTAATTGTGAACGGCTGGGTTCAGTAGTTTAGGTAGAGTCTGATGAGTAATCTAAGATAGAGGTATAGCCCATCGCAACCTTAACCTGGGTCAGAATATGAAAGTTTTAGGGCTAGTCCTGTCTACCCTGCTCCTGTTAGTAACGCCAGCCCTGGCAGCTGAGTATCAGGGTAGGAGTATTGATGGCAGGAAGTTTGCTGCCAAAGCTTATTACAGTGCAACTGGTGGAGTTTATCAAGTTCAAGTTCGATTCAATCGCAATCGAGCAACCATCTATTTTGACGATGGAAGTCAAACAACTATTAAATTAAGGCGGCGAGTTATAACTGATCCAAGCGATATTGAAGGATTTGGGAGACTCGGACAATTCTATTTAGGTGGTATATTTAGTGCCGGACTAGACTATACCAATACTCAGGACTATTTGAGTAACCGTCAACCGCCTACTACACCACAAGCACTCCAAGGTTTCTGGAGAATTAGCTTAGACTCAAAAGATCTGAGTACACTGAGCAACTACCCATTGTTACGACACTCTGCACAGCGTCCAAATAGTTCTAAGGAGTGACCTTCGAGAGTAAAATTCGTAGTATCAGCAATGGTAGCGAATAGTTCAGGTGGTAGACACACACTCACCTCAACGATGCGCTGGCACTGAGTACATGTGACATGGTGGTGATGGCTACCGCCACACAAGCGGTAACGCTGCCCACCGTCGGCAGCAGGTAAACAGTGAAATAGTCCCTGGCTCATCAACACTTCCACAGCACGGTACACAGTTGCGCGTCCGAGCTTCGGGTCGATATCTCGCAGCTCCTGCCAGAGAGCATCTACTGTGAAATCGGCTCGACTCGACGCCAACATCGCCAGTTGTTCTGCAATTAACTGGCGCGGACGAGTCGTGCGTAACCCGAGCGTCTCGAACAGTGCCAGGATACTTTCAGTCGTTACTGGCACATGTTCGTCTGCATGAATGTTCAACCTGTGATTGCTCCCCAACTCCTGATACTTGTCTGCTATTTCCATTGCTTTATTTTAGAACAGCACCAGCAGCGGCAGCGGCGGCGACCACTCCAGGAGCCTTACAAACATTGCTTGGGACTTGTTTTGTCAATCGACAAAATGCCGCAGTCAGCAAATTCGCATTACTGAGAATAGGCTGGGCAATCGAGCTATTAGTAGTTTGTAGCTGTTCTGCGACCTGCTGCCAGGAAAGATTTTGTAGAATTTCAGGACTGACTGGAGTCCCACTTTGAACATAGCGTCCACCAATATAGATAAACGGAATTCCTCCAGGACTGAAACTGTAAGGAGGGACATCAAACTTTGCTAGTAAGCTGTCCTGGCTAGGGGTAGGCTTTTGCAGTGGCTGCCCCTCACGATCCTGCAACTCTACAGGTGTGAAAGTTAGGTATGAACTTTTGTAACTAGACTGGTAAAAACTGAAGGTGGGAGTATCAGGAAAGTTGTCAGTCGGGCTTGAGCGCATATACTTCAAACCGTCAAATTCACCGAAGCGCAAAAGTGCCAATGTCAGTGACCACCGGAGACTAGCACAAAAGGGACAGTAATCAGCTCCTATGTAGAGAACTTCTGGTAGTTTACCTGGAGGCTTGGGAGTGCTTACCCCTGGTGGGATAGCACGTAGCAGAATCTGGTTAGGTTTGACAGTATATGTTAGCCCTTGCTGACTAGCCTGCTTGAGGGAATTTAAGAAATTGCTGCTGATAGGCTGGTCAATTTCAGCAGCTCTGGCAGTTGTGTGAATAGGGCTGTAAACCCACAATGTGCCAATCAGCGTCACTATCGCTACTATAATACCGATAAAAACTAACTGTCCTCTGTCTAACCAATCTCGCCCAACTACTGCCAAAATAAACAGACTAAAGCTAAATAAAGCCGAGACAATGCAGTACGGACAAACGGCATGAATTTGAAAAGCTAGCAGATACATGAGGTATCCGCTAAAGATCATCATAGCCGTAGCGCCAATAAACAGCAGCAAGGCTGTCAATTGCTCTAAATTACCTTGTTGTTGCCTTTTGCGAAAACGCAACAGCAATGGTCCCAAAGCTAGAACTGCCATTGTGATGTAAGCAAGGCAGCCCCAGAGCGATAACGGGACTCCTAGCACAGTGGCATATGGACCATTAAGCACTTGCTCGCAGCCCTTGATAGGACAAGCAGTTGCTTGATCGAGTAACTTGCTGGCAGTTAGATAGCCAGTTGTTAGAGCCCCTGCGGTTGCAATCCCTCCCATCAAAGGACGCGACCAGCGATAGATCCAGGGGGTATGGCGATGACGTGTTCTGATCATGAGTTTGATATTTATAGCAGTTTCAGTAATTAATTGTTTGTTTTGCAGTGGGCTTGTGACCCATAACTAAAGTTTCTCTGATTCTTTTTATCCCTAGCTCCTTCTTTTTCATACCTCAGATATATGGTCAAGGGCAAGAGATTGTTTTATTACTCAGAGTCATCTTGACTTGACTGGGAGATGGCTTTGAGTTTGGTATAGAACTCTGAACTATCTTCTGGTGGGGTAAATTGTTGAATCGGGCAATAATTATGACTCCCTGACGATCGCGGGTTGTGGTTACTGGTCTTGGCATAATTTTTATACCCCACTTTTCCACCCATCTGCTTTTTAGTAGGTAAGGCTTTAACAGTGGTGTCAACCACGGGCATGTCTCTTGGGTAGAGGGGCTGAGGAGAATTGGATTGCTCCCTCCTTTCTTTGACTAACTCGAACTGGAGAGAATCACCGGGAGCTGCGTCGCCTGCGCCTTTTTCCTGACGTTCTCCCGGAGGTTCCCTCCAAGAGAGCAGTTGGTTGTGCCTTGTCTCCTGTCTAGTGACATTAACAGGGACAGATGGAGAAGAACTGTGCATCTGGGGAAAATCACGACATACAAGGCGCTCGAATTCATAGTTGTAATGATGCATTGTCTGACCCCGCCGTTGCCAAAACGCTAGAATCTGTTCGACTGAGACGGCTTTGTAACGTCCTTGATATAGTGCCTCAATGACGCTTTGACATACCCAGCTGGCTGGGTAGTCTTTGAGCCAGTGCTGAGTGAGTTCGCTGGCTGTCTGACCGCCCAAGTCAAAACTATAGTGGATTAATAGCGCGACTACAAAGTCAGTCACTAAATCTAAGTCGAGATCAAACACATTAATTAAGCAGCAGACAGTTTTTCCCTATCGCCTATAGCCTACCGCCTATTGCTACTCCGTGGCCCCTTTACAGCCCAACTCAGCATAGGATGCATATTGTTCTATCATTGTCTGTGTCCTAATCAACCTATCGGCAGAAAACTGATGATTGAAGTAGAGCATTTGAGTAAAATATATGGCTCAACCTCAGCAATTCAGGATGTTACCTTTAGCGTCGAGCCAGGGGAGATTTTAGGGTTCCTCGGTCCTAATGGAGCCGGAAAAACCACAACAATGCGGATTCTAGCTGGCTACTTACCTGCAACCAGCGGAACAGCTCGCATTGCGGGATTTGATGTGCATGAGCAGTCGTTGGCTGTTCGGCAGCGAATTGGTTACCTACCAGAAACACCGCCTCTGTACCCAGAGATGACGGTTGAGGGGTTTTTGTATTTTGTGGCGCGACTCAAGGGGTTACCAGCAGGCGATCGCACTCGTCAAATCAATGCCGCCATAGAGCGTTGCCATCTCCAAGAAAAGCGCCGTGTCCTCATTCGCAAACTCTCCAAGGGGTTCCGGCAACGAGTTGGCATTGCCCAGGCAATTGTCCACGATCCACCAGCCATTATTCTAGATGAACCTACCGTTGGGCTTGACCCTCGGCAAATTATCGAAGTGCGGAATTTAATTAAGAGCCTAGCTGGTAGCCACACGATTATTCTTTCCACCCATATTTTGCCAGAGGCAAGCATGACCTGTAACCGGGTGGCAATTATTAATCGCGGTGAAATCATTGCAACTAACACCCCAGAGAATCTTGAGTCTGGTCTAGAGGGGTCAGGTTATGAGTTGGAGATCGATGCCGATGCCTCTGCGGCACAGCAATTGCAAGCTTTACCCGGAGTGCGTCAAGTCGAATCAATTTTGGCAGTAAGCAGTCAAGGTAGTATCCCCCTAAAAGAAAATCGCACTTGCCTCCGGGTGACATCGGAACCGGGAACCGAACTAGGTCGAGATATTGTCAGTGCCTTAGTGGGGATGGGAGTGGGAGTGTACGAAATGCGGCGCACTCATGCCACTCTAGAGGATGTGTTCCTAGAACTGACAACAGAGGAGAAAAACTGGGAGCAGACAGGAGGAGGTGAGGAGGCTGTTGTTGAGCCGTAAGAAGCCACAGAAGGAGAATTGCGTAAATGGGTATAGTATTAGGCAACATCATTGCCATTTATCGTCGGGAACTGCAAAGCTATTTTGCTTCGCCTCTAGCCTACGTTGTTGCTAGCATTTTCTGGCTGTTATCTGGGTTTTTCTTTGCTGCGATCCTGTTAGGACCAGAAGGAGTTATTCAGCAAACAACCCAGCTAGATTTAAACGGGCAACGACTTGGGCAACCAGCAGTGTCAATCGATGTCCCTTACGAATTTCTGAGAATCTTTTTGGGAGTCCTAGGATCTTTAGCGTTGTTCGTGCTGCCAATTCTCTCAATGGGGCTGTATGCGGAGGAACGCAAGCGCGGTACCTTAGAACTTTTAGCCACGTCGCCAGTTACTAATTGGGCAGTGGCGGTGGGTAAACTACTGGGAGTGCTGACGTTCTTTATCACTATGGTGCTGCCAATACTAGCATTCGAAGCGATCGGCTTTAGTTATGCTAGTCCTCCCGTCCAACCATCTGTACCCTTATTGGGACACTTGGGACTAATTCTGCTCGCAGCTGGGGTCCTGTCTTTAGGTATGTTCATCTCCTCTCTCACAGAAAGCACCATCCTGGCAGCTATCCTCACCTTTGCTCTAGTTGTGTTTTTGTGGGTTATTGATGTCATTGCCAAGAATCTCACTGGTCCGGTTGCAGAAGCCCTGAGTTATCTGTCTTTACTACAGCATTACAACAATTTTGTGCGAGGCATTTTCGATAGCAGCAGCTTGATTATTTTTGTCAGCTACATTGTTTTGGGCATATTTCTCACAGCTCAATCGATTGATGCCCTGCGCTTCCAGAGGTCTTAGAAATCGATGAAAACCCTCACCACAAAGAAGCTTTGGAAATACCTATTTTGGGTAGGTCCTTTTTTGATTGTCATGGGTAGTTCGGCTGCTGTTGTGTCTGGCAGTTGGGGACTAGTGCCGTCGGGGTTATTGATTGGAGGAATAGTCTTAACTAGTTTATGGTTGCTATTTCAAGGTCGTAAGAGTAGCTGGTGGAAGCGGCGCTCTACCCAGGCAGGTACTAATGCCCTTATTGCCACCCTCTCAGTACTCGTGATTCTAGCGTTACTTAACTTTTTAGGGGCTCGCTATCCCGTACGCGTTGACTTAACCGAAAATCAGCTACTAACCCTAGCCCCAGAGTCACAACAGCTAATACGACAATTACACCAGCCAGTTAAAGCATTGGTATTTGACCACACCCCAAATCCTCAAGACCGGGAATTGCTGTTGAATTACCAACGGCAGGGACCTGAATTTCACTTTGAGTATGTCGATCCGCAAGCACAACCGGAATTAGCGGAGAAGTTTGGGGTTAAGCAGTCTGGGGAAGTTTATCTGGAAGCGAATGGAAAGCGAAAGTTTGTCCAGGTCGTGAGTCCGCAAGAT
>JAFASY010000328.1 GCA_019244235.1 Chroococcidiopsidaceae cyanobacterium CP_BM_ER_R8_30
CTCCACTACTGAGTGAAGTTGAGGAAATGCAAAGTATATTAGTTGCTACCTTAAATAAGCTTAAAGCTTGATATTCTCCCTTCTGCCTTCTGCCCTCTGCCTTCTGCCTTACCCCAACCCAGATCACCAAATTCTGACATGAGCCCAATGCTGAGCGCAATGTTTGGGCTAATTGCAAGGCTTTTGGCGTTGGCTCCATTCCGGTTGAGGTTTTTACCAGCAACTCATCGCCAAACAGATGCCGGAGTCGAGCTAGGGCGGCGCTGGTGGCAGGTTGGCTTAATCCAATTTGTTGTCCAGCGCGGGTGACGTTTCGCTCCTCCATCAGCGCATCAAACACGATGAGCAGGTTGAGGTCTACGCCCGCCATATTCATGTGATGGATAGCACTCATATAAATAATCGATTAGACAAATAGCGTGGACTTGCTCATCATAAAGGATTAGGTGGCACTGCTTGCAGAGTACCGCTCAACCGTCGCGTGTCAGGAGTTGCTATGAGCGCAAAGATTAATATTCTCAATCCAGATAAACCCAAAAAAGTGCTCCTGGTTGCCTCAAATCCCACCATCTCTCAACAAACGGGCTGGAGAATCGGCGTGTGGGCATCCGAATTCACCCATCCTTATTACGAATTTACGGAACATGGTTACCAGATAGAGATCGTCAGTCCCGATGGCGGCAAACTGGAAATTGATTCCTTCAGCGATCCACGCGATCAAAGTGGTTATTCTGCTGATGATTTGATTAGTTTGGGCTTTTTGAGTAGTCCGAAACATACTGCACTGATTGAAAACACTAAAAGCATTGATGGGGTGAACGTTGCAGATTATGACGCAATCTTTGTCTGTGGTGGACAAGGACCGATGTACACCTTCATCGATAACGAAAAGCTGCACACACTGTTTGCCAAGTTCTATGAGGCAGGTAAAATCGCTGCAGCTATTTGTCACGGTACTTGCATCCTGCTCAAAACAAAGCTTTCCAATGGGCAATTGCTGGTTGAAGGTAAGACCTGGACGGGATTTGCTAATTCTGAGGAGGAGTACGCGGATAGTTTTGTGGGCAAGCGGATTCAGCCATTTTGGATTGAGGCTGAAGCAAAGCAGATTCCCAAAACCAATTTCATTACGGGAGGATGTTTTCAACCCTTTGCTATACGGGACAATCGCCTGATTACAGGACAGCAGCAATACTCGGGTGCTGCTGCCGCTCGGCTTGTGATCGAAGCGTTGGGAGTTTAGGGTGGGTGAACCCAGGAATTCTTTTGGTGGCGAAGGGCTAAGTAAAGGGCAAATTGAAGCATTCAGTGTAGGAGATAATTTATCGTGAAAATTGGCATTTTAGGTGCAGGCAATGTAGGCGGGGCGCTCGGACAGTCGTGGGCTAAAAAGGGACATCAGGTTTTCTTTGGTGTCCGAGATCCAAATGCGCCCGAACTGCAAGCGCGGCTATCTAAAGCTGGAGAAAATGTCAGAGTAGGTTCTTTGCAGGAAGCCACTGATTTCGGCGAGGTCATTGTCTTAACGCTGCCCTGGGAAGCCGTTGAAGAGACGTTAGGGGCGATCGCCCCTTCAGGAAGCTCCAGAGTCACTGCCAACTTGGAGGGCAAAATCTTGCTCGATTGTACCAATCCTAACTTTAGTGCCGATGCTGAGCAATATCATCCTGTTTCGGGTGGAGAACGAGTTGCCGCGTGGGTTCCCAAAACGAAGGTCGTGAAAATCTTCAACACAACAGGCTGGGAAAACATGGCAAACCCTCAGTATGGTTCTGAATCTCTTACCATGTTGTATGCAGGGGATGATGCTGAAGCAAAGGCAGTAGCAGCTCAACTCGCCACCGATATTGGATTTGAGCCATTGGATGCAGGTCCGCTAGTCAATTCCGGCTTACTGGAATCACTGGCACAACTGTGGGGCAAATTAGCTTATGGACAAAAGCTGGGACGAAACATTGCGTTCAAGCTGCTACAGCATTAGTTGTATTAAGAGGTGTTGATGATTCTTGACCATATCGGTGAATGGAAACGAGCTTCCTCGCTCAAAACATACCATTAGATAGATGTCCTCCAACTGTATTGAACAATTCTTGTCAAGCTCTTCGTCATGTGCGTGCCTTCTCTTTGTCATTACTTAACTCAACCTAGTTTATGAAGGGAGGGACATAACCTATGGATGAAAAACTATAGATGCAAGCTAGGGTTTGGAGTGCATCGCTCGTGGGCATCGATGCTGTGAAGGTTGGTGTTGAAATCGATGTATCAGGTGGGTTGCCAGGAATTGTCGTGGTGGGCTTACCAGACCCTGCGGTCCAGGAATCTCGCGAACGAGTCAAGGCGGCATTGAAGAATGCCGGGTATGCTTTCCCGTTGCGGAAAATTGTCATTAACCTGGCACCCGCCGATTTACGCAAAGAGGGTCCTAGCTTTGATTTACCAATTAGTGTCGGAATCTTAGCAGCCTCGGAGCAGGTGAGTGCTCAGCTTTTGGGAGATTATCTCTTCCTGGGAGAAGTCTCGCTTAACGGTGACTTGCGTCCGGTGGCTGGCGTGCTGCCAATTGCAGCTGCGGCCCGTCATCTCGGCATTGCTGGTTTAGTGATTCCCGAAAGCAATGTCCGGGAAGCAGCTGTTGTGGAAGGATTAGCCGTTTATGGGTTCAAAACTTTGTCGGCTGTGACGGAGTTCCTAAACAAGCCAGAGCGTTATCAGCCAGTGCAGCTAGATAGCCGACAGGAGTTGCAGCAATCTCAATTTACTGGACCAGATTTGCAAGACGTTAAAGGCCAAGCTCATGCTCGTCGCGCTCTAGAAATTGCTGCAACTGGGGGACATAATTTGATTTTTGCCGGAGCTCCTGGCAGTGGTAAAACTATGTTGGCCCGACGGCTACCAGGAATCTTGCCGCCTTTAGGTTTTGCCGAAGCTCTAGAAGTCACACAAATTCATTCTGTGGCTGGTTTACTCAAGGAACGCGGCTCATTGGTAAGCGATCGTCCCTTTCGCAGTCCTCACCACTCCGCCTCTGGTCCCTCTCTGGTGGGAGGTGGTAGCTTTCCCCGACCTGGTGAAATTTCCCTGGCTCACAGGGGCGTGTTGTTCTTGGATGAATTGACAGAGTTTAAGCGCGATGTGTTGGAGTTCTTACGTCAGCCGTTAGAAGACGGATGGGTTACAATTGCTCGCAGTCGGCAGTCGGTAAAGTTTCCCGCCCAATTTACCCTGGTGGCGAGTACTAACCCCTGTCCCTGTGGCTACTATGGCGATTCTGTCCAAACTTGCACCTGTTCTCCCCGACAACGGGAACAATACTGGGCAAAGCTCTCTGGTCCTTTGATGGATCGTATTGACCTGCAAGTAGCAGTGAACCGTTTAAAGCCAGAAGAGATTACGCGACAACCACAAGGAGAAACATCAGAATCAGTACGACAGCGGGTCATATCGGGACGCGAGCGTGCTTGGCACAGACTCAAAGCTGAATCTGTAGTTTGTAATGCCGCCATGCAAAGCCGTCATCTCAGGCAATGGTGCAAGTTAGATGATGCTTCCCAGAGCCTACTGGAAGGAGCAATTCGCCAACTAGGACTTTCGGCAAGGGCAAGCGATCGCGTCCTCAAAGTAGCACGGACAATTGCTGATTTGGCTGGGGACGATACTCTTAAAACCCACCATGTAGCTGAGGCAATTCAGTATCGAACTATTGACCGAATGCAATAGTCAGGTCAATCAGTTAATGCAGTAGGATAGTAGTTTGAAAGTATGCAACTTGTGCGTAACAGGTATTAACTCATGAGTTGGCATTTGCATGTACAACAATTATCAGGCTGGTTCCAGGGCTGTCTTACCACGCTAGCACTACTGACTGCATTGGCAGCAAGCCTAGAGTTCCTAACCACCTGCACCAGCTCGTCAGCCCAGTATCTGGTTACCCAAGGTGGCTCATCAGTGACCCAAGGAACCTTGAAGCCGCCGCAGGAAGTTAGGCTCAAGACCAGCGATGGCTGGATAATTGTCGGTGATCGCTATCTGCCCTCAAATTCAGCCCGTGGAGCCATTGTTCTACTCCACCAACGGGGAGGGACTGCAGCAGATTGGCAACCGCTTGCTACAGCACTTCAGCAGGCAGGCTTCACGGTTCTGGCAATCGACCAACGTGGTGCTGGACGTTCTACCCAAGGACCTGGACCTACAGGTGACAATGCGCCTTGGCAGACAACGGGAGATATTGCCGCTGCCATAGCTAGCTTACCTATGCCGCTACCAATTGGTCTAGCAGGAGCCTCTTATGGTGCCAACAATGCTCTCATCTATGCTGCCTCACACCACAACCAGGTGAAGGCATTAGCTTTGTTTTCTCCTGGAGCTAACTATCATGGTTTAGATGCTCTGGCGGCAGCGCACTCGTATCGTGGGGCTTTAGTCATCTACCACGACCGCGATGACACCATTCCTGGGTCAGGACCGCAACAGATTAATGCCCTCGTACCTTCCCAGAACCATAAATTGTTGGTCTTTAACGGCACTGCCCACGGTACAGGCTTGCTAGAACCGAAGGTTATCCATAGCGCCGTCAACTTCTTCCTCATTAACTTGAAGAGCTGATATTGACGAAGTCAACGCAGCTCCTGCCGTGCGACGGCAGGAGAACGTTGATAGATTGGTATAGACTGTTGCGGCCACAAGAAAATTTGCCAATTCACATTTCTCTACCTAACGGGCTTTGAGAACAGAGCAGCTCTACTTTAGGCTGGTAGATATAATGAATTTCAAAGGTGGGTGCAAATGCGCGATCCAGACAACAATGCCATTAACATCGATCCAGGAACTCTCCTTGCAGTCGTATTCGCTCTTTTACTTTTGCCTCTACTGTTTACTGGTTTTTTCTCTCAATAATTGTAGAGCCACAGCATACCCAGTTTCCGGAATATTCTAACCGAAAAAAGGTTAGAAATTCTCTGCGATATATGGATTAATAATTGTCCATTCGGTGGATGAAATTTTCGGTGAGTATAGTTATATTTGCATTATTGCAACATCATCAGGATTTGACGTTCACCTAATTATTATCTAAAACTGGGTATGATGGATCTTTTCTTTAAAGTAGATTGGCATCGACTGTTCTTTCCTAGCCTTTCTATCGCCGAACTCTTTATTCGTGGTTCAGTAGTCTACTTGGTGCTATTTTCGCTCTTACGCCATCTCCCAAATCGACAGATGGGTGCAGTTGGAATTACAGATTTACTTGTGGTGTTGCTGTTTACGAATGCTGCCCAAAATGCAATGGCAAGCAACTACACGTCAATTACAGATGGCTTAATTCTCGTTGCCACAGTTGTCTTCTGGAGTTATGCCCTTAACTGGTTGAACTATCGCTTTCCGGCTCTACAACGCTTTTTTACTCCTCCACCTCTAATTCTCGTGAAGAATGGGAAGATAATTCGTCGCAATATGCGCCGAGAAATGATTACCGAAAACGAATTAATGAGTCAGTTGCGTAAACAAGGTGTGGATGATATGGATGTAGTGAAACAGGCATTTATGGAAGCTGATGGTAGCATCAGCGTGATTGAGGATGAATCTAAATTTGAGAAGCCAAGAAAATCCCAGAGAACCACGAGCTACTAGCTAATCAAAGACTACAATCTTTCGTCTTGCCCAACAGCCGAAGCAATTCCAATAACGTGTTAGTGCTAACCGCGATACTGGATGCGATAAATTCTATGATTCATTTCCTCAGTAAATATCAAACTGCCGTCAGGCAACACCAGTAGACCCACTGGTCTGCCCCAAGTTGTTGGTCCGTAGGGATTGAGGAGGAACCCAGTGAGAAAGTCTTCATAATAACCCAAGGGACGCCCATGAGCGTCAAACGGAACAAAGACAATCTTATAACCAGTGCCCCGGTCACGGTTCCAAGAGCCGCGAAAGGCAACAAAGGCTCCGTTGCGGTATTTAGCAGGAAATGTCTTACCAGTGTAGAATTGGAGACCCAAAGCTGCTGAGTGAGCCTGAAACAGTACATCAGGAGTCTGAGTACGAGCAACTAAGTCAGGGTGAGTACTTTTACCATTCTGCAACATGCGAGGGTCAAGGTTTTTTGGTGATAGATAGGCATAGGGCCAGCCGTAGAAAGCTCCCTTTTGCAAGCCAGTTAGGTAGTCTGGTACGAGATCGTCACCTAGTTCATCCCGTTCATTAACAGTTGCGTAAAGTTGACCAGTTTGGGGCTGAAAGGCAAGACCAACTGGATTCCGCAAGCCGTAGGCGAAGGTCTGTTGGTGAGATCCATCCAGGTTCATAATCTGAACTGAAGCGCGTGGGAGAGGTTCCTCACCCACGTTGGAGCGCGACCCAACTGAGACGTAAAGTTGCTGCCCACTAGGAGAGACAACAACGTTGCGCGTCCAGTGCTGGCGATAGCCACCGGGGGTGAGAGCAGCAATTTTCTGACCTGTACCCACAATTTGCTGCTGACCTTTTGTGTAGGGAAACCTAAGTACAGCATCAGTATTGCCGAGGAAGAAGGAGTTGTGGGCAAAAGCCATACCGAAGGGAATGTTTAACCCATTTTCCGGTCCGGCAAAGGTGCGTTTGATTCTGGCAGTACCATCACCTTTAGTATCCTGCAACAGGAGAATGCGGTTCTGCTTGGTTTCTGTTACTAAGACATCACCGCTAGGAGTCAAGGCTAGCCAACGGGGGGCATCTAACCCATCAGCAAAAACATTGACTGTAAAACCAGGTGGGACACGGAGGATGGGATGGTCAGGGATAGAAACGACCTCTGCTGGCTTAGTGGCGCTGTTGGTGGCATAAGGGGCAGGCAAACTAGCCAGGGAGATCCGGATAGGTTTAGAGGAGAGTGGTGCAGTTGGTATGAGGTTTGGATTCGGTGCTGCTGATACTGTTGTCTCTTGGCTGAGGTTAGCGCTATGGCTACAGGCAACAACTAAAGCTAGTAGCAGTATTGGTAGTGATAAACGGGTTGCTAGTCTATTAATTTCTTTCACAACTTTTTTTATGATTCAACAGGGTTTTATTGACCCGATTGTAGCCCTGCTGAACACCCGTCTTTTTTTCCTCCTATGCCGTATAAATTGCACCCAATCCCAGGGCACTCAGACCTTTGCGGTACGCGATTGAGGTTTGATCGGCGCGAATATGGGATTCAGCCCGCAGTTCGAGCGGCAAATCTTCAGGATATTGTGCCTCAACGATTTCCTTGTCTTCAGCAAATACCTGGTAGTTGAATTCATACACAGGTTCGAGCGGCATCTCTCGATCGAAGTTGCGGCAAATGGGGCAAAACACGCGGGTTTTACGTGCCGATACCGGAGATGCAGCATTCAGAATGCAAAGCCGTCCTGCATTAGGAAAATGCACTGTCAAGCGAGCCGTAAAGGGGAAAAATACCTCGAAAATTCGCAACCATTGAAAATCAGCCGGAGCACGGTCTTGCATCGCTTTTGGGAAATTGCTGACGCTACTGAGATATTCGGCGCGTAACCCAGTTGGCGTTTTAGCGACTTCATAGCGTGGTACGTTCGGGTTATTGCGATCGCCAAACGATTTGTTGTGTACCCAAGCAAAGTGAGCCACATCGAGAAAGCCTTCCATTTGTCGTCCTGCAGCTGCATTCAAATTCACGGCTTCTGGCAGAATCTGTTGATAGTCTGGGTCGTCCCACTCGTGAAAATCGGGGAGCGGGTAATTTTCACTGCCTCCGAGTGAAGTCCAAACTAAACCATAAGCTTCGATTGCAGGATAAGTCTTCAAACAGAGTTTTGCTGGAATCGATGACTCTGGATCGGCAGGGACTAAAACACAGCGTCCGTCGTTTGCATAATGAAAACCATGATACTTGCACACCAAATTATCGCCCTCGACAAAGCCCATGCTGAGCGGAATGCCGCGATGCAAACAAATATCGTTGGCGATTGAAACACCTGCCGAGGTTCGCCACACCACTAATCGCTGATCGAGTAGCTTTGTTGCAATTGGCCTATCGTTGACTTCGTGACTAAATGCGATCGGATACCAAAACGGAGCGAGGGCATCCCAATCTGAGTGAGCAAACGTACAGTCTTTTGGATAGATCGTCGAACGAGTTGTACTAATCATCTGCAAGTTCCTAATGAGCGCTAAAAGCAACTTTAATCGAGTGGATCGTAGCAATCGCAACTAATTGTGCTGTGTCTTTTACTACAGAACAGTAGCTAAGCTGTGGGCTAATTTCCCAGCAATGTAAACGGCTTGAACAGCGCGATCGTCGCTCAACATCATTAGACCAAAGACTTTTTCTGCAAGGTCTTCTAACGACTGGGCAGGAAAGCGGGAAGTGCGATTGGCCATTAGTGGGGTTGCATGAAGGTCTAGAACAATGAAATCTGCTTCTTTACCGGGCTCAAAATTGCCTAGTTTGTCCTCAATCGACAGCGCTTGTGCGCCGCCAAGTGTGGCCAGAAAGAGCGCTTTGAATGCGGAGAGTGGTTTGCCTTGAAGCTGCATGACTTTGTAAGCTTCATTCGCGGTATGCAGTAACGAAAAACTGGTTCCAGCGCCGACATCGGTTCCCAAGCCAACTTTGACTGGATGCTGATTCGATTTCGCTTGCGAGAGCCTGAATAAACCACTGCCTAGAAATAAGTTTGAGGTTGGACAAAATGAAATTGCAGCTTTTGCTTCGGATAGTCGTTCAAATTCTGCATCAGTTAGCTGAACGCCATGTGCAAAAACTGACTTTTTACCCACGAGTCCAGCCCGATCGTAAACATCAAGATACCCAAGAGAATTGGGAAACAATTTAGCAACCCACTGTACTTCTTGAATATTTTCAGAGAGATGGGTATGCAAATAAATATCAGGGAATTCTTGTAGAAGCTTTCCCGCAATTTTGAGTTGTTCGTTTGTGGAAGTAATTGCGAATCTAGGCGTAATTGCGTAAAGTAATCGATTGTGATTATGCCACTTTTGAATCAATTTCTTAGTTTCTTCATAAGCTGTCTCTGGAGTATCTGTCAGGTAGCTTGGTGCGTTACGATCCATTAAAACTTTGCCGCAAATCATTCGCAAATTTCGATGGCTTGCCCCTTCAAAAAAGGCATCAACAGATTCAGCGTGAACGGTTGCGAAGACGAGTGCAGTTGTTGTTCCCTGCTTGAGTAATTCATCAAGAAAAAGTGCTGCAATTTTTTTGGCGTGAGATTTATCTTTAAACTTCTTCTCGGTTGGGAATACATATTTATTTAACCACTCTAAAAGCTGCTCTCCATAAGCAGCAATTATTTCATACTGAGAATAATGAATATGAGTATCAATAAAACCTGGCATCACCAAGTTATTTGAATAAGTCGTAATTGGAATATTAGTGTAGTGATTTCGCAAATTCTCGTACGAACCAAAATCTACGATTACGCCGTTTTCAACAACCAACAGTCCGTCGGAAATATAGCGAACGCTGCTAGCATCATCCGTATAAAACGGATCGCCTACAAAATCTAAAAAAGCACTGCGAATTCCTTGAATTGGCTGATCGGCCAGAGTCTGCATAATTCAAAAAACAATGAATACTATGGTAATAAAATACAGAAAGCCTTTAAAATCAAATGTTTGAAATGAACAAAAAATCTTGCCTTATTGCTGCTTATCAGCATAGCTGATTGTTCGCTACACTAAACCTCCTGCGTGAATCATGAGGTATGTGCCAGTTTAGCTAATGTTTTGCTGCTGCCCATGCCAATAGAGTTGTAAATAATAGCAGTATACTGTACATTTGTACTAATTAGTGTTATTAGTTATATAAAGACAAGTGCGCGCGAATACCATAGTCAGGAGGTAGGCACGTAGCAATAGTGATAGTTAGTTTTCAGTTTATTTTTTTCCTAGCTGAGGGCGGCGCCAAATCAAAACGAAATACGAGCAGATCCTGAATCTGAATGCCGTTTTCGTAGCTTGGCTTAGATAAATACCAAAAGTAGTCTTGGCGCACATGATCCATTCGGAAGCCGCACTTTTGATAAAAAGCAATGTTGGCGATACTTGAATTAGACGTGCCGACGAGCATCTGCTTCTTGCCGCTAGCCCGTGCCTCTTGAATCAACCAGGCAACGAACTGTTTGCCTAAACCCTGTCTTTGAAACTCAGGGGCTATAGCAAGTTCCATAATTTCGCACTCTTCGCTGCGCGATTTCATCGTTGCTGCACCAACCAAGTGTTCGCTGTCATCCATGCGATATACTGCATCAACGAGGTTAGCAAGTCCCCATCTTAGTGCACGCTCCGATTGTTCTGCCAACAGTAGTATCGGAATCAGCGCTTCAAGTTCGTCGTCACGTGCTTGTCGAATAGCGATCGCCATTGCGTTAAGATTTTATTAATAAACTCTGAGGCTGACGTAACTTCTGGGAATAAAATGAGGCAGACTCCTCGCCTTCAGCACACTCTTGAGCAAATTGAATTAAATGGTGACCAATAAGCCCCACATGAATTAAATCTTCAATTTCGCCTGCTCTCAGTGCTGGTCGAGCTATCTGCCAAAAGGTTTTACGGTAGTGACTCAAAAGACCCACCCTAAACAAAATATTGCTCATGATGGTCAGACCCTTCCGAATATTAGCCCATGAAGCACGGGTTGGACTATTCGGAACTTTGATACGATTTGGATAAGTATGTTTTATATTGTAGGCAAATCTTTGATACAAAAATTCTGGCTCATATGCGGTCGTGATGCATCGACGCCATATCTTAACGACCTGTTCATAGGGCATTAAAAACTCAACATTAGATTCACGATTTTCATCAAAAACTAATCTTCCTTCCAATTCTAACCTGCGCCAAAGTGGAGTCTTAGGTAAAGCGTGGAGCAAGTTGATGGTCAGCATGGGAATTTGGGACAGACGAATAAATTCAAGAATCCTGTCACCTGTTTCCAACGTATCTGTATCTAACCCGATGATAATGCCCGATACAACCTCCATGCCGTACCTGTTCAAAGTTTTAACTGCTTCTAAAATCGGGATGCTCAAATTCTGATCTTTAGAGATAGCGTGAAGAGCATTAGGCTCAGGTGTTTCAATACCACAAAAAACTGTACAAAAGTAAGCTTCGCGCATCATTTCTAGCAGTTTTGGACTCTGAGCCAGGTTGAGCGTAGCTTCACAGGCAAACTGAATAGGGTAGCCATTGCGCTTTTGCCACTCAATAAGATGAGGGAGCAGCTTTGTGATGGCGCGGCGATCACCCACAAAATTGTCGTCTACAAAATACACTGCACCTGGGTTTCCAAATTGCAGCATCGTGTCCAGCTCAAAGAGAAGCTGTTCTGGAGTTTTGAAGCGGGGACTGCGACCGTAGAGTTCAGGAATATCACAAAATTCGCAGCGGTAAGGGCAACCACTGGAAAACTGTACGTTGGCAAGGAAATATCGATTAAGATTCAGTAAGTGGTAGGCCGGGGTAGGAAACTTGCTGAGAGGTAAACGCTCCTTAGTTTCAAACCGAATCTGCTGAGTAGGACGTTCTGCATGTTGGTCTATGTACTCAATCATCCGATCAGTAGCATCTCCCAACTCCCCTAGGTGCAAAATATCAAAGTCAGGGTAGTATTCCGGACAGCCAGTTACCGAGGGACCTCCTACAATCGTGATTTTCCCCCAGTGGTGAGCAAGTTCGTTAATTTGATTGATATGAGGGCGCTGAATGTGCATTCCACTCACAATGACGACATCAGCCCACTGATAGTCAGCTTGTGATGCCGGATTGATATTTTCATCAATAAAGCGAACCTCCCAGTTTTGGGGCAAATACGCAGCCACAACTAAAATCCCTTGGGGCGGCATAAAAGCCCGAACATTCTTGAGCAGTGGATAGGCGTAATGAAAGGTTCCGAATGAGCGACTGTACTTGGGAAAAATGCAGAGGATGCGCCGCTGGTGACGAGGAATATAGTGAGAGTTCCGGGCAGTGTCTTCAGAAGCTGGCAACTCTAATTCCTTTGGTTTAACAGTCATCCTCCCTCCAAATTACTCAACACAAGTTCCGCTCTTACCTACAGCAATACAGTACTCATCACTAGCCTCAGAATAAGCAGATTTTTGCCATGATGCACCAATGACCTGTGCAATGAGAGTCAGAACAGCACTACGACTGAGTTTTGGTTCACCGCGACTCAGAGTGTCAAGTGTAGCATGTGCTAGCGTCAGCGGAATTTTACAAAAGTCTAAAGCCGGACCTAACGGCAGAGCTTTAGTGTAAGCATCAGCAAGCGTCAGATTACGTTGGGCATAAACATAGAAATCCTCCCGATTCCAACCATCTGGAAAGAAATCGACCCCCCGCGCTAGATCTTCGGTACGGTTACGTAGAATGTTGACAGCTTGTAAGCCCCGACCAAATCCAATCGCCTGGGGTCGGCTTGTGTTGGTGCCGTCATACCAAGCCCATAAGTCAGAGAGTAACAATCCTACAGCACCAGCAACCCCAAATGTATAGCGGTCTAATTCAGCTTCTGTATGAATTTCCCATTGTCTGGAAGCCCAGTAAGCCATTCGATCTGCCATCGCTGCTGTTGCATCCCAAATGCGAGGTGCAATCGTTGCTGGAGCAAGTTCAGCCCATTCTTTAATCCGAATTGACACCTCTGCTAGTGGGGGCCCTTGGTGTGAAGATAACAAGAGCGAGAAGTCATCAACGGTACAACCATCAACTGCTGCCTGTAGGGATAAGCTAATGGCTTGTAACAGCTGTGCCTTTGTTTGGTTATCTAGTTCTGGGTGATCTTCAATTTCATCAATCGCACGCATACATAAGTATGCGGAAGCGACTGCTTCTTGCAGTCCTGCTGGTAGGCGACTAATTGGAATGTAAAAAGTTCGACTAGTCTCTTTGAGTATCTGCAAAGCATCTTTACGCAAATCCATGTTCACTCCTTTGATCCACATTGTAAGATTTTGAACACTTAGACATCTTGCTTGGGTAAAAGTTGGTATTTTACTATGACCAAATTAGTTGCTTGTGCAAAATAATTTCGACTGAACCAGTCAGGCTTTGCAGTGGCATAGCATCTATCGCTGCTGTTGGCTCATAGCGGCAATCATTATAAAATCTGCACACTCATCTACTGTTAAATTGAAGTAAAACACTTGCACGCAAATCTCCGCATATCAGAGTAATTATTTAACCTTTACCGGACTAACTTTAGGAACTTGAAAGAGCGATCGCTTCTCCCTAAGGAGTCAATCATCATTTCTTTCTAAGGAGTCAAAATTATTTCATATCTATTTCATCTTTTTATGTAGGTTGAATTCACAATCAATAAGTTTTTTTTCGTTCTAGAGAGATTAATAAAATCCGCTCT
Source organism: Chroococcidiopsidaceae cyanobacterium CP_BM_ER_R8_30 (assembly GCA_019244235.1). Classification (GTDB taxonomy): domain Bacteria; phylum Cyanobacteriota; class Cyanobacteriia; order Cyanobacteriales; family Chroococcidiopsidaceae; genus JAFAVL01. The sequence goes on from JAFASY010000328.1 coordinate 13,355, forward strand.
ATTACCCTTAATTATTTAATGGATATACCACTCACGCCCACAAGTGATGAAACGCCAGCCACAACAACCCCAACACCGACCCATCTCTGCCAGGTGACCCGCTCATGAAGTATGATTTTGGCGAGGATGGCATCAATGATGTAAGTTGATGCCATTAGAGGCACAACCGTCACGACAGGAGCCGTTCGCATTGACAGGAGATAACCACCAAAATGACCTGACAACACAACAATGCCTAAGATCAGTTTCCAGTTGTGAAAGATGCCAGACTGCCGCATGAACGGGAAAAGCTTCAATGGGTTAAGTAATCCCCAAATGCCGCCAAATGATTTTATGTCAACCTCGTTAAGTTCTTGGGAACCCTGTTTGATCAAAAAATCCCCAATAACAGAGCAAACAATCGCCATACTAATCCCAATTGCAAATAAAGTCATGATTTCTTGCCCTGTCCCGTAAATCCAATTATGACGACACCAAGTAGGATGATCAAGATGGAACCCCACCGCTCAAGCGAAACCTTCTCATGCAGAAAAATCATGGCCAGCAAAGTTGTTGCTATATAGGTAGCAGCACCGCGCACTGGCACTACTAAACTCAGCGGACCGATGCGTAAGGTGTGCGCGAAAGTGATGAATTGGATAATCATGAGTACAATCGCAATGTCTAGCCAAGGAATTGACAATGCCTCCACTACGGCATAGGGGATGCCCCAAGGAGAATGGACTTTTGGTGCTCGGTTACCGCTCATGCTGTACTTAAGTAAGATATCAGCTGCTGATGACGATATAACGACTATGGCTAGAGAGATTAGAAAAGGCTTGAGCCTCTCTCGTGGTATACGTCCAGTTTTTCTCGCCTTCTCTCCTAGGGGATTCTCTGACTGATTATCATTTTCCGATTGATTACTTTTCTTAACCACTGACAAGAACCTTTTTGAGGATGATTTAGAGCTTACCCCGGCATTTTATGATTGTGACTCACCTCGTAGTAGTAATCCATCTATCTCAAAGAGAATTAATATTGAAACTAGAGTTGTCTTAGCAATTTATCCTTGTTGGCTAATTTGGGATAGTTTTGCTAGAACCAATGCAAAGTTTAAATAGCTAGGGGTAAGGGTTCGGGATGTGACATATATCTTAGGAGTGATTTGCTATTCAAGGCATGATGCTGCGGCAGTTTTAGTCGAAGATGGTTGTGTTGTGGCAGCTGCTGAGGAAGAGCGCTTTTCACGGAAAAAGCTTGATAGTAGTTTTCCCACTCAGGCGATCAAATTTTGTTTGGCACAAGTGGGAATTACTCCGCACGATCTTGCTGCTATTGGCTATGGATTTCATCCAACGCGGAGATTTAGTTCACAGACGTTTTATGTTGTTAAAAATCTACCTAGATCTGTAGAATTAGTAGTTACTGAGAGACCTTTTGTCCGTAGGATGAATGGCATTGAAAGGGATTTTCGGGAACGGTTGGGCTACTTGGGACCAGTGTATCGATTAGGACATCATTTGTGTCATGCTGCTAGCACTTTCTTGGCATCACCGTTTGCCGAGGCTGCCATTCTCACCATTGATGGTTTAGGAGATTGGGAGTCTTGCTGGTGGGGCTATGGTCAAGGCAGTGAATTAACTGAATTAGGAACAATCGATTGGCCTCAGTCCTTGGGACATGTTTATGCCGCTTTTACAGATTACTTGGGTTTCAAAGCTCTGTCTGATGAATACAAAGTCATGGGTTTAGCCGCTTATGGTGAGCCCCGCTATCTCAAACAGATGCAAGAGATTTTCTGGGCAACTCCCCAAGGCTACCAAGTTAACCTGGATTACTTTAAATTTCAAACTAGGCATTCTTCTCCCTGGTTTAGCCCAAGACTGGTGGAATGCTTTGGTCCAGCCTTGACTGATACCAGTAGTGAAGTGCCGCAACACTACCGTGACATCGCAGCATCACTGCAAGCACAATTGGAGCAAGTGATTTTTCACCTGGTACAGAAAGTGGTTGCCACTACTGGTAGTCGTAACCTCTGTCTAGCAGGTGGAGTGGCAATGAACTCAGTCGCCAATGGCAAAATCCTGACTCAACGTTCTGCCGGAGGTAGC
>JAFASY010000189.1 GCA_019244235.1 Chroococcidiopsidaceae cyanobacterium CP_BM_ER_R8_30
AGATGGCGAACGCACCTACAATTACCGACACGGATTTCCTGGCACTGACAGGACATCCAAACTCACAATCTCCCGTGCCGATGTTGCCGACTTTATGTTGAAGCAATTGTCACATGATTCCTACCTGCACAGGACACCTGCTGTGTCGTATTAAAACGTAACCCTTTATGGCAATCCCTCATTCCTCACCTTTCCCATTGAAGCTACTTGCAGCGATTGGCTGCGGTCTAGTCACGGGAGTTTTCTTCGCCTTCTCCACCTTTGTGATGAATGCCCTCGCCAGACTTCAGCCAAAGGATGGCATTGCCGCTATGCAATCCATCAACATCACGGCGATCAATCCGTTGTTCATGCTGGCACTCTTCGGAACGGCTGCAGCTTGCCTCTTTCTAGCGGTTTCCTCACTGTTAAAGTGGCATCAACCTGGTGCTGCCTACTTGCTCATCGGCAGTTTGCTCTATCTTGTGGGCACCATTCTGGTGACAATCGCGTTCAATGTACCGTTAAACGATTCGCTAGCGATCGTCAAACCAGATAGTACTGAGGGTGCAAGTCTGTGGGCTAAATACCTAACCAGTTGGACATTCTGGAACCACATTCGGACGATAACGGCGCTGATAGCAGCGGCATTGCTTATGATTGCGCTCGGTAAATAATCGAACAAACAAATCAGAATACCTGGATTGCTATACAAAAGTTCAAGAAATGCAATTCCATTAGCCCTTGACATCCTTGACTAGTACATTTAACCTAGTAGTTAATTAACTGAACGGTTAAATGCTTCCAGCTTGAATGTCCACTGATCAATTGAGCGTCACCTTTGCCGCTCTTGCCGATCCGACCCGGCGTGCCATTCTGGCTCATCTCGCTAAGGGTGAAGCATCGGTGACTGAGCTAGCCAAACCTTTTAACATGAGCCTGCCTGCCATTTCCAAGCATCTCAAGGTGCTAGAACGTGCTGGATTGATTACAAGAGGTCGAGAGGCTCAGTGGCGACCCTGTCGGCTAGAGGCAGAACCGCTCAAGGATGCAGCAACTTGGATTGAGCAATATCGCCAGTTCTGGGAGGGGAACCTCGATCGCCTGGATGAGTATTTACAGGAATTGCAAGCAGAGGAAAAGCAACAGGATCGCGAACCATAACCTGCGATCGTTCACATTTCATTTAAGGAGAACCCGAATGTTGAAACAAAACGGCTCTACTGACACTCTAAGTGATCGCGAAATTACGATCGCTCGCGTTTTCAATGCTCCGCGAGAACTGGTGTTTAAGGCATGGACAGAGCCAAAACATATCGTGCAGTGGTGGGGACCAGCAGGCTTCACAACCCATGTCACTGAACTGGATCTGCGTCCAGGCGGTCGATGGCGCTACGTCATGGTGGGTCCAGATGGCACGGAGTATCCAGTCAAAGGTATCTTCCGCGAAATCGTGCCACCCGAACGAGTTGTCACCAGTGATGAATTTGACGAAGGTTTCGAGCAGGCGATCAACGCGGATCTGCCCCAGGGAATCGTGATGACAGGCATGTTTGAGGAGTTGGACGGCAAGACTAAACTCACCCTCCAGATTCTACATGCAACTGCTGACGATCGTCGCAAGCACGAAGAAATGGGAGTCGTCGCCGGATGGAACTCCAGCTTCGATTGCCTCGACGAATTCCTGGCAAAGCAGGTTGCACATCAGCAAGATGATCTAACGGTGACGTTGCCATCCAATCGAGAAATTGTTGTGACTCGTGTCTTCCATGCTCCGCGCCAGCTCGTCTTTAAAGCATGGACTCAGCCTGAACATGTTAAGCGCTGGTTTGGAGGTTGCAAGAGCAGCATGACGATGACCGTTTGCAAAATCGACCTGCGCGTAGGCGGCATCTGGCGCTATGTCTTGCATGACTCCAGCAACGGTACTGAGCATGGATTCTCAGGCGAGTACCGTGAGATTGTGCCACCGGAACGATTGGTTACAACCGAGCGCTACGAACCCTTTCCCAACAGCGATCACCTGAATACGCTAACCCTGACCGAATACGACGGGAAAACAACGCTGCACATCCATATCCAACATCAGTCAAGGGAGCAGCGGGATGGGCATCTCCAATCAAGTATGGAGGTAGGACTGCGTGAGACTCTGAACCGTCTCGAAGAACTGCTCAAATCAATTGCATAAAAGCAGAGCAAACACAGCGACGTGATGTTGCAGTGTTCAACAAAATGGAGATGCTGCCCTAGGACGTGTGGGGAGCCATTCCCCATCCCAACGAGCTACTTAATGATGATCGGCTTGCATTATCGATCTCGATTCCTATTGCTATAAGAGCTCGCTTTTTTGAAGATCTGAAAAACAAATTCGGTGACTTCAAGGGAAAGCGACTAGTAGAACGAGTAGAAAATTGTGCAAGCATAAGACGCGCATCTTGCCCATAGAAATCGGAAGTCTGTACTACGGACGTTGCAGAAGTTATTACATTTTCAATACAACTTTATTGGATTTACGGCACCCTGTAGCATCATCCTTTTCAGTTACTCATGGGGGCATGTATGAAAATATAGAGAAAATATAAAATTGTGTTTCATCTTTCAACATTTCTGGTTGAAAGAGTCTAAACTGGATGCTGAATCTATAACATAAAAACTACAACTAAAAGAGCAAGCGCTAAAACTGCTGTTAAGCGCTGTCAAACTTGTATAGTAAGTGTCAGAAGAGCATATTTGTTAGGCAAATTCCTGGAATCCTGATAGAGTGATTACAAATTGAGAACAGTATTCACTGATGTAAAGAGTTGATAATGTTTGCATTGATTAATATGTTATGCAGGATTGGAAGGAAATTATAAAACAAATACTGAATCTATTGTTGGAGAGGCACGCTTATAACTCTGAAGTCAGCCAATGCCCTGCTCGCGAACCTTGAATGTGAGTCGCATACTACAAGCAACTATGCCACTAAACCAATAGGGAGGAATTTAACTTATGGGATTTCGATACATTCAGAGCCTCGTTACACCAGACAATGTAAACCAATTTCTTGAACTGGTAGATCTGGCTGCTGGAGCACGTAAAGATGTCAACAATGTGTTCGATCTCAGTGAAAAACTATATGCTAGTCATCCAATGCAATTATGCATCAAAGCCGTGCAGTCCGATCCGGCCTGTGCTGCTATGTTAAAAGAACGTTATGTAGGTCCTCCCTATGATTTAGCAGCAATGTTAAGTATGCCTAAAGGATCGCTAGGCTGGACCTATGCCAGAGTCATGAGTGCTTTAGGCTATGACCCTGACTTCTATCGCACGCCCGACAGTCTTGAGCAGGAAGCTGTCTACATTAGCTTCCGGGTTTATAAAACTCATGACATTCATCACATTATTACTGGATATAGCATGGATGATTTTGGCGAGATTGGTGTCATTTCAGTTATGGCTGGGCAGATTCGTTATCCGACTTTCGTCTTTCTCGATTTAATAGCACTCCTGGGTGCGTTTTTTCGCAGCAAACAACTGTACAGTGAAAACCTAGAACCAGCAGAGCAGATGAAGACGTTAGGGTATATATTTAACTTGGGGTCAGCAGGAATTGCGATGGGACAGGCTGCCAAACCGCTATTTCCAGTGAAGTGGGAAGAGGGTCTGGAACGCCCCCTTGAGGAATGGCGGCAGGAGTTGAATATTAAACCCATTGTAGAAGGTCCCTATAGCTGGTACAGCCGTCCTGAACTGCAGGCTGCGATTGCCTAGAAGGAATATTTTATAGACAAATTGTTTCTCAAATACAAGAGCACAATGCAGAATCGACATGTTCTAATCACTGGCGGAACTGGTGGCTTAGGTATGGGAGTGACTCCCACAGTGCTGGCTCAAGGGGTCGCTGCTGTTACGATTCCCTTTCGTCAACCCAAGGAGATGGAACGTCTGCAGTCCATTCTGCCAGCTGGAGATTTGGCGAAAACTCGATTTGTTGAAACCGATTTGTTAGATGAGTCTGCTGTTGAGCAATTGGTTAATGGCATGGAGCGGGTTGATGTCCTGATCCATCTCGTCGGTGGTTTCTCAATGGGGGCAACTCATGAGTACAGTTTTGAGCAATGGCAGCGCGACATTGACTTAAATCTGAACGCCGCATTCCTGGTTTGTAAATATAGCCTGAGACGTATGCTAAAGACTGGCTATGGGCGCATAGTCACCCTAGGTTCACGTGCTGCTGTCCAACCAGGTGGACAACTGGCGGCTTATTCTGCCTCGAAAGCAGGGTTGGTGGCACTGACGCAAGCGATCGCAGATGAAACTAAGGGGACTCAGATCACTGCCAATGTAGTTCTGCCCAGTGTGATCGACACTCCTAGCAATCGCACCTCCATGGGCGAGGCAGAGGCAGACAAATGGGTTAAGCCAGAGTCCTTAGCCCAGGTCATTTGTTTTCTGGCATCTAAGGCTGCTCAAGATCTACGGGGTGCTGTTGTGCCTGTCTACGGCAGTATTTAGTTTCCAGCAGTAATTTCTTACCTTTAAAAACTACTATGAATCATCTAACTCCTTTGACAGAACATGAGCTTGAGCAGGTACTCATCCAACTAGATGGTTGGGAAGTGAAAGACGAAAAACTGCATCGCTCATTTGAGTTCAATTCTTTTGTGGAAGCATTTGGCTTCATGTCGAGCGTAGCGTTGGTGGCTGAGTCAATGGGGCACCATCCTGAATGGTTTAACGTTTATAACCTAGTCACTATTGATCTAACAACCCATGACGCTGGTGGCATTACTGAAATGGATGTGGAACTGGCTACCCAAATTAACACATTAGCTTTAGGAAAAGCAGGTATGGCTTAATGTATCTGGTGGTACTTCAAACTGAAATCCTAATAGGGATCAGACCAACGCCCATGCCTATCTAAGCCTATCTTCATAAGAACTGTACTTTGTCTAGATACTATGCAGAGATATAAACCATCTGGAGTACTATGACCCCGAGCTCGAATTCCACTAGAAGGGAGGTTATGTCTTCTCAGAACAAAAGCTACTGATCTACCGATAGCATTACAGGTTCTGCCAGCCTGGACTTCTGTATCTGTCTTTTGGGCTCTAACTTTCTCTAGTAAGCCTAACACGACAATACTAGTTAGTATTAACGTTATCAGTAGCGATCGTAACTTAACTGGCCTTAAGGGAAGTGTAGCTAACAAGTTATTAGAGAATTTAGCTGTAGTCAATCTTGAGTTCCTTTCTTCATGGCAAAACTGTTCCAAACCAAAAAGCTTTATTCCCCTATTACTTAGTAAATTGGATCTCGCCTATCTGACTCATTACGCTGTTGAAAGTAATTTTCTACTTGGTGAAGTTGTTTTAGAGTTAGCACGGATTCGATTTCTTTATTTGTCTGCTGGATGACAGTAAGCATCTGTTTTTTCTGAGTAGCACTCACGTTCACTGAGCTGAGGGCAGCACCCCATTCCACCCCAGAATCTAGTTGATTGTTTAGTTTAGTACGTTGAGCTGGGGTCAGAACATATGCTAGTTGGCGACTTCTATTTTGCAGTATATTTCGGATCTTTTGTTTTTGCTGGGAAGAGAGATTTATCTGGTGCAGAATCGATGTAGAGCGATTGGTGGGACTAAGGGTGCTAGTCTCAGTTTGACTAATAGTCTCATCTGCATGTATCGGTGTTGCCTGTACCCTAAAAGGAAATATTCCTATTAAAGAAATCGCGCTTACACAAACTAGACTGGAAATATATTTCACTGATTTGGCTAAAATCATAGATAAGAATTTTGTTGGTGATGTTCTAGAAAATTTGGTTGAGTATAATGCTAAAAGACTTGGTTAGGTCCTATAACTAAACCATTGCACTGCAAAACAAAATTGCTCGGCGACTAAAATCCCTGCTACAGGTACCATGCCGCCTGATAGTGATAGCCTAGTAATCAATTATTCTATAGTTTCAGTTTGTAACTTGCGACAAGTTTGACATAAAAATATATAAAAATAATGAGACAGATCACCCTTGCCGAGCGACTTCACTATAAGTTTGATAACCTGATGTCGGGCGGAACAAGTGCCCTAGTGATGGCACTGTTTGTACTGACTGTACTGTTGATTCTGGGCATCACATCATTTCTTTACCTGTTGGATTTAGCGACGAGCGCTGAAGGAAAGCGGCTCGAATTTGGACAAATTCTCTGGATGGTTCTCAATCATACAATTGATCCTGGAACTCTCTCCGATAGCCAGGGCAATTTTTATTATTCGGTTGGAATGTTTATTGCAGCCTTAGGAGGCATTTCTATTGTTAGTACGCTGATTGGGATAATTGCAACGGGATTTAACACTAAATTGGAGGAATTACGCAAGGGAAGATCTTTTGTTGTTGAATCAGGGCACATTTTGATCTTAGGCTGGTCTTCATCAATTTTTACGATTATCCATCAACTAATTTTAGCAAAAGCTAGTCAAGTTTGTTCTGCTATTGTCATTCTTGCCGAGCAAGATAAAGTCGCAATGGAGGACGAAATTCGGGTTAAAGTCGGCTCAAAAGGAAAAACTCGCATCGTCTGCCGAACAGGGAATCCCAGCGATCTTGACGATTTAGAAATTGCCAATCCCCATATGGCAAGCTCAATTATTATTCTTCCCCCAGAATCGCCAGATGCAGATATCTACGTGATTAAAACCATCCTGGCGATAGTGCAGAATCCTCAGCGCCGCCCTCAGCCTTACAATATTGTGACTCAATTAAATAATGCTAAAAATCAAGCTATAGCGCAGACTATTGGGCGTGATGAAGTGTTAGCCTTTTGTTTAGGCAGAATCTTAGGATACATGATTGTCGAAAGTGTCCGACAAGTCCGGATCTCTTGGGTGCTCGCCGAGCTGTTATCGTTTGAGGGAGCAGAAATTTACTTTCGGGAAGAACCAAAATTGGTAGGGAAAACCTTTGGTGAAACTATCTTCATGTACGAAGATTCCAGCGTCATTGGCTTACGTTTGCCAGATGGGCGAATTATCGTTAACCCACCTCTTGATGTGACGATCGCCCCAGACACCAGAATTATTGCCATCTCAGAAAATGCTCTATCCCTGAGACTCTCTGGACTTGAGGATTACGAGATTGACGAGAAAGCGACGCGAGTCCCCTGTCCTCATCCTCCCCAACCCAAGCGCCTACTGATCCTGGGATGGAACGGGGACGCACCGGATACAATCACTCGACTGGAGCAGTACATGGCGGCTGGCTCAAGCGTCCTGCTGATTGGTTTAAATCCAGAACCCGAAGCCGAAATTGTCCACCGCTGCAAGGAGTTAAAGAATCTTACCGTTGATTTTCGGGTTGGCAATATCCAGGATC
>JAFASY010000119.1 GCA_019244235.1 Chroococcidiopsidaceae cyanobacterium CP_BM_ER_R8_30
AGAGATGAAAATGCAGCAAAAAATCTGAGGGAAGAAGGATTAAGAATACTGTCAACAAATACCGTAGGACATACGGAATTCCAAGCTTGTGGAGAGACTGTAAGACTCGTTAGTACTTGTACTAAAAAGCAAGTCTCGTTGAATCAAGAATCTCCCGACGAGAGCGCAAGCTTGACGGCGAGAGTGTCAAAGAATCATTGCTCATTCATCACAGGCTGACCTGTAGACATAACCCGTTCAATAATATCTGCTGCACGAACGACTCCTCCCGCCTGCTGATTTGCTGTTTGCAATCGGGTTACGCGATCGCGGTAAGAGTCTTGCATCAAAACTCGATCGATCGCAGCTCGCAATTTAGCAACATTCAAGCCTGACAGCTTTACCTTCTCTCCGCAACCTGTCCACGCAATTCGTGCTGCGACTCCGGGTTGATCGTTCGTAATCGGAATCGCCACCATCGGTACACCATGACTCATTGACTCTAAAGCCGTGTTTAACCCCGCGTGGGTAATCGTGAGACTCGCTCTTTGAAGTAATTCAAGTTGAGGCGCTTGTCCGACAACTAGAGGCGAACCCGCAAACTTTGGCACAGATGCTTGACTTGTTTCACGACCAAGGGAAATGACTAACTGTGCATCCAGTCCCATACAAGCTTCTGCAATCGTTTCAAAGACTTGCATCAAGCGATTTTGCAACGTTCCCATTGATGCATAAATCAGCGGTTGCCCGGTTAGCTCTGCAAATGGAAAATCAACCGATTCTCTAAAAGCTAGATTATGGTATGCACCTGTGAAATGAAAACACTTCGGCAGATTTTCCCGTGGAAATTCAAACTCAGCAGGTTGTTGACATAGTTGAGCGAGTTGTGAATAAGCATCATCTGGACTGTGATGTGGGGGCAAATTCCATTCGCGGCGGTATTCATCGATCGTTTCTTCAATTGGCTTTCTGATCCGATGTACTAACCAATAGCCGATGCGATTACGAACTTTTGCCCACCTGGCGGAACGATAATTCCAAGGAGTATTACAAGGAGGAACGCTGACATCTTCGTTGATCATTAGAGCAGCAGACACGCTGATAAAGGGAATATCTAGATAGTCTGCGATCGTTCCCCCAGCAGGTGAAAGTTGGTCTACCAGTAATGTATCGATTCCAGCCGCTCGAACGACTTTTGGGGCATGTTGCAGCACAATAGCGGTCGTTCTTTGGATTGACTTTATGGTGTGTTGCAGTGCCGCTAATCCGCTTAATTCTCCCCGTTCTTTAAACACTTGTGCCATCGTTCCGCGTGGAGATTCTGATTCGGCAATGGCACTAAATTCCAGTCCTGCGGAATTTGCTTTTTTCTCAGCATCCAGGACGTTCACGACGGTAACTCGATGTCCCCGGCTTTGCAGTTCGCCTCCCAAAGCTGTCAGTGGGTTGAGATGACCTGTTGCTGGAGGACAGATAATACCAAAATGAGTCATGGCTAGTTGTCCGTTTCAATTAGAGAGACTGCCCCCCGGAGACTTCGATTCTTTGTCCAGTGATCCAGCGATTTTCGTCAGCTAGCAATGATGCGATCGCGCCACCAATATCATCTGGCTCACCCACACGACCTAAAGCAACTTGTGACGCGATGGCTTTGTTCACGTCTGGATTGTCCCTCACAATACCCCCTGAGAAATCGGTTGCGGTCGCGCCGGGAGCGACTGCATTCACTGTGATTTGTCGGTGTCCCAATTCCTTTGCTAAGTATCGGGTTAGCACCTCGATCGCACCCTTTGTGCTGGCATAGGTCGCTCGTCCTGGGTGTGTGAAGCGGGCAAGACCCGATGAAAGATTGACAATTCGTCCCCCATCTTTGAGCAATGGCAGCAGCTTCTGAGTGAGAAAGAAAACACCTTTGAAATTAATGTTGAACACTTGATCAAACTCTGCTTCAGTCGTTTCTACAAATGATGAATTGCTACCAATTCCAGCATTATTGATGAGGAAATCAAACTGTTCGGTTTGCCAGATGTCTTGCAGAGATTGCTTGACCTGTACCACAAACGCATCAAACGTTTTGATGTTGCCTGTATCGAGTTGCAGTGCTACCGCTTTAGTGCCCAGTGCTTTGATTTCAGAAACAACAGATTTCGCCTCCGTTTCACTGTTGAGATAGGTCACAATCACACCGACCCCTTTTTTTGCCAGTGCTAAAGCTGTGCTTTTGCCCAATCCTCGACTCGCACCTGTGATTAAAGCAATCTTTGTCTTGCCTTGCATCATTGTCTTATCCTCAAGCATCATGATATCTACCTCTTTTTAGACTGTACTGGCTGTCATGTGCCCGTGTTCCTCCTGCAAAATAGCAGCCGCTCGTTCACCAATTACGACACAGGGAGCCATCGTGTTCCCTCTGGTGACTCGTGGGAGGACTGAAGCATCCGCAACGCGCAGTCCATCGATACCGTAGACTTTCAACCTGTGATCGACGACGGATAGTTCATCGCGCCCCATCTTTGCCGTGCAGGACTGATGCCAGAAGGTCACTAAGCCATTGCGGAGGAATTGCTCGCGATTGCTGCTGCTCAGCGTTCCGGGATGAACCTCTCGTGTCGTATACCGACGCAACGGAGCCGAGTTGCCGAGCGCCCGTGCTTGCTCGATGCCTGTTTTCAGCTCTGTGAGATCTCGCGGGTCTGCCAGATAATTGGCATCAATCCTAACTGGATCATCCGCATTGCTCCCCGTCAACCGAATGGCTCCTCTGCTCACGGGTGACATACCAACAATCAGCGACCAAACTTTTTCGGGTGGTGCAATCCACGCGGCATTCTCAGGGGTGGTGAAAGGAATCCCGGCGGCATACGTGTAGAAATTCGGAGATGTCAGCGTCGCATTCGTTTTCCAAAAGCAGACGGTTTGGCTGCGTGGTGCCGTGGGCAATGGTTCAGTCGAAGCTTCCCAGATGCACCCAAACGCGACATGATCATGCAGATTCCGCCCGACACCCGGCAAAGCTTGTTGAATCTCAATGCCGAACGATCGCAACTGATCGGGATCACCAATGCCGGACTGCATCAACAGCTTTGGAGTCTGTATCGCTCCCAAAGCGAGAACTACCTCGATCGAGGCATTAACACAGAGCAACTTACCCTGCCAGCGGAACTCCACTCCCGTTGCCCGCGAACCTTGAAATCGAATGCGCGTGACCATTGCTTGGGTGAGAACGGTGAGATTCGGCTGTGACATGAGCGGGTAAACATACGATCGAAAAATCGATTGTCTCCGCCCGTTGCGAACGGTTTCATCTACGAAGGCACAGCCTTGCTCCGCTTCCATCAGACGACCGTTCTGATCCTCGAATCGGGGCAAGCCGATCGACTCGGCACCTTCTAGCAGTGCGATCGAGAATGGATGCGGATCAGCGGCTGGCTGCACATAAACACTCCCGCCAGTGCCGCGATAGTCAGATGGGGTTCCAGCCCAATCTTCAATCCGGTGACGATATAAATCAAGCACCGCGTCGTAACCCCAGGCGGAATCACCCGCTTCAGCAGCGTAGAAGTTCCAGTCGTCTTGATGACCGCGCGACCAAGTTGACACATTAATACTCGATCCACCGCCGAGCACCTTACCCATCGAATAGGGAATCGCGCGTCCATTTAAGTGCGGGTTCGCTTCTGCTTGAAAGCCCCAATCCAGATTGCCTCCCAGGGTAAGCACCCAGCGGTTGGGGTCCATCACCAGCTCGGAATCATCCGTTCCTCCCGCTTCTAGCAGCAGGACTTTGACTTCAGGGTTGGCGGCAAGCCGAGCCGCTAACACCGAACCCGCTGTTCCTGCTCCACAGATAACATAGTCATACCCGGTTTGAAGGTCAAAAGCCAGTCTCTGTTGGTTTTCCTGAACCTGCCTGGTGTACAGCGGGGAGCTATCGAAAGCGTCTTTGTCAGAGTCACTCATAATCTGCATCTCAAGCTCATTGCTAAAATTAACCGATTATTTAGACGTGGTACTCCTACAACCATTTCCAATTTCATGGAAATGGTTTTATCAATTAGTTGTGCGATCGCTTTTTCGGCTGAAATTCGGGTCGATTTAGTTGTCAACTACTTTTGCAGAAAAGAGGCAATCAAAGGGTTATTAGACTCTCTGTATTGATTGAGAGTTGCCAATGCTGTAGATTGATGGTTCACATGAGCGTCGATAAATAAACCAATTGTTTGTGCTAACAAATCCCGAAGTTGATCTTCTGGTTGGGTCGTTGGAAAGTCCAGGAAAGGTCTACCTGTAGTCGCGTCGAATGGATGGGCGATCGAGAAATGGTTGGCACCTTCTAAAAGAAGCAGATAACTATCGTCTCTACCTCCTACGATCGCTTCCTTAAACGTGCGTGATACTGGAGTTGTCGGTTGTTCCCAATCCACTCCATAGCGGAAGCTACTTTTGGCAATCACACCATCACAAGTTCCCCCAATTAACATCAGGGGTAAGGCATCAGGCAGGGGTAGGATTGTGCCCGCTGAATATCCCATTTGTATGCCTGCTGCCGTATGAACACCGTAGCCAAAAGCAGCCACAACTTGCGGAAAAAAGCGGGGATCTACACTTTCAACGGCAACTCTCCCGCCCGCGGAGTGTCCACCCACGATGATCTGTTGCAAATCGAGTAAGCCAGCCAGGATTCCCTCAGCTTGCAACCGCTCTAGAGCGACCAATAGGGCTGGTAAAGCAGAGGCGGTCGGTCCAGAGCCATAGGTGTCTGGAGCTAACCGTTTGAGATCCACACCTGGAGTTAGCGCGATCGTGCCAGGGATATTTTCGGCGACCCAGGAAAATGTGACTACGACCAGCCCCCGTTCTGCTAATCTAACCGCGAGCCACTGATACATCTCAGGACCACAGTTGAAGCCATTGAAGAAGATGACGACCTTAAACGGAGCCTTTTGCGAATCAGCCGGAACAATTCCCATATCCTGTTCTTGCTCACTGCCTGACATTTTGGCTGGATAGAATACTTTGAGATGGATGGTGTCATAAGGAGAAGCAGCATCTTCTACTTTGACAGCCTGGAAGAGACCTCGAATGCTCATAATACCCTACTTACTTAAGTGACATTTTGATCTGGGTCTGACAAGCTGCACGTTATAACGACTGCATCTTCTGCAATCAGGTCTGCACAGGCTTAAACATCTTTGACTATCAGTGATACAAAAGTGGTGAAGACCTGAGCGATCGTATTCACTGCAATTTGTCGGTGTCCCAATTCCTTTGAAAAGATGTGGATTTCAAGGTTGAGAAGACTAAATCTGCGACTAGCCGATGAGCAGCAGTTGTTGGATGAGTATTATCCCAGAATAAATACTCATCCGGGTTATTACAGACCGTATCAAGAGAGGTGACGCAAGCATTGGTGACGTTCGTGAGATTGAAATTGCCTGGTGAGGAAATAATCTCATCAAACAGAGGGCTGGTTTGGAAAGGAATGAGGTTAATGTCGGAGCCTAAACTTTGGCGCAAAAAGTCGAGAGTCTTGGGGAGAGCAGAGTTATGAGCCTTAATCACAGAGCTTAGACCGCTGACGATTGAACTATCCAACCTCATTGGAAAGAGGGAATTTGAAGTATCAACTGAAACCGGAAAATGCCCGTAATCTGGTACATCACCTACTAGGATATTTTTAGCGCCAGCGTTCACTAGGGAGGTCACGATTGTCGATAAATTGTCGAGGGCTGTCGTCGGATCTGTGGCACCACCAAGATAATCATTAACACCTGCCCAGACAATGTAGAGTGCATCCGAATTTGCAGCAGGATGATTTGCTGTAAAGCTCTCAACCTGTTGCTGCAATCCTGGTGCATTGAGTAGCGGATGTATGCGTTGAATTGTGTTACTTGTTCCCGTAGTTGCCCCACCGACAGCAAAATTGGAAATTGCATCTTCTGCCACTCCTAACTGAGGAGCGAGATAGTCCACCCAGAGCAAACCATTAGAATCATGACCCTCAAAGAAGTGTTCTTTTAGGCGATTTGTCTCGAAGAGGCTTTGTATTTCAGTCGGCAGGTCTTTTATATTTTCACGCGGGAAGTCTTCTATCATTTTCCAGGCGTTCCCAGTATCGGAAAGACTGTCGCCAAAGACATAGATGTGTTTTCTTGCCATGTTCTTTCACGGGTTGTGTTGCAAAAACTTTTTGAGTAAAAGATACCTGTATTAGATGACGTTGCGCCTTCAGTCGTGCGGAGCACTTCGATGAGTTGTTCGGTGACAAGATCGGGCCGGGACAGGAACGGGTGGTGACTGGTGGGCAGGTCGATCGAGCGAGTAGCACGGGCGGCATGGACGTGTCTCCATTCAATTAATTTCCCCGGACCCCAAATAGCTCCGATGTAGTTCTCCAGCTTAACCAATGTGGTTAACATCCATTAATTTCTCGTAATGCCCTCTAGGATTTGACTTACAAGAAATCACAGTTGCACAAAAGTGTTCACCATACTGCACTCTCATTAGTAATTGATACAGTCCTGAGCCTTCTTGCGCCCATTGAAATCAGGGATTTATAGTTGAGATAAACAAAAACGGTAGCATTGTCTCGGATGCCGCAAATTCGCTCTAGCCATTTACCCAGTGGTGATCGTTTCACCTGTGAGGTTATCAACCACTACGGGACTCCCAAAGTAAGTTATAGAAGGCTCTTCTGAGCCATATTGCTCGACAATCCGTTGTCTAAAACCACTGGTGTAGAAGCGGTTCGCATCCTCACGAGACTTCCAGAGATACACGCCTCCAGCCGTTTCTCCATCCTCAGATAGCAAGAAGTATTTCCGGATCAATCCCGGCAAATCACAAAACTTGGGCGCAGCATCCGAGAAGATTGCTTGAGCCTGGTCAAGGGTTACGGGAGCAGGGAGTTTGAATTGAACGAGTGCAGTAATCATGGTGTAATCCTCCTCAATTGGCTTTGATGTAGACAACGATTTGCTGTTCCAGAACGCAAACTTGCTGTCAGTCCAGCGGATCGCCATGCCGGGAAGGTCGCGACGTCACCTGGACCATGATCGACCACAATAGCTTGCCAAGCAGTAGCGAGTTATTGAACTGATTGGATGGCATCCGGTGAAACATTAATCATATTCTTATCTCCAAGCTCGATATGTAAACCGTTGAGGGTTGTGTGACCAAAAATCACTGGAGTGGCAAAAGTCTTTTGCAGCTGTCTATTGCTCTATATACAGTGCTGTCTGTACGGGATTCTCCTGTTTCCATCTATTCAAAGTGTAATGAGTTTCAGTGCTTGACTTCTTTCAGATTCTTACAATGATTTGTCAGATTCTGATGATGAAGAACGACTTTACTTTGGTGGCATCCCAATGAATCGTTGAAGAAACTTGCTTGCGATCGCGGTTGCTCTGCCAATGCCCGATGTTCCTCCAGTCACTAAAGCCACCTTATTTTCGAGCATCATGATAGTTACCTCTTTTGCAAAACTGGTTGTTATGCTGCTTACGCCAAAAACACAATGAGTCATCGATCGACCTTTATAGAGTAATTCCTGCTGATGTTGATAGCGTTTAGCTCACTGTGTTCGCTTGGCATACCAGGCGTGAATGAGAAGAGTTTGGTAAAACAATACAGGCAGATCGAATCCGCTCGACGCAATGATTGACTCAACTTCCTGCGGCGGAAGTACGGCAAGCGTCTGCCCGTATGTGCTAGTCATCTTTTCGATTTCCTCAGCAGGCACTTCAGCGTATTGCCACATTCGCATCGTAAGTTCTAAAAGGCTTTTGTAAGCTGGAGTAGACATATCGAAAGCCAAATCAGCACTCACTAAATATCCATTCGGATGAAGTCGTGCGCTGATTTGATGGAAGAAGTTGCGCCGCTTGTCTCGCTGCATGATGAAATGAGACACCAAAATGCAGGTGGCTGCATGGAAAGCGTTCGATGCGGGCAGGGAATCGAGATAGCCTTCGTGAAAGGTGCAGCGCGAGGTAATCCCAGCCTCCTCGGCTTTCTGGCGACAGATGTTCAGCATCGGTGCCGCCGGGTCTAGCGCCGTAAACTGCCAGTGTGGAAACTGTTGAGCGAGGTAAATCAATTCCGCGCCAGTTCCGACACCGACGCAGAGAATGCGAGCATCGTCAGGTAGTTTTGCAAGCACCAGGCGGATCGACAAATGGAGTGCACCGCGCATCGGAGCCAATTTAGCGAACATTTTGTCAAAGGAAGAGGCACGTTCTTGGTCAAAAACAAGGGTTGATGTTTGGTTTTTCATTTTGAAAAATATCTCCTAAGCAATCGTCTCGATTAGTTCCGTCCAGCACCTACACCACCGTCTACAGGTAATACGACTCCAGTAATCCAACTAGAACGTGAATCATCAGCCAGAAACAAAACTGCCTCAGTAATGTCTCTCGCTTGTCCGTTCCGTCCAAGTGGATGAGAGGAACCCAAGGAGGCAAGTTGTGCTGCTGTGAGCAACGAATCCCATAATGGAGTTTCGACCACAGCAGGTGCGATCGCATTGACGCGAATGTTTTGGGGTGCAAATTCAGTTGCCAGGTTGAGCGTGAGCGCATGAACGGCTCCTTTAGCCGTCGATGAAGCGCTGGCAGGAGTCGATGCACTCGGCTGTGATGCCAGGATCGACCCGATATTGACGATAGCCCCGCCCCCCTGTTGACGCATCGCGGCGATCGCAGCTTGGGACATAAAGAAGTAGCCGCGAACGAGGTTCAAGTAAATGTTGACCTCTTCCTCGGTATGGTTGAGAAAGGGTTTTGCGTGAAATACTCCTGCATTGTTGACCAGGATGTCTACTTTGCCGAATCGTGCGATCGCCAGTTCCACAATCTGCTGACTGGTTTGAGGTTGTCCGATATCGCCAGCGAAGTAGGTAAGGTGCTTTGCCGATGGATCAATTTTTGCTGCGATTTGCGATAGTTTATCTTTGCGTCGCCCATTGAGTACAACTTTCGCTCCAGCCTTGTAGAAGGACTGTGCTGTCTCTGCGCCAATTCCCGTACCGCCACCTGTGATGACGACAACTTTGTTTTCTAAGCTCATAGTGCTTGATGTCTTCTGAGAGTGTTTAAAGGGTTGTTTAGTAGAGTGAAGAGAATCACTCAGCATGAATTGCAAATCGTTAGACAGTATCCTTGCTCTTTGTTTGAACACACGCTTAAATCGAGCCTGGATTGAATACTTGCACTGTGGCTTGTAAAGCAGCAGCGATCGCTTGACAGTCTTGGACAAGCTTTTCGATCAGTTCACCGGCTGGGAGCGCTTCAGCTAATGCGACTCCTTGTCCCGCCCACATACTGATAAACTCTGGATTTGACTGCTCAGTCGAGGCTTGACGCAACCTCCGCCCGATCGAAATCTGCGCTGGGAATGGGAGAACTTGATCTCGATAATGCTCCATTTCACGGACGAATCGATTGCGAATCGCTCTGGCAGGTCTGCCAGAAAATACCTCCGTGATCACGGTGTCTTCATCCTGACCATTGAGTACCGCCTGCCGATAAACCTCTGGGATATTGTTCTCAGGACAGGCGAGAAAGGCAGTTCCCATCTGCACCCCACTTGCTCCGAGTGCTAATGCAGCCACAATGCCACGCGCATCCATAATGCCACCTGCCGCAACGACTGGAACTGATACTGCATCGACGACTTGTGGAATCAATGAGGCTGTGCCGATCGTGCCCTGATCATACGGGGTGGCAAAAGTGCTCCGATGACCTCCAGCTTCAGAGCCTTGAGCAATGATCACATCGACTCCTGCTTCGACCAGAATTTTAGCTTCACGCACGTTGGTTGCAGTAGCCAGCACCCTTGAGCCGATCGTGTGCATCTCACGAATGGCATCCACGGGCGCAGGTCCGAAGTGAAAACTAAAAATAGGAATTCTCTCCTCAAGCAGAACCGCAAATTGTTCGGCGAAGGGTCCTAAGATCGAAATGGGTTCGGGAACAGGACCCGCGTTCAGTTCGTTATGCCATCGGGTGAATACCTCAGACATTACAGCTTGCTGCTGAGACGTGAATTCACATTCCTCAACGGCTGGAGCAAATAAATTAACGGCAAAGGGGCGATCGGTCAACGCTCGAATTCGTCTCACAACTTGGCGGAGTTGAGCGGGTGGAGTCGCTGCGCCGCCATAGGAGCCAAGACCTCCCGCATTGGAAACGGCTGCGACTAACTCTGGTGTGGAAGCACCCGCCATTGGAGCCTGAATAATGGGATGGGCGATCTTGAGCAAATGTGTCAGTTCCGTCTTATTGTTCATGATGAAGAACGCTCCTGAGAAATGACAAAGTTTCCTCGACCTTGCTCAGCGATATGCATCTTGATGTCGCGGTACCCCAAAGCCGGGGTAGTGGGGCAACAGTTCCGCCGTTTCCTCCGGAGTCAGCATCTTGATTCCGTACTTGGCAGCCAGTGCGTGCTGCTCCGCAGATACCGCAAGGGTCGCAGCGGCAGGATCGGAATCCGTGTCAGTGGTGACGTTTGCAGGGCTTCCCATGCTGGTAGCCGGACTCGACATCGCTTCAAAGTACTTGTCCAAACCACCCGCCGGTTGCACCAGGGAGAGGAACCGGAGGGTAGGCGACAGGAAGTAGACTGCGCGTGCCTGTTGCCGGGGGAAGAAGACCACGTCGCCCGCCCGCGCTGTCCGCACCTGCCCCATGCAGTACACCTCTAGCTCGCCTTCTAGAATGTAAAACACTTCATCCTGCTCACAGAGGAGATGGGGCGGCGGCTCAGCTCCCGGTTGCGTCCGAACCTCCAGAAGAAAGAAGCGGTTTTCGGTCTCGGCGGACTTTACGAGAAAAGTATGGAGATGGGGACTACTCATATAGGATCGGGTGGTCTCCGTAACCGCGCTACGGACGAAAAAATCTGCTGATTGGTTCATGACTTGACCTCTAATATTAATGTGACTGTCGCGTTGCCTTTGGCGCTTGCGGAGCTAACGCAGTTGGTTTTGTAGCAACTCCAGTCTGTGCGGTACAGGTCTTTCGCAGCTGTACACTGCTCTATGTGCGATGCTATCTAAGTGAAATTCTCTTGAATTTTTCTATCCAGATTGTAGTGAGTTCCACTGCCTAACTTCTTTCAGATTCTTACAATGATCTATCCGATTCTGATGGAGCAGTGATGGATTGCTTGCAGCATTATTTTTAGCAAAGATGGATGCTTTAGCATTTTACTGCTTCAATAATGCTGATGTTGAACATTACGGGTGTAGGAATCACGCGCGTCAGTTCAAAACCACTGGATTGCAATAGCGATCGATGTTCTTCCTCAGTGCGTTCCCATCCACCAGTGCCCATCAACATCAGCACATCAAGAAACTTTGCTGGAGAAGGTTCGTTATCCGGTGGAATAACGCTTTCAACAAGGAGTAACTTGCCATGATCCGGCATGACTTGATGACAATTCTTCAGAATGATTGCAGCCTTTTCGTCATTCCAATCATGAATGATCCAGCGTAGCAAGTAAGCATCACCCCCCAATGGCACAGACTCGAAGAAGTTACCAGCAATGGGCTGAATCTTTTCGTTTACACTGACCGTCGCAATGATTTCAGGCAGATCAAACAGAATGCCTTTGAGATGGGGGTGCGCTTGCATAATTGCAGAAATTAAGCTGCCCTGCGCTCCACCAACATCGACAACTGTATTGATTTTAGAAAAGTCATAGGTCGCTACAACGGCTTGTGCAATCGGAGTTCCTATACTAGTCATTGATTGGGAAAAGACCTGACCCGCTTCAGGATGTTGAGCATAATACTCCCAAAGCGACATTTTAGCCGCGGCATCAAACGCTGGCTCACCTGTTCTTAAGCTATGTAAGCCATTGCTCCACGCTAGAGAAAAGTTATCTGCCATTTGTGCCATTGCCATATACCGCATTGAATCAGGACGATCGCTCTTGAGCGTTTCACCGAGAGGAGTCAGTTTAAAGGTGCGATCCGAAACTTCTTTAAAGATGCCTACACTTGCCAAAGCCCGCAGAAGTCGATACAACGATCGCGGTTCCGTATTCGTCACGGCTGCCAGTTGAGCGATCGTTTTCGGCTGATCGTCAAACACATCAGCAACGCCTAACGATGCTGCAAGATAAATCGATCGAGCAATCCAAAAGCCGCCGATCAGATTCATCATTGTTTCTTGGGGAGTAACTTCTACTTTTTGCATTGTTTACCTCTTTGTCATGTTTAAGCTTTAGCCAGCTAGAAGCGGCTTGATTGAAAACTATCGCATCGAGACTTGATTGAGTTGTAAGTATTGCTTTGCTCATTGGAGAGTGGGAAGTTCAAGCATCAATTTGTTCTCCAATTGGAGAAAGATTCTCCTTCAATCCTAAGCGAGTGGCTCTTCCCACTAGACGAGCCATGAGAGAACATGGTAACACTTTAGGCAGAATCTGAGCTTGCAGCTTGTTCACGAATCCAGGCATAAAAGAAATCTGACCTTGTTCTAGAGCGCGAAGTCCAGCAGTAACCACTTGCTCTGAAGGAGCAGCCTGCTCTAGAGGAACCAGTGAGGTCGGTAAACTTGGTGTTCTGGTTGGACCTGGACAGAGTGCCATTATTTGTATGCCGCGATCGCGGTACTCAGCCCACAAGCCTTCACTAAAGGAGAGAACAAAAGCCTTCGTTGCAGCATAAACAGTCTGGTAAGGAATTGGAAAAAATGATCCCATCGATCCGACATTCAAGATTGCTCCTGATCCACGCATTAACATTGCTGGAATAAAAGCATGGGACAGTTCTACCATTGCAGCAACATTGAGCATAATCGCCTGATGATTTCTTAGAGAATCGCTCTGCTCAAATGGAGCAAAAATGAGCGAGGCAGCATTATTGACCAACAGATCGACTTCTAGACCATACTGTTGCACTGCTTGTTGGACACTGTGAGTTGCTCCCTCTTGGCTCAGATCAACCGCGATCGCTTCGGCTCGAATATGATGACGTTGACTTAGCTCTTGCGCGAGGAGACGGAGCTTTGCTTCCGAGCGTGCCACGAGAACCACATTCATGCCCCGCGCTGCCAATTCTCGTGCGAAACTTTCACCAATGCCTGAAGATGCACCCGTAATCAGTGCAGTTTTGCCAGTGTAGTTGAACATTTGATTTGCTCCATTGGTTGTCATAATTCCTATAGCGCGAGATGTCCGATCGTCGAATGAGATACATTATCCGGATCGGATGTCCGTTTGAGGTCGAGCAAGCGATCGTAATTTGACACAACTAACAGCGACCGCCATGTCAGGCTACGGTTTTAATTAAATCCGCTGCCTTTTCACCGATCATGATGGTGGGTGCATTCGTATTGCCTGTGGTAATCGTTGGCATGATCGAGGCATCGACAACCCGCAATCCCTCAACCCCATGTACCCGCAGTTCAGGGTTTACCACCGCCATTGGATCAGTTCCCATTTTGCAAGTGCCAACCGGATGCCATACTGTATTAGCAGTGTTCCGGATGTAAGCAATCAGTGCTTCATCCGTCTGAGCCTCCTCACCCGGAGCAATCTCCTCACCTCGAAACTCATCAAAGGCACTGGAATGAAACAATCGACGAAGGATTCTAATCCCAGTCGCGAGTTTTTGCCCATCAGCTTCCCGTTGTAGATAGTTCATGCGAATTACGGGTGCATCTTTAGCAGAGGACGATCGTAAACTAACCTGACCCACGTTCTCAGGATGGGTCAAACAGACAGCACCTGTGAATGTCCACTCAGGTTGAGTATAGCCAGGAAGTGGAAGCGCGATCGGGCAGAAGAAGAACTGTAGGTCAGGGGCTACATTCATATTTCCTTCAGTATGCAAAAACAATCCAGCTTCTCCGATACTGCTGGTGCTGGCAAAGTGTAAATCCTGAGTTGCCTGGTATGCCATAGGAACGAGAATGTGGTCTTGGAGATTTTGACCGACACCCGGCAAATCAACAACAACAGAAATTCCCAATGCTTGTAATTGTGCGGCATCCCCAATTCCAGAAAGCATCAGCAACTTGGGCGAATCGAACGCGCCTGCACTTAAGATCACTTCCTGGTTAACCCTAACTTGATGCAGCGTCCCCTCATGCAAATATTCCACTCCAACAGCGCGGGTGCCCTCAAACAACAACCGAGTTACCAACGCGCCTGTCGTTACCGTCAAATTCGGACGATCAAGAATGGGCACAAGAAAGGCAGCCGCAGTACTGTGTCGTTTCCCATCCTTGATGGTAGATTGATAGCGTCCCGCTCCTTCCTGCTGCTTGGCGTTGAAATCAGGGTTGTAGTCATATCCCACTGCCACACATGCATCTACAAATCGTTGAGCGATCACAGTCGGCGTAATCGTATCGGTCACGCTTAACTCTCCATCAATCCCGTGAAATTCGGACGCGCCGTGTTGCTGATGTTCCGATTTCTTGAAGTAGGGTAAAACGTGCTGATACGACCAACCGGGATTGCCCAATGACTGCCAGCGATCGTAATCTTGGGGATTGCCTCGAATGTAAGTCATGAAATTAATCGAACTGCTGCCACCCAAGACTTTCCCACGGGAACAAAAGATTTTGCGGTTGTTCAGGTAGGGTTCTGGTTCAGAGAAATAGCCCCAGTCCACCTCTGTGCCGGGTAGATTGACGCATTCCGCCGGGATTTGAATCTCTGGTTTCGTATCTGGATTACCTGCTTCAAGGAGTAACACGGTTGTTCCAGGGTCTTGGGACAGACGATTGGCGACTACGCAGCCTGCTGAACCTGCACCAATCACAATGTAGTCATAATTAATCATGATATTCTCGCTTGTCAATCGAACGTTTGTCTTGCAAAATTCTCTTTTCTATCTGAAATGTAGTGAGTTCCAATGCTTCACTTCTTTCAGATTCTTACGACGATTGATCAGATTCTGATGGTGTTAGCGCACCTGCTTTGAGGTCATTCCGTTGTGGTCTTTGTATGAGTCAATCGCTGGATAGCTTCAAGGCATCACTTTATCGGATCTGCCATATATCACTTTGAGCGACCTGCGTCTGTTTCGACCTGTTGATTGCTGTATCTGCTCTATTCGAGCTTCTAGCATCTGTACACGTATTATCAAAGAACTTAGCACTTCAGATTGAAACTCAACGGCGTTTGCAATACAGTGCAGCGCAACTTTTTCTGTCATGATCTTTCTCCATGTAATTGCAACGTTTGGTTTCTACAGATCAATCCCAAACTATGTCCCAATTTGCAAAACAATTTTGCCGCGTGTGCGCCCACTTTCGGAAAGTTGAAATGCCTTTTTCACTTCTAGAAGCGGCAAAACGATTGCGATGTGCGCTTTTAATCTGCCTTCGTCAATCAATGCGCTGATGGCAGCTAATTGTTCCGTGTTTGCCTTGCAGTAGACCCGCGCAGCTTTGACACCAAATTCCTGCGCTTTTTCTTCGGACGGAAACCCCACTGACGTTACCAGAAAGCCACCTTTTTTCAAAGTCTGGAACGCTCTTTCAAACGTGTCGCCGCCGACCGCATCGAAGACGACATCAACGTCTTTAATGAACTTTCACCAAAATTTCGTCCATCTTTGGCTCCGGGCGTTCGACATCGGCATAACTTAGAACGTCATCATTGCCATATTCTTTGATTACTATTGCTTTCATTTTCCTTCCTCCTATTTAATTTAATGGATGTGACAGAATTGGCTCATCATTGCATGAACGAAGCGATAACTTCGTTAAGCTTCGCTAACGCGTTTGAGCGTGACAAAAGCTGGAATGAGTGAGTAAGACATGGTGATATCTCCAATATTTAGAGTTATGTATCTGAATCAGTAGGGCGTATGATGTTAGTGAACTTGTTGCGGTGAATACTACCCTTGCTGGTCATAAAATATCAGGCAACGGTTCGGAGAGCAGAATGACAGGGATTACCTTTCCCAAATGCAGTTTGGTAAGCATTCTTAAGCTTCTTGGCAGAGGCTTGCAGTTGGGCTTGCTCAACCTCATTCCTGGGCAATACGAGGCGACTTTCAATCCCATGCCTGCCAATGATGCACGGAAGTCCCAGGACAACCTCGCTTCCCACACCATAAGTGGGATCGGCTCTCGTGGAAACGGTAAACATCCGCTTTTCATCCCGCAAAATAGCATCAATGAGTTGAGCAACCACCGTGGCAATTCCATAGCTTGTATGCCCTTTGCGGCTCAAAATGTCGTTGCCGCGATCGCGTGTCACTTGCCCCAATTCTGCCTGAATCTGTTCAAGAGATGTATCCTTGGGCAAGGGAAACTCCGTCAACGGCATCATGCCAATTGCAGCGGTTGACCACACTGGGAACTGACTATCCCCATGTTCGCCAATCACGGGTACATGCACATCGTCCTTATCAACATTCAAAACTTTGCCAAGTTGATACTGAAGTCGGGCAGTATCGAGAACCGTTCCTGAACCAAAAATTAAATGCCCTGATCGCGTTGAGGTTTCCATGGCAATTCGGGTCAACACATCGACCGGATTGCTGACAATAATTACGATCGCATGGGGTGCTACGCGATCTAATTCCTGCATCAGCGGACAAAGAATAGCTCCATTTGCGCTCAATTCATCGAGCCGTGTCTGTCCATATCGATGCAATACCCCAACTGCGATCACAATAACATCGGCATCTGCTAAATCGTTGTAGCGATCGGAGGGCATTATATCCATTTCCGCCAGCAGTGGAATGGCATCGCTAATATCCCAGGCTTGTCCTTCTGCCTTGGATAGCTTGCGATCGAACAATACAATCGACGTAGATTTGTTGAGCAGCACTAAGGCATTCGCAATTGCTGCGCCGACATTTCCCGCACCGACAATACTAACTTTAGCGGGTTTAATACTCATCATTTACCTCATTCAAAATTGAACAATTTTTGCTCCCCTAATTGTCAAGAGCGGGTATGAAATTTTTGCGACACAACCCATCATTCTGAAATTAGGCGTGAACAAACGATCGCTATAGTGCGAGATGTCCGATCGTTGATTGAAACACATCATCGGGATCGTATTTCCGCTTCAGGTCATGGTTTCTCCTTTTCAGGCTGTAAGACGAACTCAACACCATACTTCGGTGCTGCCGCCAACAGTTGCTCAATCCTTTCGGGACTCGCTGGGACTGATGGCGCATCTGGACTGTCTACTTCCACGCCCACTTCGGCAAAATACCGTTCAATTCCGGCAGGCATATACCATGCCAACATCTTGGCACGCTGGTTTGTTTTGTTCGTAAAGCGATGCACATGACCCTTCGGTGAATACAGAAAGGTTCCAGGGGTTGCAATTATGATTTGGTCGCCCAGTTGAAACTCAAGTTCGCCTTCTTGAATGTAGAACGTTTCATCTTCTCGATGGTGAATATGAAGCGGCGGTCCAATGTCAGGATCAACTTGCACTTCAACGAGGGTGTACTGTCCATTGGTGTCTTCGCCCACTGCCTTGAAGGTGAGAATATCGCCCACGATCGAAACGGAAGTGCCTTGACCGGGTTTCATTAGCAGTTCTTGAGGAATCGTCATTGTCATTTCTTCAATTTGTTAGATAGTTAGTGGTGTGAATGCAGGGTCTTATTTCGCTTCCTTGTCTTACGCTGCATCCTCTGCATGATGTGGATTGAAAGCTTGCTGCAAATTTTCTGTGCCGCCCCACGCCCCGATCGTTGCGATCGGGTTCGCGTAGTCGTAGTAGAGAATGATCTGTCCTTCCCTCGTTTCCAACTTCACCACATAATCTCGTTGATAGGAATGACTGCATTAGATTCTCGTTTTATTTAACTTGAGTGTAGTGAGTCCCAATGCTCAACTTCTTTCAGATTCTTACAACGATTTGAATCTGAACGGTTAAAGCATTAATGAATACCTAGCTGTTGCTGGCTTTGCTGAAGTTGATGCCACAGCGATCGAATTTGTTGAACGGCTTCGTTAGGAGCGAGCTTGCCGTTTGTCTCTAGAGCGCAAATGTAGCTCACGTGTTGAGAAAATTCCTGCAAGTTTGCATTAAATACTAAATTCTCAGGCTTCGCCCTGCCTTGATAGCGACTGCGGGGATACAAAAAGTTGTTCAAGTCAGTCATTTTCTACCTCCTTACAATCATGATGTTGAATAACCCATGATTCGATTTCTAAAGTGTAATGAGTTCCAATGCTCAACTTCTTTCAGATTCTTGTGCAGTTGGCAAACTTACTCTGATATCATTCCAACTGGAACAGATTTGATTTTTGCACCACAACCATTGAACTATTCGCTTTCAGGCTTATGACTGAACTGCGTTCTGAAAATCCGTTTGACACATACCAGAATGAGCGGTATTGTGCCGATGCAAAATGATGTTACATCAGTCATCGGCTGATTAGTCAGCACCTCAAAGATGATCGAAAAGAGTGTCACGATGATCACTAGCCAAGGCATCAATTTCTGTCTCCAAGCGGGTTGATTGCGAAACCTGTAAGTACCTTGTTGCCAATATCGAAAGGTACTCAGCAGTAATCAAGACGTTCAACCTGGATTAGTACAGAACCGACGGTAAATACGCCCCGGTTGGCTCTTTGTAGAGTCCGATCGTCATCAGGGTCAACGAGTAAACGACGCGAAGACCGCTCTCCAAACACCAGCGGAACAATTCGGAGTTGCGAGTCGGTACAAGAATTCCGGGATCACTAAACGTCTCTGCGGCTCCGATCAACGCCTGCAAATCTAGATTCGATTCGCCGACGGCGTGCCCAAAAAAGCCGAGATCCGAAGCATAGCCAGTCATCCGCCCTTGCCGCTCCACCACAACTGCCGTCTTCTGGAGGATGCCATCGCTCAACTCATTGGTGCGGTTGAAGCCATGTACCCGTTCGCATATCCGCGCTGCTGGTTCTAAATCATCTTCGATCGCAGGTCGAACTGTCCATCCTGGCAGGCTTTGCTTGATCGGCGGTCCCTGCATGAGTACGATCGGCTCATGCGCATCAAAGCCCAGTTTGGCATAAAGTGACAGTGAGCGGTTGTGGAATGCTGTTTGAAGCAGTCGGATGCCCGCAGCGCCACGTTCGGCTGCCCGATTCATCACAGCCCGCATCAACATCCGCCCAATGCTGCGATTTTGCACGATTGGAGCGATCGAGATCGGTCCGATGCCCGCAATAGTGGAGCGCTCATCCATGCAATTGCTGCCAACAATCTGCCCATCGATTTCCGCCACCACGCAGTAGAACTGTGGATGGGAGAACAGCATATGCAGTAATCCGATGGCGACCTCGACAGAGGGAAAGTCAGGCGGAAATTGGTGCTGATGATTGAGCGTGGTGAAAGCTTCATAACAGATACGACCGCAGATCTCGGCATCTTCGGGCACTGCCCGCCGCACTTTAACAGCGGAGAGGTCAGCATAACGACTGCTGTCAACGATCGCATTGAAATGAGCTTGATCAAGGGGTGAGCGAACAGCTTGCACATCATTGTTCATCGTATTTGAAGTCCTTTTTTTGATTGAAAGATGAATGTTGAGACAACGCCTGCTAAAACTAAACCGTTGCAGCGAGTCTGCATTTAGCTATCTGCTTTTTCATACATTTCGCGCAGAACGATCGCAAAATCCTGAATGGCTCGTTTCCCATCTCCAGCAAAGACTGAACCGTGCATGGTTGCGATCGTCCTGGGTTGCAGTTCAGCCAACTTTTGCAAGACTGGATCTGTCTGCTGAGTGTAAGGGATATAGTTTGCAAACGGACTAGCTTGATAGTCTATCAACGATTGACGAACGCGATCGAGTACATCAGAGTGGGTCAGCGGTTCAACATCCCCATTCTGATGAAATAGGTCTGAGCACAACAGGGTTCCCTGAGTTTCTTCAAAGAGTAATCCAGCATCCCAACCGTGCGGAACGTGCGGCGTTTGGATAAATCGGAAGCGGTACTTTCCGGTCTGCAAAACTGCACCATCCGTCATATCGTGCGCCGCACGAATGGCAAAATCATTCACGCTCACTCCCGCCGCAACCGTACTGCAAACTGGCTTCGCCGCAGGCGCGACTTGCAACCATTCATTCAGTGAACCACACTCATCTGCCTCGAAATGACTGAAGCCAATCCAGCGCAGTTGCGTGGGATCAAGAATGCTTTTTACGGCATCCTGAACCAGGGGAAACATCGCTTTCATGCCTGTGTGAAACAGAAGCGGTTCCTGATCATGGACAAGAAACTGAGTGAACTGTAAGTTTATCTCTGGAACGTAGGTTGTGATGCGATAGAGATCAGCAGCAATTTCTGTGATTGACATCGTATTTGAAGTCCTTCTTCTGACTGAAGGATGAATGGTGAGATAACGCTTGATAGACCTGAACAGTTGCAGCGAGTAAGTCTCATCTCAGTTGGCGTAGCTCTAGTTCTATCTATAGTGTATTGAGTTCCAATGCTTAACTTCTTTCAGATTCTTACGATGATTTATCAAATTCTAGTACAGAAGAGCGAACCTGCCTTGGGGTTATCCCAGTGATTCGCTTGAACTGTTGCGTCAGATGACTATGACTGGAGAAACCCACCTGTAAAGCAATGTCTGCGACAAATCTGTTGTCAAGAGCAGCAGCTTTGTCCGCTCTACCTGCTATTCTCGTCTTCAAGATCGCGTAATCTTTGCTAGTCCAAATTTGCTAGAGCGTTCCAAGTGTAAAATCCAATAATTCCATCTTCATAAAGCCCATTATCGTGCTGAAATTGTCGGACTGCATCATCCGTTGACCATCTAAAATTGCCATCGATCGCATCATTGGAAAGATAGTTGTAAAGCGCCAAAAGTCGTTGCAGAACTGTGACTGCTATGCCTCAATCACCTTGCTCCAAGGTCGGTAACGATTTAATCGAAAGAGTAGAATTTGCCTGCATTGAACATCTTCGTTAGAGAGTTAACCATTAAAGTCGATTGTGGAGTTAAGTGAATGACTCGTTCTGTTCCATCTATTGCGACTGAAATTCGGTAACAAACTAAACGGTAGTGATGTTTCATATTCTTCCTGCAAGCTGACATTAAACTATCGTGTTAGCGAACTTGCTTTGGGGTCATTCCGGTAAATCGCTTGAACTGCTGGTTCAAATGACTTTGACTAGAGAAGCCCACTTGTAAGGCAATGTCTGCAATCGCTAAATCCGTTTTCACCAGCATCGCTTTTGCCCACTTCACGCGCTGTCGAATCACGTACTGGTGTGGAGAAATTCCGGTCGTGTGTTTGAACAAACTGGCAAAGTAAGTCGGGCTGATATGGATGACTGCTGCAATTTGTTCGAGTGACAACTCTCGGTCAAGATGAGTGTGAATATAGTTAATTGCTTGCTGCAATTGAGTGTGAGTTAAGCCTCTATTTTGAAATGCAACGGCGGTTGACATGGTTTAAAGATTGGTAGTGTTGAAGGACAAAACAGTGAAAGCTCGCCATCTCGTTTTGATGGCTTGTGCATCTATAACAAGTCAGACTGAGAGGTAATCCGTCAAGCAGTCATTAAGGAGTCGAGAACCTAACGACTTATAGCGACAATAGCTGCTACTAGCTGCGCCTTGTTCCAGCGTCCGGTATAGCGACTTTCATTGATAAACAGGGCTGGAGCAACGGTTACTTCACTGCGTAGACCACTTTCGATATCTTCATTGATGCGATCGAGATGCGTTTGTTGAGATAGATTCTTTAAAAATTGGGAAATATCAAGTCCAAGACGATCAGCATACTCCACAAGATAGCCGTTTCCCAATTCTTGTTGATGGTTGAACAAACAGTCATGCATCTGCCAAAACTGACCTTGAGCGGCTGCCGCTTGTGCTGCTTGAGCCGCCCGTAAAGCCTGAGGATGAATCTGGATCTGCGGAAAATGACGGAAGATGAAGCATAAATAATCCTCTCCAAACGAAACACTAAGCTCTCGTCTGATGATTTTAATCATCCTATAAACGTCTGCACTTCTAGGACATTGATAGTCTCCATACATCACCAGCACCACAGCAGCACTCAGCACACCTTGAATATGATCTTGGGTTGAAGCTGGCACAAATAAGGAACTGTAGCTATGGTCGTCGTTCATCTTTCTACATCTATATCAAGCTTGGAACCTTGCAATTAAGTTGATCCATCAATTGACTCCATTACGATTGACATGAATTCAATATAGGCAATTGACTTTCAGTTGTCGTCTACAATCAGTTAAAACTTTTACAGTATAAATGGACGGAGCAACCGTTCCATCCTGAAATAGAAGGTTGGCTCTAACTCAAGTTAGAATCTGATTTCAATCGAAAGTTCTCCCTACAAACTGACAATGCCGCGTTTAACAGCAACAATCACAGCCTGGGTGTGATCACTCACATCTAACTTATTGCTATAATTCGGATATTGGGCAAAATCGAGAGGTAAATCCTTTATGCCTAGTTACCTTGCTGTTCTTACGCAAGACCCTATTTCTGAAGAATACAAGCTCTGTAATGTCTTTGCCAATACTCAACAGGATGCCATTGAACATCTTATTGCCTCTAATCCTGACTGGACTGTTACTCATATAGGACATATTCACGAAGGTTCTAGACCTGAGTCTGATTATCCTAGTAATTCGGGAGAAGGTGTTCGTACAGAGTGTTACGAGCTGCCAGTCAAGTCTGGTGAACGGGAATTGGATGTTGTTAATCTTATTGAAAGATTTCGGACTATTATTAACAGATGGCAAAATAAGATAGAACTTTCATCTAGTCGCTCTGCAACTGGGGAGCCATCTGAACGCTATAAGTATGTTGCTCAGCTGATTGGTGAACTCAATTCTGAATTATCTAACCTTCCTGATTTCTGGAATCAACCTGAAAAAATCTCTGAATCCTTACTCTAGCAATTTAAAGATAACTTAAATCTAGCTTCTCCTGAAGTATTGCTAGATGTAGCGCGTTTTTTGCTCCAAACTCTTAGCCTATGCAGCAGCGTGGCTAAATGATAGGTGGAGGGATGTCCTCCATAAAGAGCCACTCACTAATGCTGACCATAGATCTTGGTCTAGGAGAATCGTTTTGGTGAGAGAACTACTTGCAATTGCTTCTCCTGACATACTGTGGCGAAGTGATGCAACAGTTCCCCTTGGATATTTGATGGTAGGGATCGGAACGCCTGAGAGGTTCTTCCACTCAAAGATTCAGGCTTTTGAAAGAACAGCAAGAGGGGTTCAAATCCTAGCAAACTTAACTCGTACATCAACTGCTGGCTAAACTGACCCTGAAAGTAACCACCATGGGTGTCAATGCGCTGGGTGATAAAGAAATCAATACTCAAGCGCAAATAATCGAGCAGATTTAGGGCAGCTTGTCGTAGGGCATGACTGACGATTGGCTGCAAGACACTGGTAGGCTGAGGTGCAGTTCCAGGATCCAATTTGTAGTCTCGGTAGTCTGTGCAGTCAAAGACCGAAAAGCAGTTTACCAGCGCTTCAGGGGAAAAAGGTTCATCTGGCTCTCTGAGAGGACAGGAATTGAGCTCTTGTAGATTCCGGTGTTCCTGGTTAGAAGAGCGTATTTCTAGAGCGTTGTAAAGCGGACGTAGGGTCTGAGCCGCGGCGAATCCGGCTACACTGTTTACAATTCCATATTGACTCGTATCTAAGTGGTGATTTTGGTGTTGATCTCGATCTGGAAAATGTTGAGCGGTAACATTTCCCAAGCGGTAGCCAAAAAAGCGGCTTCGGGATGGAAAGCTAAAATAATTGGCGGCAGTGGAGGCAAGGCGTAGGGCCAGATCTCCCTCATTGGTAAACAGATATGCCTCCTCACAGCGACGCAGGGATGACTTCAAAACGTTTGAACGCCCTGGCATGATTGATTCTGTCGAAATATCGGCAGCAGCTAAAACTAACCGTCCCAAACATAAGGTCTTCCCTAGTTTGGAGTCAGGGTTTTCTTCAATGGCTAGAGGATCAAAGACATCCGACAAGATTCGGATCGCTTGGGTGGTTACAAAACAGCCCATACTGTGTCCGAGAATATTGAGCTTGACTCTTTGTTTATCTGTTGATTCAGGAGCTGCCACCAACTTCCAGTGTGACTCCTGAATACCTCGCCGCTCACCAGCCTGTAAGATAGCCTGGTCCAACTGACGAATCAATTCCACCATATCCAGAACGGCATAGTTCGCTGCCCGGTATTGATCCCGGAAGTAGGTTGCCAAGCGAAGCCCAATCAGAGTAAAGATCAGGGTAAACCCAAACCCAAACAGGACAAGCCCGAGGGATAGAATCGCCTGCTGCCACAAATGCCGAAAAAGCCAGGTGAGGAGTAAGGCAGCTATCCCAATTCCTATCGGTAGCCCTGGCAAAAGCTTCTCGGCATCCCCAATCTTCAGTATTCCCAGTGCAGCGATCGCCGGAATAATGCCGATCAGTAGATAGCCTATTATTCCATCCTGACCTGCCACTCCCAGACTCAGAGTGAGGGTGACCATGAGCAACAGTAGGGTGGTAATTACGGTGCCAATTAGCGCTGTAGGCAAGGCTTGTAGGGCAAACTGAATCTTCTGCAAGATAGAAGCAGGAGGTTTTAGGGATTGGGAATCGTCCTGAATCGGATTTTCTGAAGGCCAGAGATAGCCAAACAGAACGTGGGTTTGGGGTTGGCAAATCTGCTGGGCGTAGTGGTAGATTTTGTCTGTTCTTTCTCGGGCATACTGATGATTGGTAGCATAACCATGAATAGAAATTGTGATTTCTGGCTTGGAACTGGCAACTAAGTACTCAGCAATCTGTTGAATAGTTGGTGATGGATCAATTGCAGTGGCTAATCGCGGTTCTTCAATATTAATCTTGGCTGTACTGGCAATGTAATATCCTAAAAGGTTGTCTGGGTCTGCATTAAGGATTTTGTCGATTTGAAAAAGTGGAAATTTCAAAGCTGATGAAGTATTCATAAACTTTCCACATGGATTACATTTAGGTTTAACGGCTTGCTAATTGGCTTACGCTCGACAAGTAAATAGATTCGATCTCATATAAACTTTGGGCTCCTAATTTACAGCAGGCTAGATTTCATCCCATTCTCTAAGGTGCTTTTGAGCACGTGGATATAGGGGGCTATTTGCAGGAATCTTTCGAACTGCCGCGATCGCTTCCTTTAACTTACCTTCAGTTGCCAACTGCTCGGCACGGCTCATTAAGCACTCGTTTAGGAGTCCCCGAGCTTTCTTGGAAAGGATTGGATTTTGAACAGCTGTTGCTGCTGTAGTAATGCACTCTTTATATCTTCCTTCCGCCTTCAAAGTTCTAATCTCGTTTAATCGAATATAGGGATAGAGTCTACTGATGAAAGCAGTAAGACCCAAGGCAATACCTATCCCAATCAGTAGTAGACGAGTAGGAAAACGGCGAGATCCTTGTCTGGACGTTGTTGAAGTTGGAGCAAGCGCCTGGAAAACTTCTGATTTTGCGGAAAGTCGAGCTGCAAAGGGCGCGTCGTTGGAGCTGCCTCCGACGAACCGTTGAGGGAGTTTATGATCAACAGCTATGCCGTCGTCTAGGGAAGTATCTGTGTCATCAGCAGCAGTCTTGCTACTCGGCAACACGATGTTTTGAACTAACTGTTGGGACTGAGTAGAAGTATCAGAACCAACAGTTTTCTGCGATCCCAAAGACTGCCCGCTCTGCAATCGCTGCTGACAGTTTTCGACCAGAGGCTGTAGCTCAAGTCTACATAAGACAGGGGGTTTGGTATTTCGTTGTGTTTCTAATGCATAGGTTCCTGATTGTACCAACAGCAATGACTCAATAACTTCAGTGGCTAATTCCTCTACTAATGTGGCTGCCTGGGCAAGGTTCATATATTTCTGACTCACCAGCCAACAAATCGCTTGATAATCAGGAGGTAGAATTGACGAAGTCGACTCGCTCTTTGGAGGTTCCTCCTTTGAAAACGTTGACTGACTCTCTGATGCAGCTTTAAAGACATGGCGCAGTTGCATCCAGGTTTCGCTATCAAGGTCAGGAATTTGAGGCATGAGGCGATGTAAGTGGCGCTCAAGTCGCTCGAAGGGCTCGACTGAATGCAATGCATAAAGTAGCTTTCCCTGATCTAGGTAGATTGACCAGGAAACTGAGTTGCTAAATATTCGTAAATGAGCGCTGTCGTAACAACTAGATAAGTGTGTTAACAACGAGAGCGGACGGAGTTTTTGGAAAGTTCCACAGAATGGCATTTATCACTTAGATGCATCAGGACTAGGAAATTTAGGTATGGATCCAGAGTCAGCACTGGTAGCGCTGCCAGAGTTCTTTAATCGCTCCAGGACTTCCGTTGTCTTTTGATAATCACTAGTATCGCCCTTCTGTTGAAATAGGTCTAAAGACTTCTGTAAATCTTCAAGTGCTCCCTGTCGATCCCCCAAGTCGCGTCGGAACAGCCCTCGGTTGTAATAGGCGTAGGCGTTATCAGGTTCAATCCGTAAAGCTTGGTTCAAGTCTTCGATAGCTCCTTGACGATCTCCCTCTCTACGAAGGACCAAGGCTCGATCAATATAGACCTGTGTATAGTTAGGATTGAGGCGTATGGCTTCTGTGAAATCCTGGACTTCTCCTTCTCTGTCCCCAATTAGACTGCGGGCTATTGCTCGATTGTAGTATGCTTGGGCATTATTGGGCACGAGGCGAACAACCTGGTCGAAATCTTCCAAGGTGCCATGAGCATCTCCCAGACTACGCCGAATAATGCCTCGATTGTAATATGCAAAAACATCATTAGGGTTGAGACGTATGTACTGACTAAAATCTTCAAGAGCACCCTGTTTATCCCCCTGGGTTTGGCGGTCTATCCCCCGGTTAAAGTAGGCATCGGCATAGTTTGGGTTCAGGTGGATTGTCTGGCTATAATCTTCCAATGCTCCCGGCTTATCCCCATTGTTATAGCGGATATTAGCACGCTGGAAGTAAGCAGATGCATAGTTTGGGTCAAGACGAATAACCTGATTATAATCTTCAAGGGCTGCCGAACTATTGCCTTGTTCTTGCTTGCTTTGCGCTCTTGCATAAAGTTGAGCAGCTGATTTAGGCTGGTCTAGCCGTGCGACTGGCCGATCTGTAGTAGGAGTCTGGTCTACACTCAAAGGTGCCAACTCAGTCAACGTTCTCACTCGTAGAGCCTCCGGGAGCTGCGTTGACGTCGTCAACTTTTGCATAGCCAAGAAAGTATTGATAGGAATTGCTGAATTGAAACCTGTTTTCGTTGTGACTATAAATCCAAGACTTGTTGGATTTATTTGTCCTCCTTCTTCATCTACCACACTTGCTTCATCATCCTCAGCTAGACCATGAACACCAACAACGCGACCATCAATATCAAATACTGGACCGCCGCTCATACCGCTCTGAGTCACAGCACTATAGCGTATGGTATAGCCACCAGAAATGTTGTTGAGACGACTAGTCACATAGCCTGGTGAGAACTCAAACTGCCGATCTTCCCCAACTTTGCGGTCTAACTTATTGATTGGATAGCCAAATACGAAAATCTGAGCGCCCACAGATGCTTGATCGGAATTTCCCAACTTGGCAACTGGATAATCTATTGAGCTATTAAACGTTAGTAATGCTAGATCGATTGCATTCGTGCCAGTGGCTAAACTCTGACCTTTCGTAATTGGATAAGTGTTGCCGTCGTAGGTGCGTACTGTAGCTGGTTTACCCTTCAACACATGGTTACAGGTCAATACTGTGTAGTTATTTCCATGTCGGGCAATGATGAAACCAGAGCCACTTCTCATCTGCGGGTCGTTCGGCGATGGGTTAACCTGTACCGTGATCCTATTAGCCAATTTGGCTATTTCCTGGGGGGATTTAGCAGCAATAGCGTTCGGTTGGCTAATGACAATTGCTGCAATGGTAGCTGTTCCAGCTAAAACAGCATAAGGGAAGCTACTTCTAGAAAGGCTCATAGAGGCTTAGGGGGTCGGTGTGGAATTGGGCGAACTTGTTGT
Organism: Chroococcidiopsidaceae cyanobacterium CP_BM_ER_R8_30; assembly: GCA_019244235.1. Classification (GTDB taxonomy): domain Bacteria; phylum Cyanobacteriota; class Cyanobacteriia; order Cyanobacteriales; family Chroococcidiopsidaceae; genus JAFAVL01. Next base: position 27,959 of record JAFASY010000119.1, read on the forward strand.
AGAGTCAGATCCATCTTCTGGACCTAAAAACCGATTCAACCCTTCTAAAGGGAGAGAATCTAGACTACCTGATTCTAAAACTGAAGCCCCGTTACCACTAACCGAAAAGTTGTGTAGCCTTGCTAAAACTTCATCTGGTCTCGTAGCATTTTCTGGCCGAAGGGTGAACAGCACATTAGACCTGTTACAGGTAGGCTGTACATCATTGACAACGCAAATAACAGATTGCCGATTAACAAACCCTGCCAAGAGTACCAGATTGCTTAATTTGCCTGCATTCTGAGCCACTACAGCAGTTAGTTTTTGTGAAACAAGCTGACAACGCTCTTGAGGGGAGTAATTGCCCAGCGTGGAATTCCAGGTAATTACAGGAGGTGTGATTCGATCTCCTCTTTGGGCAATCGTAACAAAGCTAGTATGATCGCGAACACAGCGAAAAGTTGTAGATATGAGGTGAGAAGTAGAAGGAGTTGTGCCAGTTGCTAGTGCAGCCAGAGAAGTCTGAGCTGCAGTTGGGACTGCTGTAGCACCAGAAAAAATGAGAGCAGTTACCAAAGTAGGACAGGTGAATTTAGCTATTATCATGATACTATCCGAGTCAAAAATTATACCAGGGATTTAAGTAAATGCCTATCTACAATCTTTCAATCGTAGTCCAGCAACCTCTCTGACGTATTGAAAGCAAGGTAGTTCCAAATCATTCGTGAAATTTTATCATATAGATTAGTCAAGTTTGAGCAGATAAGGGATGAGGGGCAAACTGTCGCAGTTAAGCGTTCGCCTTACTCAGAAAGCGAGATTTAGCCCCAAAGCTAGGATAGTTGCTTCCCTTCCAGAAGCAACTGCGGCTCCAGGAGGTTTGCCCTCTGATGCTGGGGCAAAACCTTGACGCTACCACTGCTGCCTACCATATGGGTTATGACGATGCCTCATACTTCAATCGGGAGTACAAAAAGAACGCGACCAACATAGATTCCAGTTTTTTTGCCAGTGGTGACAACAGCTTTAGTTCCCTTTTCTGTAGTACATCTTGCCACTCACGGTCAGTTTAGTTCTCAAGCCGATCAGACATTTATTCTCGCTTGTCCCAAGCCAATCTACGTTGACGAGTTGAGTGGCTTACTCCAGTCCACTGCTCCTAGCCAGGGCAATGCATTAGAACTGCTGGTTCTTAGTGCTTGTGAAACGGCAACTGGAGATAGGCGTGCAGCTTTAGGGTTAGCTGGGGTAGCCGTGCGAGCCGGAGCCCGCAGTACTATGGCTTCTCTATGGTCTTTAGATGATGAGAGTAGCACTCTATTGATGAGCCAGTTCTATCGAGAGCTGACTGATGCTAAGGTGAACAAAGCTGAAGCTCTTCGACGTGCTCAATTAGCAGCGTTGCACAGTCGGTACTATGGTCATCCTATGTATTGGTCTGGTTGGGTATTGGTAGGTACTTGGCTTTGAGAAGGTGGTGTTGCAAAAAAGGTGTAAATGGCGAACAGGTGTACAATTGACCCAATGATTACAGCAGCACTGCACCATCAAATTTTATTTGAGATTGGAGATTGAGTCCGCGGCATTCCTGCTGACCAACTCGAAACCATCATCTTTTCCTGTACTTTACCACTCCTGAAACAGAAGAATAAGCATGATAGCCAAGCGAATTCTGGTGGTTGATAATGAGCAGTACATTCGGGAAGTGACACAAATTTGCCTACAAACAGTGGCAGGTTGGTAAGTCATCACTGCTGATTCAGGTAGTGAATGTGTGACCAAGGCAGAAGCCGAGCAACCTGATGCAATTCTTTTAGATGTTATGATGCCTGACATGGATGGACCTAACACCTTTCAAAAGTTGCAAGTTAATCCTGCAACTCAACATATTCCTGTCATCTTGTTAACTGCTAAGGTGCAGGCTTCTGATCGTCGCTACTATACCGAATTGGGAATAAAGGCGGCGATCGCTAAGCCCTTCAACCCTCTACAATTAGCAAGTCAGGTAGCAGAAGTTTTGGGGTGGGACTTGGCAAAATAGCGCGATGAATACTATGCCTGTTTAAGATGTCTTCATATGCAACTTAAGGATTCCGCTTTTTGGTAGTAGAAAGCAAATTCTTGAGCAAGCTCAATAGGTCTATTAAGAACTAAGTCAAAATTGCCAACTTCCATTAAGTGGAATCTAAAATATAAATGTACAGCTCCAGTTTATATTTACATAAGAGCTTTAAGTAATTTAACTTAGTTGTGGATAGAGACAGAAGTGGAGCAAAGTTTCTCAAGAATATGGCAAACTTGCCATAAGGAATTGGGTACCATGAAAAGTTTACTTATTGGTAGCCTATCGGTTCTACTCCTAACTGCTGTGGCAGTACCCGTGGCAAACGGTCAGCCAGTTACACTAAATTCTGCAACTACAAGCAGCTTTTCAAGACAGTATCTAACACCCTTCAAGCTCGTTCACTTGGCATACCAGGGATATTTTAAGGATCAGGGTATTCCCGGTTATAGTGCGCTAGTGATGGCTCATGAGGATGGCAAAGTAAGTGCTGAAGATCTTGTTGTAAGTGCGGTGAAGGCAAACCGACTATCAGCACAGCTTCTCCGCGATCAGGAATATTTCAGTGCAGTTGATACAGAACTGTGGGAGCTAAAAAGAGGAGGTCCTTAGTGAAATATGCTACCTAATCAAGTCAGTGAAACTAAGTTAACTCTAAAAAAGCCTTCTGACGATGTTAGTATTCTTAGTCAAGCTTTAGCTTTAATCGGTGTAGAACACCTAAAAAGACAGCATCTTAATGGATATTATTTTGATTTTGTCTTTCCTACCCATAAATTAGTAGTCGAGATTAAAGGTAAACCACATACTCATAGTTCATCCTCAAGATCTGAGCAGGAACTCTATGAGCAAAAAAGGAATGATTATCTCACTCAAATTGGCTACAAACTTGTGTGCTACTCTAGTGAAGCATTAAAATACAGTGTAAAAGGTGTAGCGCTGAACATTCGGCGTCATTTGCTGACACGGTAGTTAAAGCATTAGAGCTAACCATTTCGTTGGCGCAATTTTGCACTCTGTAGATTACCTGTCTCTCAGGCGATAGAAACCTTACCTGAACTAACAGGCAACAATCCACACAGCATTTTGATCGTGGTTGTTTTTCCAGCTCCATTCGCGCCCAGTAGCCCGTACACTTCTCCATAGTGAATGTCCAAATTCAGATTGACTACGGCAAGGAACGAGCCGAAGACTCGATTGAGGCTGTGAGCAGAGATGGCAATGGGAGAGGAAGTTGGATGTAGGGCATGGGGTATAGGGTAGGTGGTTGACGGAATTGATTTTGGTGTAGACTTATTCCGTCGCAGAAGTGTGGTGAAAACATTTTCCAGTGTGGGTGCTTCAGACTGGATGACATCGTAAACAATGTGGTTCTGAGTTAATCGACTACGTACCAGCTTTTCCCCTTATTGGGCATCACTGACTAGCACTTCAATGCGATCACCCAAAGTCGAAGCGTTGGTAACCTGTCCATTATTCACTAGTGACAGTATTGCTATAAGCAGTCACCGAAGCCGTTTTTGGAGCATTGGAGCGCATTGCCGACTTCCCCTTGAACCTCAAAATGTACTGAGCGTAGATGTTGGAAGTACACCCAGTTGCATTGGCTTACTTG
>JAFASY010000309.1 GCA_019244235.1 Chroococcidiopsidaceae cyanobacterium CP_BM_ER_R8_30
GGCGAAAAATAGTGGGATTAGACACGACTAAGACTTTCTTGCCGAGTTCCAGGCTAGTCATCAAATGACCTAAATCCTGCAAACCATTGTCGGCAATTTTAACGTCGTAAGATTGTTGTGGTAAATCTACGCGGATTGGGGAAGGCATTGCCAAAATCCTTTTCCAGGCACCCTGCCGCTGTATTTTACTCCAGTTAATGCTTCAATAGTTTTAGTTAGTATCTAGGGAAAGACAAAAATGTTTGGAGTTATAGCTTATATCGCAATTTTGTTAGGAGCCTTTGCTGTTGCCGTGCTGCTGCTTTTCGGTCTTAGAGCTGTCAAGTTAATCTAATTAAATTTCATCAGCCCTGAATCCTGACCCCTTCTTCATCAACGCTTGTCCATGGGTGCAAAAGATCTAGCATAGAAGAAATAGCGTGAGGTGAAAAAATGGCTCATCTCAGTCAACGCCGCTCTGAAAATGTGAGTGGTGACTTCTATGTTGATAGCACCTGTATTGATTGTGACACCTGCCGTTGGATGACTCCAGAGGTATTCTATCGTGCAGGAGACCAATCTGCTGTCTATCATCAACCCGTTAACGAAACTGAAAGACTACGAGCAATGCAGGCTCTCTTAGCCTGTCCTACTGCTTCCATTGGGACAGTAGAAAAGCCAACAGATATCAAAGTTGCTCAGCTCAGTTTTCCCATCCCAGTTGCTGAAAATGTTTACCACTGTGGTTACCATTCAGAGAACTCCTACGGTGCTGCTAGCTACTTAATTCAGCGCCCTGAAGGCAATGTATTGGTTGATTCTCCCCGCTGGGCACCACCTCTAGTTAAACGCCTGGAGGAGATGGGAGGTATTCGCTACATGTACCTAACTCATAGAGATGATGTGGCAGATCATCAAAAGTTTCAGGAACACTTTGGATGCGATCGCATCCTCCACATTGACGATATCTCTGCTGGGACGCGGAACGTTGAGATCCAACTAACTGGTTCAGAACCCTTTGCCTTAGACGCTGATTTGTTAATTATTCCAGTCCCAGGGCATACTAAAGGTCACACTGTTCTGCTTTATAAAAATAAATTTCTATTTACTGGTGACCATCTTGCCTGGTCAAGTCAGCTCAACCACCTAGCTGCTTTCCGTGAAGTTTGTTGGTACTCCTGGTCAAAGCAGATTCAATCGATGCGGCAATTAGCTAATTATACGTTTGAATGGGTGCTACCAGGGCACGGACGTCGCTATCACGCTGATGCTAATACTATGGGCCATCAAATGCATCAATGTATAGAGTGGATGGAATTGCAATAGTTACCGTCTGCTGCGATCTACTCTTTGCTACAACTAAGAGCACCGCTGTGATTTGCGTAAAACGGTTGCTAAACTCACTCGTTTCATAACCCAATACAAGCCTGCGACTATGATAAAAGTTATAGCGATAATCACCAGCGGACGTTTACCAACTACATTGTTTACAACCTCGGTAGCTATAGCATCTGGTGCCGTAACCAGATCCCAGCTATTAAACCGCAGAAATCGTCCTAGGTAGATACCAATCGCACTGAGAAGGTGACAGATTACCTCAGCTATCAGCATCCATCTTCCTAGCCTTAGACGGTTTAAGTAATGATCTAGATTAATTAGGGATAGGACATAAGCTTCAAACCCACATAGGATATATAAGATATACCCAGGAATAACAACGAGGGTAATAAGCCATACGGAGTTAACTTTGCGGATCTCCTGGATGAGATGAATGACATCTGTCAGCACGTAAGGTGCATTGGGCAAGAAAGCCAAGAAAACCAAGCCTCCCAGCCACCAGAACCAAGAACGAGATCGCCGCTTCCGAAAGAGCCAAAAACTTAAAGCCAAAGGTACGAAAGCTAGAAACAGATTCCAACTCATCCAGCGAATATTCGATAACACGCCTTGCCAGATATGGGTGAGGAAGGTAATCAGTTCCGCTTTCATCTAGGATTTCTTCTCAAACAGATCGATGATGATATTACAGAATTTTAACCAATCTGTTGCGAATCCTCACTCTTCGTAAAAAGAGGTCAGGATAGAGCCTTTCTCTAGCCTCGACCCCTAACTAACCCTCAATAATAAAGGCTTCTCATTATAAGGTGTTTCACTTATAGTAGTTAATTTCTGCTTCTATTTGACGAATTAAGTTTTCGTCCCCTTGGGCTCTTGCTACTTCCAAACGATGATGTAAAGTTTTTTGAATGTTGGTAAGGTGAGTTTCAGCTAGTTTTTGACGCTGTTCTCGGAGATTTTTATTCATGACGTACCCTTCTTGATTTTCAACTATTTTGTTATACGACTATAACATTAAAGCAAAAAGGTAGCATAAACTACAGAAAATCCCGATTTTTTAAGAATTCAGTTTCGCGATCTGACTTGTATGCAGCAGAGGTATCAAAACAGGCTCCTGACGCTTCTTAGTGATTTTGGAGAGCGAGATGTCTATGTAGGGGTCATGAAGGGAGTGATCGCCCAAGTCAACAGATCCATAACAGCTGTAGATTTAACACACCAGATTCCGCCTCAGAATATTGCAGCAGCACGGTTCTGTTTGATGAATGCCTATCCCTACTTTCCGTCAGGGACAGTGCATGTCGCTGTTGTCGATCCGGGTGTGGGTAGCATGAGACGAGCAGTGGCAGTGGAATTGACAGATGGATTTTTGGTAGGGCCAGATAATGGGCTATTTAGTGGGGTGCTAAGTCAATCGCAGGTGGTCGCGGCTGTTGAACTGACGAATCCAGATTATTGGAGAACCTCCGAACCCAGTGCCACTTTCCACGGACGCGACATTTTCGCTCCAGTAGGAGCGCATCTAGCTAGTGGTGTCTCATTAAAACACCTGGGTCAAACTATTGAGCCATCCACTCTAGTTCAACTTGCTATCCCTGGATGTACTCACACGAGATTGGGTATTATCGGTTATATTCAATACATTGACCGCTTTGGCAACTTAATTACCAACATTCCAGGTGCTTATGTTCAAGGCAAGACTTGGTCTGTATCAGCGGCAGGATTAAGTATATCAGGGGGTCAAACTTACAGCGATGTTCCACCTGGCAATCTTGTCGCTTTAGTTGGCAGTCATAATTGGGTGGAAATCGCTGTTAATGGCGGTAACGCTCAATCCCAATTACCGCTAGACTGGGGATCTAGAGTGCAAGTTGAGCTGCAACCATAGGAGAAAACTATGACTCAAGCACAGCCGTCTGAACCTGTGATCTATCAAGGTCAGTTTGGAGAATTTACAATTACACAAAGCGATCGCTCTGGAGTTATTATCTACCGCGCTGGCTTGCTGCTCGCTGCCATCAGTTTTGCCATTGGTAGCTTTGGAGTGTTGCTAGACAACCACCAATTTATTTGGCAGGCACTGACTCCCCTATATGCCTGTTTCTGTCTAGCATTGGGCATTAGCTTGTTGACAATTCACATTTATCTCGCCGTACTGCATCGGCTACTTCAGACTTTTTGGGCGATCGGTTGTGTTATTGCAGTTGCCTTAGCACTCTCTAGTCACGAACCGCTAGCTCTATTCATTTACAATCACCCAGCTGCTCTGTTTGGTGTAGGCTTCACGTTTGCAGCTTTAACTGGAATCTATTTCAAAGAGGCTTTTTGCTTCAACCGACTAGAAACTAAACTCCTGACTCCGTTGGTGCCAGTATTATTACTAGGACATCTATTAGGTGTTCTACCAGTTCAGTGGGAAAGGGCAATGCTTGCTACCTGGGCTGCCCTATTTGTCACGTTTGCACTTCGTAAGGTAATACAGCCAATCCCACCTGATATTGGAGACAAGTCCGTCTTTGCTTATTTGCAAGAACAGCGTTCGGTAAAGGTATAAGCAAAGAGCAGACTGGTAAACAGCTAATCACCTAGCTCAAGAACCTTATCTAACTGCTTTCTAATTTCTTCTAAAGAATTAGCTTCAATAGCCTGCTCAGATTCTGCTGCGATTTCACACAGGTTAGGTTGATACATTTTTTGGGAAAACGTCATAGGACTGACACATTTTATCGGCTGATGAGCTAACCATCTAGCCGTTATGTCAGGTCGCTGAGACTTACCATGGCTTAAATCCTGACTTCCTATTTGTTTGCGCTTGATGTGCTTCGATTTCATATTGTTTTACCAAAAAATACATTACCAAATTGCAAAAGTCTACTTCTTCTGCACCTCTTGTAACACTTGTCACCCTTCTCTTTGCCATTTATGCAAAGAGCCTATTTCTTATTAATATCTCATTCGGTAGATGAAAAATGTAAATTTATGCGTAACACGGATATGATAAATGCAGAAATTGCTACAGTACCAATCAGCGTGAGGCAACAAAGGCTGTAGCGGTCAAATCTTACAGTGAAAAATTTGTTTGTAGGTTAGTCGTTTAGTTTTGTAAATTTTAGGGCGACTATCGGTTATGGTCCCAGTCACGATGCCATCGATAGTCGTCTCTGTCACGCCAGCGGTCGTCTCTGTCACGCCAGCGGTCGTCGCGATCGCTCCGCCACCAGCGATCATCATGGTCACGCCGCCATCGGTAGTCATCTCTGTCGCGCCAGCGATCGTGATGCCGATTGTTTAAATCTATGTCAATGTCAAACAAACCCGCAACTAGCGTTGAATCGTTGCTGTTGTTGTCAGGTAAAAGCTCTGATGATTGCTTTTGCTGTGTCTGTAGCGACGCTGAGGATGCTGGTGTTGCCAGCAGGGAGACGAAAGATGTTGCTACGAAGGGTAAGCTTGCCAAGAATAGAATTCTATGGCTCATGCTCTTTTTCATGATTCTTTGTACTACTAACTTCTATGTTACAAGAGTGCTTTCGTTGACTTTCTGTTCCCACAGAAGGGGGAGCAGTTAGCATCTAAGCCCTGTGGGAAAAGTACTACACAACAACAGCTTTAGTTTGCTATGATATAATTTATACATTCTTCTACTGACTGAAGCTGAGAAAGCTAATCCAAATTCTTCAGATCGAGTAGCACTTAACTAGCAAGTCTTTGGAGTCGAAATTGGGAGTAGAACGTGCTTATTGGCTGGCTTGGTCGCAAATAACTGGTATTGGTCCTATCTTATTGAGACGCTTGCAGCAGCATTTTGGGACATTGGCAGCAGCGTGGGAAGCCGATATTGCCCAACTACGGCAAGTAGAGGGGTTCGGACCTCAAACAATTGAATTGGTAGCGGCAGAGCGATCGCGTCTTTTGCCCGAAAAACTTCTACAACAACACGAGCAGGAAAACCCCGATTTCTGGACACCAGAGACAATTGAATATCCTCGGCTGCTGCTGGAGATTCCCAGCCCACCACCGCTCCTCTACTACCGTGGTGTAGTTGATCTTGAAGAGAATCTCGGTACTGTACCGCTTGTTGGCATTGTTGGCACCCGCAACCCATCTGAGTACGGCAAGCGATGGACTCGTAGACTCAGTGCCGCATTAGCAAGAAATGGCTTTACAATTGTCTCTGGCTTGGCAGACGGAATTGATACCGAAGCCCACCAGAGTTGTCTAGAAGCTGGTGGACGGACACTCGCAGTTGTAGGAACTGGTGTAGATGTCGTTTATCCTCCCCGGAATCGGGAGCTGTACCAAGAGATTCTTAATCAGGGGTTAGTCTTGAGTGAGTATCCAGCCGCCACACCACCGGATCGCACCCACTTTCCCCCTCGTAACAGAATCATTGCTGGAATAAGTCGTGCTGTCATTGTGATAGAAGCACCTATGAAATCGGGAGCTTTAATCACAGCACGCTACGCCAATGAGTTTGGTCGCGATGTTTATGTGCTGCCTGGTTCTTTGGACAATCCACGAGCTATTGGTTGTATAGGACTATTAAGTAAAGGAGCGCAGGTGATTGAGAGTGAAAATCATCTGTTGGAAATGCTGGGAGCAATGCCACAACTCGATTCAGTTGCACCACCCCAATGCGTGAAGCAGCTGGCTTTGCCGGAATTAGCACCAGAACTCAAACAGGTGTTGGCAGCAATCGTAGAATCTATGTCGTTTGACTCGATTGTGCAGCAAACTGGCATGGCAGCAGGCTCTGTTTCTGGTGCCTTGTTGCAGTTAGAACTCATGGGACTGGTGTCTCAACTGCCAGGGATGCGGTATTTGCGCTGTTAAAAGTTCAACTAAACTTTATGTTGTCTTTGCAATCCCTTGCGAACTAGTAACAAAATAACGACAGCCGCTACTAGCAAAATGCTAGAGGATTTGCTGAATAATATAAATCCCTCTGCCTCTAAATGACTGGGAACTCCTAGTATTTGAGCAATTGAGGCAGTCAAGTGACCAAGGAATAGATTGACTGGTTTAGCAAACCAAAGCACCATAAACAGGAAATAGATTCCAGATTTACCAAATTTTCTTAGCTGCCCTTGAAGTTCAGGAGATAACCAGGGTTCAATCGCGCCATAGCCATCAAGCGGGGGAATTGGCAGTGAATTGATCAAGACTGAATAGATTTCCAGGAAAATCAGAAATGCTAGTGACGACCAGAGCCAACCCAATCCACTGTCTATTGATACCAAACCTAATCTAAAAGGTATTGCTAATAATAAGGTCACAATTGTAGTGGCAATTGGTCCTGCTGCTGAAACGGCGCTTTGCCACCAACGGCTACGTAATCGTTGCCGATTGATATAGACTGCGCCACCAGGTAGCGCAATGCCACCCATAAGCAAAAAGATAATTGGTAGAGTTAAACTGAGGTCTAGATTCGTATATTTAAGCGGATTTAAAGTCAGATACCCTTTGTCTTTAACTGAAGTATCTCCGCCCCAATAAGCCACTAATGCATGACCAAATTCATGTAGACAAACTGATAGAACCCAACCAAAACATACAACAGCTGCAACCGATAACACTACTTTTGACTCCCAGCAGGAGAAATGAAGGAACTTTCTCCCATTATGACGATTACCTATTTAGGCAAAGGATAAGCGTGCTGCTGTTATCTGTGAATTTTTGGTGAGAAAAATGCCTTGCTTTACATTCCCTGGAAAAACGTGTTCTCAGTCCCCTGAAACATGATCCAGGATAAGAAAAAGTTAGTAATGAAGATCACAAGTAATGCTGTCACCACGGCAGCAGTTGTGGACTGCCCTACTCCCTTGGCTCCCCCTGTTGTCGTCAAGCCCCAGCTACAGCCAATCACTGCAATCAAAGCCCCAAAGCAAATCCCTTTAAGCATGGCATCAATGACATCTGTGATGCGGGTGAAATTACGGGCGGAATCTATGAAAACACCTGGGGAGATGTGGTACAAATTGGTAGCGATGAGGAATCCCCCAAGCATGCCTGTCAGCAGAAATAGCAGAGTCAAAATTGGCAGCATTAGACAACAAGCAATGACACGGGGAGTGACCAGGTAATCTAGGGGGTCGGTTTTTAGCATATAGAGCGCATCAATTTGCTCTGTCACCCGCATTGTCCCGATTTCAGCCGCAAATGCTGAGCCAACTCGCCCTGCAAGTACCACCCCTGTTAGTGCTGGAGCAAGTTCCCTTGCCAAGGCGATCGCTAATACCCCACCAACAGTACTTCCAGCGCCAAAGTTAATCAACTCTCGCGATACTTGGATGGTAAAGACCATACCCACAAAAACCGCTGTCACTAGTGTAATGACTAACGATTCTGGACCGACTTCTGCCATCTGTTCTAAAGTGTTGCGGCGATTAATCTTGCCACTAAGTAGATGAACCACAACTTGCCCACCCAACAGAATTGCCGACAGTAGCCGCCGACTCCACACTCCCAGAACTGAACCAGTCGTAGTTTGACTCAAAATAGTAAGGCCAACTCAATCCCTCACTTTGAGGGTGTAACCATCAATTAACATACTATATCTAAAAGTACAGGAATTTAGATAGAGTGCAGCGAACTAGCTGCCTCTAAAGTCCAGCGAATTGCCCATAGAGTGGACTATAGTAAGCTAATGGTTCCAAAGTAGACATTCCCGCAGCTTTGTAACCGAGTAGACCAGGTGCTGACTGAATCAAAGATCTTTTGACCTCACAGCGGAGCGTCTGAAACAACTCATAGGTATGGGCATTCACGCTGCTCAAGACTGCTGAGCGCGAGATTTGAAAGAGTCCACGTTGGCCGTGAAATTCTATTAGCCCACCAATCTGACGAAACTTAATACCGAAACGTCTGAGGTAGCGAGCCAGTCTTGGCTCCATTACTGTAAAGGCACTATCTAGACCAACTTCTAAGGAAACGCTAGCAGCTGTCAAATATAGCCCAGTGGTAATCAAAGGAAAGTAGCGTCTTTCTTGCTCTGTAAACCTAATGCCTGTATCAGCTACAGGCATTAATTGCTTTTCCTCCTGACGCTTGCGAAATTCTGCTATCACAGCTAAACGCGAAACTTCGCCATAAAAGTAGTGTGGCAAGTTGTGAGGTTTCAAGCTGCGACAGAAAACCTTTTCTAAGGGTAGGTGGCTCGCTTTTGAGGCGTCTGGATCGGCAAGTATAACGCGAACGCAACCTGCATAGACTTGACTTGAGCGATGCATCAATAAGCAATGAACAGAACGATGGTCGTAAATATCCTGCTCCATGCCGTTCCAGCAATTCTCTTCTTTCTCGTATTTCAGCTCTTGACAGTAAACTTTGTAACGAATTTTGTAAACTTCCTCTCGCAGTCTATTAGTGTTAGCTATAACCAATTTAAAATGGTTGTAAAAATTTTTTATTAGGCTATCAAAAGCTACAGGGCTCGGCTCGGGTTCTAGGCTGATTGGTTTGTTGTTTTCCATAATTTACCTAGTAGTGGTGAATTGCGATAACTTTTCCACAACCCAAAATGCTTATGGGCGTCCTTTTTTGGATGTTCAACGGCATCAGCTCACTTAACTCGTAAGTAGAACCAGTAGATTTCAGTAGCAAGCTTTGGGTCTTGTCTCGTTGGAATTGCGGAAACCGAAAAAAATAAAAAGGCTTTAGCGATTTTTCCATCAGGATACTGAAGATACAGGTTTCTTTATATTTTTTTAAAATTTTCAACCGCTAATCAGGTTAAATCACGTTTTAGTTATGTACAAATTTAGGAAACTAGATATATCATCATTAAATATTAAACTTTATTGTCTGAGCTGATGGCTAAAGAATAGGAAACCTGCGCTGAGGGATGTTGCCGAACTCGAATCAAGAGCTTTTACCACAAAAAGCTTGGTTTGTCAAGTTTTTCGTCCTTTTAAAAGGTCGGCTGCTCTGCTGGGATGCTCGGCACAACTTCGATTTACATATTACCTGTACGGGAACAAATCTGATTGTCCAAGCATCTTCATTGCTAGCTCAGCAGTCGCTGAAACACTATTCTGAAAAAAAATTCAGTAAATAAGCGAACCTAATGTACCTCCTCGCATAACGGAAAAGGTTGGCATTGCCACTATGTTTAGATCAAATATTGACGGAACGCTAGATTGCGTAACTGCTATAGAGAAAACTCAACAGAAGAAACAAACTGAATCAGAAGAAGCCGAAGCAGAACCAGCAAGGCATAGTGATGAAGTTGAGAATAGTGCAACTTGCACTGGAGAGACAGAGACAGCCACTTTTAGCGCAAAAACAGATAGAAATGGTGTTAGTGCATCACAAGCATCGCAAATAGAGTCAGAGGGATCTGAAGTAGAAATGACTTGGGAGGAAATTGAAGATGAATGGTTTGAGCACGGTTCGGACTTCATGATTTTTTAAATTTCTCTCAGAATTGAGAAAAGGTCATCAATAAACCTAAACCCTTCAACTGTCAGGGAAAATCAGGATTTTTCCCAAACTTTGCTGTTTCTGGTTTCGTCACATTGCTTTGGAGTAGTAGACAAAACTTTTAATGAAGATTTAAGATTTTTGTCAACTCGGTGCTTTGTGGCTGATCGCTCTTATCGTAGAAAGTGACCTTAGGGACACATCTCACTGCATGAGCATCATGCCTAACTTCCTCCGCTCAATGCTACTGACGATTGTTTTGAGCTTTCTCGCCCCTATTCTGCTATTTGGGGGAACACTGATTGGTCTAGTACTGGTTAGCTATATTCCTGGGCTAGAAGCAGTTGCACAGTCAGTAGCTAAGCAGATTCAACAATTTTTAGCCATTTTTGGCAGTGGCAATTCCTTCCAAGGACTGGGCGTGATTGGCATAACCTGCAGCCTTGTTGGGGCACTATTTGATGCTTACACGTTCTACCGCTATCAAAGCCTACGCGGTCAATAGAGAGGAGGGGAGGAGTGGCGGAGAAGAGTTCAGTACGGGAATTGAGATTTTGTTTTGGCGAGAAACCGAACTCTCTGCTTGACTTGGCTTTGATAGATTGTTACCAAGGTTAGATAAGTCATCTAACTCTGACAAATCCAATTTTTCACCTAAAACTTCAGATTGCGGTAGAAAAAAGAGGTAATAGTTATGGCACTAATTCGTTGGGAACCGTTTCGGGAAGTTGAGAGCTTGCAACGAGAGATGAATCGCCTATTTGACAGCCTCACGCCTAGCCCTGAAGGAGCTGCAGCTGGCAGTGCATTTACACCTGCAGCAGAAATGCATGAAACACCAGAAGCAGTTCACCTGAGAATAGAAGTCCCAGGCTTAGAAGCTAAGGATCTCAACGTTCAAGTTTCTGCTGAAGCAGTTGCAATTAGTGGCGAACGTAAGTCAGAAACTCGGACTGAAGACAAAGGAGTAGTACGATCTGAATTTCGCTATGGCAAATTCCAGCGGGTAATTCCTTTACCTACCCGGATTCAGAACAACAGTGTTGTAGCTGATTACAAAAACGGTGTCCTGAATCTCACACTGCCAAAGGCAGAAGAGGAGAAAAATAAGGTCGTCAAAGTTAATATTAGCTAGAACGCAAAGCATATTGAGCTAGCAAGAAAGCAGTAGCCGGAGTAGAACTCCGGCGCTCCCTTTGAGTATTAGGGTGGGTAGTAGTATTGCTCACCCTAACTGCTAAAAACGGGTACCCGTTCTAGAGTCGGCACTAACTTGACATTATATTCAGCCTCAAACACTCCTTTCTTGTAATCCAGACTCCAAAGCTCCAGAGCACAATCATCATCTGGGCGAGCAGCTTGCAACTTCAAATAGAGTTCTCTGGTATCTGGATGGTAGTCGCATTTGATACTCTTAATTGCACCAATCTGTCGCCGATCGAGGGCTACAGCTAGACGTAGCAAAGCACTGAGTTGCTCAACCATCTGTCGATACTCTTTGCTAGGCAGATTCCGGTAAGGGTCGTGCTTTTTCTTAGGAGGGCTTTTGCGGTGATAGCGGGCTAAATTAGCAATAATTTCGATTTCAGTTTCGCTGTATCCCAAGAGTTCCCCATTGCGAATCAGATAATAAGAGTGCTTGTGATGGGCTGAGTGACCAATGTAGTGACCACAGTTGTGTAAGATAGCAGCAGCCCAAAGCAATTCTCGTGCTTCTGTTCCCCAGTTATGGAGTAGCCCTTGAGTTTGATCGAATATGTCAAGGGCAAAAGCGACAACCCGTTCACTAGATTCTAAGTTGATTTGGTATTTCTGAGCAATTGTGAGGACACTGCGCTGACGCACTGAACTCTGATAGCGTAGTCGATCTTCGATTAAGCCATGGGTAAGCATCCAGTCAACAATAACTCCTTCCCGGAGTGCCCGTTCGCATACTGTTAATGCTTCAACACCCAACTGCGTCATTGCCTCCTGCAAAATCATTGCCCCCGCGAGGATGATTTCGGAGCGCCGATCTGACATGCCTGGAATAGCAGCTCGTTCCGAATTGTTCAACTTACGCAAGCGGTTGACTAACTCTCGCAAGTCTTTAAGGCTTACCTGATAACCACTTAGCGGTGAGGGGACTAGACCTAACTTTTCTCGTGCCAGAATTGTTGCTATAGACTCAATCGTGCCAGAAGTTCCTACGAGTTTAGGTATTTCGTCTGATTGCAGGTGCGCCTGCAAATCCTCAACTGGTCGTTCCAGCATCCCGCGCACATAAGCTTCTAGGTAATGAAATTCGGCGGGACTAATGGGGTCGGTGGTAGTGTATTCCGCCGTGAGTCGTACTGCACCAACTTTGGTACTGCTGAGAGAACGGGGTTCATGTCCATCTCCTAGAATCAGTTCAGTTGAGCCCCCACCGATATCGATGATGATGTGAGGTTGGTTGTTAAATTCCATCCCCGACAAAACACCTAAGTAAATGCGTCGCGCTTCCTCTTGACCAGAAATCAGATCAACACTCAAGCCAAGCCCATGCTTGATTTTTTGTAAAAACTCCCTACCATTAGGAGCCTCCCTTACAGCACTGGTTGCTACTGCTACAATTGATGCCTCAGCACTCAGGCTTCTCGCAATTTCTTGGAAGCGCTGCAAAGTGGTAATCGCCCGTTCCATGACTTCAGGTTTCAGTTCGCCTTTGGAACAACGATCGCCTAGCCTCACGGTTTCTTTTTCTCTAGCAATAATGGTAAAGGTAGGCAGTGTCGGTTCAATCCTCACAACTACCATATGTAGAGAATTTGTTCCCAGATCGATGGCAGCAAGGATCTTGTCTTGCTCTGCTGCCTGAATTGACATCTCCCAACTAGCTGTAGCTGAATTGACCATTTAGCTCCATCCAGGGTTGCTATCCCAGCTTAGACTCCTGGAATAACGATATTCTAAAAGACGTAATTAATTGCATCTACCTATAGTCTTTTTTTCAACTTATGCTGACTCAGAAAGAACCTACAGGAGAACCGATAGGCTTGACGATTATTCGGCTACTGAGGTGGGATAAACCAGAAGGGCGGTTAATTCTCATGATTCCTGCTCTGTGGGCAGTTTTTTTAGCAGCGCGAGGTTTGCCGCCTTTACCATTAGTGGGAGTCATAGTGTTAGGCAGCTTGGCAACTAGTGCTGCTGGATGCGTGATTAATGATTTGTGGGATAGAGATATCGATGTGCAGGTGGCAAGAACGCGCCATCGTCCCTTAGCTTCTCGTACCCTCTCGATTAAAGTTGGTTTAGTCGTGGCAATTGTCGCTATGACCTGCGCTTGTGTTCTAGCGCTGTATCTCAATCCTTTAAGTTTTTGGCTATGCGTGGCAGCGGTGCCAGTCATTGTTTTTTATCCCTCAGCCAAGCGCGTGTTTCCAGTACCGCAATTAGTGATGGCTATTGCTTGGGGGTTCGGAGTTTTGATTAGCTGGAGTGCTGTCACTCTTCATCTGGAATTGTCCACCTGGTTACTTTGGGGAGCAACTGTCCTCTGGGCTTTGGGTTTCGACACGGTTTACGCCATGAGCGATCGAGAGGATGACAAGCGGATTGGGGTAAACTCTAGTGCCCTGTTCTTTGGTGACTATGTACCCGTTGCCGTAGGTATTTTCTTTGCTGGTACTGTCTTGCTACTAGGTGGGCTAGGGTTTGTGATGCAGCTCAATCCCAGCTTTTGGGCCGCACTTTGTCTTGCTACCCTCGTTTGGATTTGGCAATGTAACCAACTGAGAGATCCACAACTACCACATCCAGCTTATGGCAAGATGTTTCGCCAGAATGTCTGGATTGGTTTTCTGTTACTTGCTGGCATGATTGTAGGGGCTCTCAAGTTTTGAGAAAAATTATTGTTGGGGTGATGGGACCTGGAGACAATGCTACAGCAGCCGACCTCAAAAATGCGCGTGAACTAGGTCAACTCATTGCCCATCAAGGTTGGGTTTTGCTGACAGGTGGTAGGAATGTTGGTGTGATGGATGCTGCCAGTGCTGGGGCAAAGGCAGCTAATGGTCTAACAATTGGTATTCTGCCCGACGATGATGCCATTTCGACAGCAGTCGATATTGCCATCATCACTGATATGGGTAATGCACGTAATAATATCAACGTTCTTTCCAGCAACGTTGTCATTGCCTGTGGAATGGGTGCAGGTACGGCTTCAGAAATTGCGCTAGCCCTGAAAGGGAATAAGAAAGTGATTTTGCTAAACCAGGACGCAGTAGAAAGCCAGCGCTTCTTCAAAAGTCTCTCGCCCAACAATGTCTATGCTGTTGATAGTCCTGATGCGGCAATTGCAATTGCTAGAGAAATTATAGGTGATGGGTCTACTTGACTGCCTGATCTTGGCTCTCCATACCCAAATAATAATGTGGTCTGTACTCCTCATGAGCCGACGCCCAGAACTACCCTTGTCTTTCTAGCCGTTCGATGCTTGCTTGATGTCTGTCGGAGATGACGCGAAGTTCTGCTACTGCCTGCGTTAACGCAGCAACCTCAGACCTGAGCTGAGCCAAACCGTTCGTATTTGCTGTTATGGCTACAGCGTTTTGTGATTGTGCATACGCAACCTCTCTCAGGATCTCCCTGATGTCATCCCATGAATTACCGTTGCTATTGGTCATATAAATGATGTACTACCGTCATATAGCAATTTTTATTGCTCAAGAAATTACGGGTAACAGGTCTATTTGAATGGTTCGAGTTGATCGACACGCAGCCAGATGTTTGGGGTAGGCACTTTACCAAACATGACGAGTGCATACTCGCCCTTGATATCTACGACTTCCCCCTTAGTTTCAAATAGATAGGAAGGGAAGCGAGGGTCACTGGCTTGGGCTTCTAAACTGTTTTCCAACTTCTCGCGGATAGCGCGAACCAAGTCACCTTTTTTGACAGCCATGAATTACTACAGAAGACTTATAGATTTCTTCTCTTAGAATAGCGCCCTGCCTCTTCTAGTGAACAAGTTGAGCAAGAAAAGTGGATTTGATGTTAACTAAGGTTCAGTGTGGGAATAATAACTGTAAGTTTTTCTAAGAGAGGGACAATGAATCTAGGCAAGTTGCCCAAGCGCGAAGCAATCCTTGCAGCCGCTAAGGAAGTTTTTATGAGGGAGGGATTTCAACCTGCAACAATGGATGCTATAGCCATTCGCGCTCAGACAACAAAGCGCACGATCTACGACAACTTCAAAAATAAAGAAGATCTCTTCAAAGCTGTGGTCGAGCAGTCAGCGCAAATATTTCTAGATTACCTTGGCGAACCCGATCGGACAGCATTAGATTATACACAGCAGTTGGAAAACTTTGCGACGCGCTTTTGTGAGTTGGTGACATGGCAGGAGAGCGTTTCGTTTCAACGGGTGATTGTCGCTGAGGCCGAGCGTTTTTCTGAGATTGGACTGTTAGTTTACAACTCGGTCGATCGAGGAGCACAGAAAATCTTAGCACGTTATCTAACGAGATTGACCGAACGGGGGCTTTTGAACATCGGCGATGCCTACCTAGCGGCAACTCAGTTTCTTGATGTGACGACAGCAACGACACGATTTTCGACTTTGTTTGGTGCAGCTCCACCGCTGCCAGATGAACCACAGGCGATCGCTTCCATCAAGGTCGATCGCAAGCGCATCCGCGCCTCTGTCGAACTCTTTTTGCGGGCCCATCTTAGCTTCTCTTGAATCAAGACCACTCAGGTAAAGCCACTGGGCATGAGTTCGGTTGGTCGTTAACTTCATTAAGTCGCGATGCTAAGAATCGATTCATCCAAGATTCCAAGTAGACTCGGTTAGCCTTCTGCTCATCTGGTAATAACGTATTCCCAGGATTAGGCATCAGTCCCAAGATCGCAGCTGTAGTGACACAGAACATCGATTTTTGGAAACTGACGCAAATTTGCACCCGCAGATCATCTTCTCCTCGACGACCGCGGCGATAGAACTCACGCAGATAATCTGGTAAGAAGTGGCGCATATCCTGCATGAGTAAGGTAGGTGGAATCCCTGCCCCCCCAGTTGGTAAAGGGTCAGCAAATAATGCACCATAGTTAAACCGACTGGGATCTGGGGAGATTTGATGAGCTTGCGCGTTGTAGGAGACAGTGCCTTGGAAAGGCGTTCCTCTAAAAAAGATTGTTTCTACATAGGGCACTGCTGTATCGGTAAGGAAGGTTAAACCAGCACTAGCAGGAATAATCTCGTATGTCTTACCCCGCAGTTTCACGGCATAGGTAATTGATAACTGGGCTGCCGCCACCAAAGCATCTTTTACATGGTCTACAACTTGAGGGATGGATTGAATTTCGCCTTTGTCGTAGCGATCGGATAGGCTAAGAAACATATCGCTCATCACCCGCCAGAATTGACCCAGGGCACTGTAATAGCAGGACATCCGCACCTGTTCTGGTAAGAATTCTGGAAATAGAGCTTTAAGCCCCAGCATCAGGGGATGCCCCTGAAGTTTGGCTTGGATGGCTGCTTCAGCTCGCTGTTTGAACTCTGGGGAGTCTAAATAGTCATCCAGACCCCCAGTGCCATGCCACAGCATTGTTCGCATCACATACTCGGCATACTCAAAGTTAATCCGGTCATGCCACCAGTAGCGGAGTAATTTAGCTGGGGTAATTTCCCCGTTGAAGTACTTAAAAAAAGGAAAAAGGACTAAGAACTGATTTTCTGCAATGTAAATGAGATTGCGAGAGTAGGCATCTAGTACTACGCCATAGCTTTTGAGAATGCCAACAACTTCCAAAACATTGTCAGCAGTATCAGGAAGTAAGGCCTCGCCTGCTTCAAGGCGCTGAATATATTCAGCCAAGGGATGGTTGGAAGGCTTGTTCTTAATGCTAACCATTGCTAGTCCTCCTCAGGGGGTATGAGACATGGGGGATGGGATTTCAGGCAAGGCAAGCGTTCGCTTGAAAGCATGCGAGAAAAGTTCTTGCCCTTCCTGGCTCGTCACAAACTTAAAGTTATGTGTCCGTAGCGTGAGTACCGGAAAACTAGCATTCATTGCCGTTGTTGTCGGTTCACTCCAGTGCACTAGCCAGTTAGGCTGGATGCCAAACAGGACAATCAGGACAGCTAAGACGATTGCAGGGTAGCGATCGGACCATTGCACTCGCGGCAGGTTAATCACTTGTTCTGACAAGCGACCGAAAAAGACGCGGTTCATGAGATTGAGAAAGTAGACAGCTGTCAAGGCAGTACCTAGCATAGACAGCAGGGTTTGCACCGGAAACACAGGAAAACTACCCCGAAAGACCAAAAATTCTGAAATAAAACCGATCATCCCCGGAGTTCCAGCACTCGCCATTACCCCTAAGACCATCAGGCTTCCAATCAGCGGTAAGCCTCGTTCTGGGTTCAATAGACCACTTAGCACATCTAAATCACGGCTGCCAGTCTTTTTATAAACAACGCCCACCAGCAGAAACATGAGGGCTGAAATTAACCCGTGGCTGACCATTTGTAGGACAGTGGCTAGAGTACTTAGAGGTGTAGCGGCGGCAGCAGCTAGAAGCACGTAACCCATGTGACCGATCGAGCTGAAAGCTACCATCTTCTTCATATCTTTTTGAGCGATCGCTGTGAAAGAACCATACAGTACGCTCACCACAGCCCAAGTCGCCAACCACGGACCCAGAAGATTCCAAGCATCGGGAAACAAACCCATGCCAAATCGCAGTAAACCATACGTGCCTAACTTCAACAGAACCCCAGCTAGCAGTACAGAGACTGGTGTCGAAGCCTCAACGTGAGCATCTGGCAACCAGGTATGTAAGGGGACCAAAGGCATCTTGATGCCGAAACCAATCAAGAGCATCAACAACAGTAAAGCCTGTGTTGCTAAGGGGAGAGTTTGAGTTCTACTTGGATCGTAGGCAAAGCTGGTATTACTACTTAGCCAAACTATGCCGAGGAAACTTGCCAGAATCAAGATTCCAGAGATTGCGGTGTAGATTAAAAATTTTGTTGCTGCATAGCCACGCCGATGCCCGCCCCAAATTGCGATCAACAAATACAGCGGAATCAGTTCCAGCTCATAAAACAGGAAAAATAGCAGCAAATCCTGCGCTAAGAAAGCACCTGCCACCCCAGCACTTAAAACCAGTACTAAAGCATAGTAGAGGCGGAACCTTTGGATAGCTACATCGCTGCTGTAAATGGCAATACAAGTGAGTAGACCATTGAGAACTAGTAAAGGTAAAGATAGACCATCAACTCCAAGGTGATAGTTCAAACCTAAAGTCTCAATCCAGGGAATGAACTCCGAGAACTGTTGACCTACATGGCTGGGGTTAAACTGGCTCACTATGACGAGCGTCCACAAGCAAGCGGCACCAGCAGCAACTAAAGCGATGAGACGAGAGCGATTTGGATTCATGCCTTTAGGCCAAAAGCCTATTAAGGCGGCACCGAGCATTGGCATCCAAATCAAGGCACTAAGCATTGTGGAACAAACTCCTTCATAACACAACCAAAAACTTTCTAAAATTGCCAACCAATCAGGAATCCTAAGGGCCAGCTCACCAATAGCCCTAATAAACATACTCCTAAAAGAATTGTCAGTACATAGGTCTGAGACTGGCCGGAACTACTGTATTTCAAGCTTTCCCCACCAAAAATTGTTGCTAGTCCCACCAGGTTCACCAATCCATCGACAACATAGCGGTCAATCCAAGCATTTAACCGAGACATGAGGGCAACGGCACTGACTATCGTCACCCCGTAAAGCCTATCAATGTAAAAATCGTAGCTTAGCAGATCCTGTACGACTCTCCAGGACAGCTTAATTGGTCTAGACCAGGCTCTCTGTAAGTGGATCATCGAGCCAATTGCCAAACCAGTCGCGCTTGATGCAACTAGCAGCACGACTGCCAACCGATTAATGGCTTCCCAACTCGGCAGCAGTTGCCATTGTTGTAGCAGCAGTGGCACCAGAAGAGTCACCACTGTCAGAGATACCATTGGTAAAGCCATCTGCCATCCAACTTCTGGGGCACGGCGAGTTTTAGGCTGCGAATGACCCCAAAAAACTAGCCGGAATACACGGGTCAGATTCAAACTGGTCAAGCCATTGACGAGTAATAGGACTCCCACAAGCCAGGGAGGTGCAGTTATAAAGTTTTCCACCCATTGCAGTTTGGCCCAAAAACTGCCCAAGGGGAGCAATGTCACCATTCCCGTTGCACCTACTATATAGGCAGTCGTAGTTGCTGGCATCCGCGACCAGAGCCCGCCCATTTCTGTTAAGTCTTGCGTATTGGTTGTTGCAATGACCGAGCCAGCACTCATAAATAACAGGGCTTTGGCGATCGCATGGGTGAATAGCAGCACCAGAGCTACACCGCCCTGCTGCAATCCCACCGCTATAAACACCAACCCCATATAAGCACTCGTAGAATGTGACAGCGCTCGCTTGATATCAATTTGGGCAATCGATACCAAAGATGCACCCACTGCTGTCACCGTGCCTATCACCACCAGAGCATTTAACGCGACTGGTGACAACGACAGGATTGGCTGTAACTTAAACAGCACAAAAGCACCACCTGCTACCACCATTGAGTTTCTCATGACAGAAGCAGGGTTAGGTCCTTCCATTGCCTCATCTAGCCACAAATGCAAAGGAAATTGTGCACATTTACCAGCTGGTCCAGCAATCAATGCCAAGCCTAGTAAGGTCGCGTTCACAGGCGACAAGTTAGCTGTTTGTGCCCATTCATTCAAGTCAGAAAAGTTCAAACTCCCTGCCATCGTGGCAAGTGCCACCACTCCCATTAGTAGCAATAGATCGCCAACTCGCTTGGTTAAAAACGCATCGCGGGCTGCCGTGACCACCAACGGCTGCGCATACCAAAATCCCACCAATAAGTAGGTGGAAAGAGTAAGCATTTCCAAAAGAGCATAGCTCAGAAATAAGGAATCACTCAGGGCTAGACCAGAGAGCGCTGCCTCGAAAAAACCCATCAAGGCGAAGAAACGAGCTAGAGCCCAGTCCTTCTCCATATAGCCTAGGGTATAAATTTGTGCCAGAAGACTTAAACCCGTAATCAGAACGGCTGCCCCAACAGTGACTGGCGAAACGTCCAAGGCGAAAGATAAGTCCAAGTCTGCAGTTTTTAACCATGTCACGAGGAAGCTTTGTGGTTCCTGGTTCCAGATGTCCTTCAAGACCACTAAGCTGTGGACAAAAGCCAGAACTGTCATCAACAAATTGAAGTAGGCTGCTGGTCTAGGACCTGTGCGTCGGATCGTTCCCATTGCCCAAGGCAGAGTCACAATCGCGCCTATTAGACCGTAGAAAGGTACCCACCAGCTATTAAGGAATAGAAATAGATTCATCTTGAGTATGACCGTAAATAACCTAGAATGATCTTTTTCAAGACATTAAAAATCAGAAACTGCCGCTATAAACTTACTTGATAACTACTCCAATCTCTACTTATAAACTTGAAAGTACAACTTGTAGAGCAGGAGTTTATCTCTTGCCATTTAAAAAAAATTATAACACTTTGTAAGTCGTCTCCTTGAAATCAATACCTAAACGGCTGTATATCCACTCTAGAGAACGGTGTTACCCTCTGTCATCCTTTCCTGTCTTGGAATTACCGACCCTCCGATTCGGCTTGATGTAGAAGTAATAAAGAAATTATAAAACAGACGCAACTGCTCTAGAAACTGATGAACTTTGGCTAAGCTGTCGGCACAATTGGCTTTTGTTAAGTTTTCTAAAAGTATCATATTATAAAGTATCATACTAATTTATATTGTCAGGGGAGCAAAGCTTTCCTATGATTAATTTGGATGCCTTTGAGCTTAAGAATGAGCATCCCCGTCAAAATTTTCCTCAAAGGACTGTTCTGACTGGGGAATTGCACTCATTTTAGAGGAGTTGTTAAATGCCAATTGCAGTTGGAATGATTGAAACCAAGGGCTTTCCGGCGGTGGTAGAAGCAGCTGATGCAATGGTTAAAGCCGCCCGCGTCACCCTTGTAGGCTATGAAAAAATCGGTAGCGCTCGCGTGACGGTCATTGTGCGAGGGGACGTTTCTGAGGTGCAAGCCTCGGTTGCGGCTGGAATTGATGCGGCAAATCGGGTCAATGGTGGTGAAGTCTTATCGACTCATATCATTGCTCGTCCGCATGAAAACCTCGAATATGTTCTGCCAATTCGTTATACCGAATCTGTTGAACAGTTTCGCGTTTAACTTTAGCAGAACTGGATTCTCGTATTTATTGCCAAACAACTAAGGAGGAAAACCGATGTCAATTGCCGTCGGTATGGTAGAAACACTTGGCTTTCCAGCAGTAGTGGAAGCAGCAGACGCAATGGTCAAAGCCGCCCGCGTCACCCTTGTGGGTTACGAAAAAATTGGTAGCGGACGCGTCACAGTGATTGTGCGTGGAGATGTTTCCGAGGTACAGGCCTCGGTGGGAGCAGGGATTGAATCTGTGAAGCGGGTGAACGGAGGCCAGGTCTTGTCTACCCACATCATTGCTCGTCCCCACGAAAACCTCGAATATGTCTTACCAATTCGGTATACCGAGGATGTGCAGCAGTTCCGCGAAGATGTCAATGCCATTCGCCCTTATGGTAACCGACCGTAGAAATGGACAATGCAAATTGCCAAAGTTCGCGGCACCGTTGTAAGTACTCAAAAGGAGCCGAGCCTGAGAGGGACAAAACTGCTGCTGCTGCAATTTGTGGATGAGGAGGGACACCTCATGCCAGAATATGAGGTTGCAGCCGATAACGTGGGTGCAGGAGTGGATGAGTGGGTTCTAGTTAGTTGTGGGAGTGCGGCTCGTCAGATTCCTGGCAATGAACACCGACCACTTGACGCAGCGGTGGTAGCGATTATTGACACTGTAAGTGTTGAAAATCGTGTTATTTACAGCAAGAGAGACCAGTATCGTTAGTTGGCAGTTAGTTAACAACAAAGTGAAGTATGAAGTGTTTGCGCGTTGTGTCGCTAGCCTTCATTCTTCATCTTTAGTAAAATCTGACAGCCAAAAGTCAAAGTTAGGAGGAATTTCCCGATGGTAGTCCGCAGCTTTGCTGCCCCCCCCACCCCCTGGTCAAGCAATCTAGCTGAACCCAAGATTCATGACACTGCCTATGTCCATCCCTTCTCTACCATTATAGGAGAAGTCGAGGTGGGACCAAATGTCATGGTGGCACCAGGGACTTCAATCCGTGCTGATGAAGGTAAACCTTTTCATATCGGCGAAGATACTAATATTCAAGATGGTGTAGTCATCCACGGGCTAGAGCAGGGTCGGGTTGTTGGGGATGACCAAAAGCAATACTCGGTGTGGATTGGGAAAAATGCTTCAATTACCCATATGGTTCTCATCCATGGTCCAGCATACATTGGAGACAATTGCTTTATCGGCTTTCGCTCCACAGTGTTTAACGCTAGAGTAGGTCGAGACTGCATTGTCATGATGCACGCACTAATCCAGGATGTAGAAATTCCCGCTGGTAAGTATGTGCCTTCTGGAGCAGTGATTACCAACCAGCAGCAAGCCGACCGTTTGCCTGATGTGCAATCGCAAGACAAGGATTTTGCTCACCATGTAGTGGGTGTCAATCAAGCCTTGCGAGCTGGTTACTTGTGTAGTGAAAATGAGGCATGTATTACACCAATCCGAGATGAACTCACTAAATCTTATGGTGCGAACGGATCTAATGGCTCAAGGAGCGCTAACTATAGTGATATGAGAAGTGCAAGTTTAGGTTCAGATGTGATAGATCAAGTTGGACAGCTTTTGGCTCAAGGTTACAAGATTGGTACGGAACATGTAGATGAACGCCGCTTCCGCACTGGTTCTTGGGCTAGCTGTAGTCCGATTACCACCACCCGGCAGTCAGAAGTCCTCAGAGAGCTAGAGGCCTGTTTGGCAGAACATGCAGGAGAATATGTCCGCTTAATTGGCATTGACCCCAAAGGTAAGCGGCGAGTCTTTGAGGCTATTATTCAGCGCCCAGATGGTACGGTTTCTCTAGCTGGTCAAAAGACCCAAGGAGCTATGTCAGCTGGCACGACGAGTCGAGCAAGCAGTTCTAAAATTGGTGCTGAGACAGTAGAGCAAGTGAGACAGCTTTTGGCTCAAGGTTACAAGATTGGCACGGAACATGTAGATGAGCGCCGCTTCCGCACTGGTTCCTGGGCTAGCTGTAGCCCAATTACCACCAGTAATGAATCAGAAGCGATCAGGGCACTAGAAGAGTGTTTAGCTAACCATCAGGGTGAGTACGTACGTCTGATCGGCATTGACCCTAAGGCAAAGCGCCGAGTGTTGGAGACAATGCTACAACGACCAGATGGTAGCGTTCACCAGCCATCTCCGATCCCGACTGCTTCAAGTCCCAGGCAGCAATCAGCTCAAAGTACAAGCTTAAAACCAGAAGTGGTGGAACAGCTGCGCCAACTTTTGGCTCAAGGATACCGCATTAGTGCAGAGCATGTGGATGAGCGTCGCTTTCGCACTGGTTCCTGGACTAGTTGTGGTCAGATCCAGACAAATCGAGAAAGCGAAGCGATCGCGACTCTAGAATCCTACCTAAGAGAATACCCAGGGGAATATGTCCGTCTGATTGGTATCGATCCTAAAGCCAAGCGCCGGGTGTTGGAGACTATTATCCAGCGACCCAATTAGCAGTCATAAATCTGCTAAACATTCTCCGATTTCGTTAAACTTATGGGTAATGACCCCAAACCGCCTAATCACATTTTCTTCGGGTTCAGAGGTGCCATCAATGTATGTACCGCCACTGCAGCCCATCAACAACTTTAACTCTTACGTTAGCGGCGATGTGGCGATTGACCCCAGCGCGGTGATCGCACCAGGGGTGCTAATTCAAGCCAATCCAAATAGCCGGATTGTGATCGGTGCCGGAGTATGTATCGGTATGGGTACTATTTTACATGCCCATGAAGGTACGCTAGAGGTGGAGTCAGGAGTCACGCTAGGAGCTGGCGTTTTGGTGATTGGCAAGGGTAAGATTGGGGCAAATTCCTGTATTGGTCCCACAACAACGATGCTAGATCCGTCGATCGAGCCGGGGCAAGTGGTGGCAGCAGGTTCTCTGATTGGGGACAAAAGCCGTCGGATTGAAGAGACACCTGGGGAGATGAATGGTGTAGTCAGTCAGTCTGCCCCTAACCCATCTGCTAGTGGTGCTTCTTCTCAGTCAGCTACCACAAATTCGCTCCTCACTGAACAAAGCCTAGAGGCGGCCCCTAAAACATCTGGACCTACTAATACTAATACTAGAGTTTACGGGCAAGCTCACCTGGATCGGATGCTGTCAACCATGTTTCCCCACCGTCAAATCTTAAACCGTCCACTCCAAGATGGTCAGTCTCCCTCTGACCAGACTTAAGCGTAAGCAACCAATGCATTTTAGTGGAGGTCTAAGATGGAGGCAGCGATTTCGTACTCAGATAAAAAAGACAAGATTAGTGAAAGTGCCTTAGGCTTAGTTTCTACTGTTGGTTTCCCGGCAATTATTCGCACTGCTGACGCGATGTTAAAGGCGGCAGAAGTGACGCTAATCGGGTTTGAAAAGATTGGCAGCGGTCACTGTACTGCCGTTGTCCGAGGTCGAATTGCTGATATCCGTTTAGCTGTGGAGGTAGGGGCACAAGCTGCCTCTGAAGAGTCTGAGCAACCAGTTTCAACCCTAGTGATTGCACGACCACTACCTAATCTGGAAGCTGTGCTGCCAATTGGCAGCCGCATTTATGAACTAGCTAGAGCCAACCGTCAACGCCGGATCAGCAATGAAGCTATTGGTCTATTGGAAACAAGGGGGTTTCCTGCCATGGTGGGAGCGGCTGATGCGATGCTGAAAGCTGCGGAAGTCCAGCTTGCTTCTTATGAAAAGATTGGAGCGGGTTTATGTACTGCGATTATCCGGGGAGCTGTAGCAGATGTTGTTGTAGCGCTAGAGGTAGGTGTGCAGGAAGCGGTACGGATTGGTGAGTTACATGCCATAGCAGTTATTCCCCGACCGTTAGATGACCTAGAGCATAGCCTGCCCGTTGCTAGTTGCTTGCTAGAAGAGCAGCCTAAACCCTTGAAATTACCAGTAACAATCAAGGAAGAAGCATCAGAGTTGGTCATGCTGCCAGATTTGGCAAAATTACCAGCTCAGTTTAAAAGCTAACTAAGCCCAACTCCTAACTATGCGTTGCGGGAATACCTTTTTCGCCTTCTCGCAATGGCTTTACGCTTGCGCTTCTCAATTGGTGTCTCGAAGTGACGCTTACGTTTGATGTCTGGAAAGATCCCAGCCTTGGAAACTTGCCGCTTAAATCGGCGTAGCGCTGACTCAATCCCTTCATTTTCGCCTATAACCACTTGGGTCATCCTGTATCCTCCTATTGCGTCATATCCACAAGAACCCTCGCTTCTGCGGGAAGACTTTCCCCCTCCCACACTCTATAACGAAGGTATTTTTACAAGCAGTTGTGGAGCAAACTTGTAAAAGCCTACTCCTCGCTTTCTCGATCGCGTCATTTAGTAGCGTCGAGAGTATCCCCGTTCATTATTGCCCCAGTTACCGCCTCCACCAGGGCGTCTTTCCTCACGTGGCTTCGCTTTATTGACTTTTAGCGCTCGCCCCATCCACTCAGCACCGTCTAACGCCTCTATAGCAGCTGTTTCTGCCGCTTCTGTTTCCATTTCTACAAAACCAAAGCCGCGTGGGCGTCCGGTTTCACGGTCAGTTGGGAGCTGAACCCGCTTGACAGTTCCGTATTCAGCAAAGACACTACTGAGGTCCTCTTGAGTGACTTGAAAGGACAAGTTGCCTACATAGATTGACATGAAATCTCTCCAGAATCTGATGGTGTAGAGATGCCGATCCGGAGAGGCGCCTGAGACGAACACTACCGGCAAACGTACTTCTCAGTCGATACTTTAGCACAAGATTCGTTGATTTAGGGAGTAGGGAAGGCAGTCTTCCTGCTCACCCCATTCTCTCTACTCCCTTCTCCCCTACTCCCTTACGGGCAAAAAAAAGGGGTTAACCCCGATTGACTTGGTTAACCCGCGAGCTCAGGAACGCGCAGAGGACTTACTTCTGTAACACCAATTTGACATTGGCATTTTGTAGACCACGCTGCTTGACTTCAGCCAATGTCTTGTTGACAGCGTACTTTTGGTTAATTGAATTGATCAGCTCAGTCTGGTTATGCTTCTTGGCAACACCCCAGAGATCGGCAATCAGGTCAAAAGAACCATCGCTGTTGCGAGACCAACCCAAATCGTATTCGCCTTCCAAAACTGCGACGAGGTCGGCACGAACACGCTGACCATTGTAACCACGGACATCAGCTTCCGACTTCACAGAAATGCCTAGGTCCCGCAGAGAAGCCTTGAGGATCTCAGCATCGGTGATCTTGGTGCGCAGGGTGCTAAAATGAGACATTTGAGTTTCCTCCTAAGGGAAGTTTGAGATAAACAACAACAGTTGACTTGGATAGAACCGCGCTGGTTACGTTATTTCATAGCTGACGCGGCTGTTTTATCGACTGCTAGCATCGTGTTGCTAGCCTTTCCCCCTGTGGTAGCAGGAGAAAGCTTTAGAACTCCATCCGCTGGTACTCAGCGACAGAGGATGCTGCTGGACGCGCACGCTGCCTAGCCCAGTCTCTCAAGGCTGTCACCTGCTCTGTCATTGTCCGCGACAGAGGCAGCGTTGCTCTCATAGCAGCAATAATATCTAGTTGGGTAAATTCTCGATCCTGAGCAAACGCTTCGTACATAGCGGCAACCAGCGCCTGCTCAATTTCTGCCCCTGAAAAGCCTTCGGCAACTTTAGCTAATTGCTCAAGATCGAACCGAGAAACCTCTCGCTTGCGCTTTTGAAGATGGATATTGAAGATTTCTTTGCGCTCTTCCGCATTTGGTAGATCGACAAAGAAGAGTTCATCAAACCGACCTTTGCGCAAAAATTCACCTGGTAAGCGTTCAACTCTGTTGGCAGTCGCCATGACGAAAACTGGAGATGTTTTCTCCTGCATCCAGGTGAGGAAGGAACCAAAGATTCGACTAGATGTACCGCCGTCTGAGTCAGCAGAACCCGTGCTGCCAGCAAAGGCTTTATCCAGTTCATCAATGAAAAGAATTGCCGGAGAAATTGACTCTGCTGTTTTTAGGGCGTTGCGTAGATTTGCCTCTGAGCGTCCCACCATGGACCCATCGTAAACCCGACCCATGTCTAACCGCAGCAGTGGTAAACCCCAAAGCCGAGAAGTGGTTTTGGCAATCAAAGATTTGCCGCATCCGGGCACTCCTAGAATCAGCATTCCCTTAGGTTGGGGCAAACCATACTCTCTTGCCCGCTCAGTAAATGCATTAGAGCGCTGCTTCAGCCACCGCTTGAGTTCATCTAAACCGCCAACAGCATCAATTGTCTCATCCTCTTCGATATACTCTAAAATGCCGTTGCGCCGAATCAACTGCTTTTTCTCGGAAAGGACAATATCGACTTCTGTCTCCGTCAAGCGCCCTGTCGTGACCTGAGCTTTGCGGTATACCTTCTCTGCTTCATCACGAGTTAGACCCAGCGCCGCTTTCAGCAGCTTTTCTCGCCCTTCAGTCGTAATGCGACGGCCACGGTTCTGCTCTATCTGCCGAGACAAAACTTGATTCAGCTCGTTCAGATCGGGGAGGGCAAAGTCTAGAACGACAGCCTCTTTCTCTAACTCAATTGGCACCTGCTGGACTGGCGACATCAGAATGATGGTTTTTTGTGTGCCCTTGAAGCCAGCGATCGCATCTCTCAACCAACGAGTTGTTGCTGGCGAGTCGATAAATGGATGCAGATCTTTAAGAAGATAAATCCCTGGCTCCCGCTGCCGAATGATCCACTCAATTGAAGCCTCAGGCGATACTGTATTGTGCTGAGTCACATTGCGAGGTTGACCGTACTCAACTATGCCGTGGGTCACCGTCCAAACGAAGATGCGGCGCTGGGGTCTTAACTGCGTTACCGCTGTTGCAATTGCCTGCTCAGCCCGTTCTTCCTCGGAGGTCACAAGGTAGATTAAGGGGTATTGAGCTTGAATTAGAACACTTAGCTCTTCTTTCATTTCCATCGACCTACTTTGGACCGAATAGACACTTCGACAGACACCGCTTCTGGTTGACCCAAAACTATTCCTAGCAGGGAACCAACTCTTCCTCACCCTCCGGCTTTGTCTCCCGCACCTGATCGATAGGTAACTTTTCTTCAGCAATCACACCCGGCTGGCTGCTGAGAGAAACCATTTCCCCATCTCTCAATACCACTGGAGTTGCACACTCTGGACAACCGTAAACTCGATGATTTCTGCCATTAGATGCTTCTAACTCGTCAACCACTTCTGGATGATCCAGGTAGAAGACAATAGCCCGTGCAGCAAGTTCTGACATTGGCTCTGAGTCAATTGCGGCTCGAATCTTGAGTTGACGATGCAGTTCTGGTGACAGATACAAAGTAACTTTTTGCTTAGCTTGCATAACTCTTCAGTCGCTTACCCGGGTATGTATATTACATTATCGGCTCCCCCCTTTGCTGTCAAGCCAGTAAAACACTTTGACAGCAATATCGTTACATTTATTTATATCTCCTCCCTCCCAGCTCCCCCAGCCCCCTCTGCTCCCCCTACACCCCCCACCCTACAACGCCAGTTCGCTCAACGGAGGGAACCTCCGCACGCGACTGGCTCCCCCACATCCTCTTCATAAGTGACACAAACCTGATAGATTTAGCGATTATCAGCAAGTAAAAACTAGTCAAGATGAAAGTCCTGGTTATTGGCGGCGATGGCTATTGCGGTTGGGCAACCGCGCTCTATCTTTCGAGTCGAGGTTATGAAGTTGGCATTCTAGACAGCCTAGTACGACGGCATTGGGATCTAGAACTGGGAGTAGAAACCTTAACCCCGATTGCATCAATCCAGCAACGCCTACAGCGCTGGCACGATTTGAGTGGTAAGTCGATTGATTTGTTTATTGGAGATATCAATAACTACGAGTTTCTTAGTAAAGCACTGCGTCGATTTGAACCAGAAGCAATTGTGCATTTTGGGGAACAGCGTTCGGCTCCTTTTTCGATGATCGATCGGGAACATGCAGTCCTAACTCAGGCTAACAACATAGTTGGGACACTGAATCTGCTGTATGCGATGCGGGAAGACTTCCCAGATTGTCATTTGGTGAAGCTAGGAACGATGGGTGAATATGGCACACCTAACATAGACATTGAAGAAGGATATATCACCATAGAACACAACGGGCGCAAGGATACCTTACCGTACCCCAAGCAGCCGGGTAGTATGTACCACTTAAGCAAAGTCCACGACAGTCACAACATCCATTTTGCCTGCCGAATTTGGGGTCTAAGGGCTACAGACTTAAACCAGGGAGTAGTTTATGGGGTGTTGACGGAAGAAACCGGAATAGACGAGTTGTTAATTAATCGACTGGACTATGACGGAGTGTTTGGGACAGCTCTTAATCGGTTCTGTATTCAAGCAGCAATCGGTCACCCTCTAACGCTGTATGGTAAGGGCGGTCAGACGCGAGGATTTTTGGATATCCGGGATACAGTCCGGTGTGTGGAATTGGCGATCGCCAATCCTGCCGACGCTGGCAAGTTTCGCGTCTTTAACCAGTTCACTGAACAATTCAGCGTCGGTGACTTGGCTTTGTTGGTAAAGAAAGCTGGGACTGCAATGGGACTAGATGTAGAAATTAGTCATCTTGACAACCCCAGAGTTGAGCAAGAAGAACATTATTACAATGCTAAAAACACTCATCTACTGAGTCTCGGTCTTGAGCCGCACTATCTATCAGATTCATTGCTCGATTCCCTACTCAACTTTGCCATCAAGTATCAACACCGCGTTGATCGCAACCAAATTTTGCCTAAGGTATCCTGGCGACGTTAGGCACTTTAATTCCTCTATGCGGATAGCTGTTTTCACCGAAACTTTCTTGCCCAAGGTAGATGGCATCGTCACACGATTGCGCCATACCATCGACCATCTGCAACGTAGTGGAGATCAAGTCCTGGTTTTTGCTCCTGATGGCGGCCTTACTGAGTACAAGGGGGCACAGGTGTACGGGGTATCTGGTTTTCCACTACCCCTGTACCCAGAGTTAAAGCTGGCACTGCCCAGACCAGCCATTGGTTATGCTTTAGAAGAATTTCGACCAGACCTAATTCATGTCGTTAATCCAGCAGTTTTAGGATTGGCGGGGATATTCTATAGCAAGGTGATGCAAATTCCCCTCATCGCCTCCTACCATACCCATCTACCCCAGTATCTACAGCACTACGGTTTGGGAATGCTAGAAGGAGTGTTATGGGAATTGCTCAAAGCTGGTCACAATCAAGCGCGTTTGAACCTATGTACCTCCAGCGCGATGGTACAGGAACTTAGCGCCCACGGTATTGAACGGGTAGATTTGTGGCAGCGGGGGGTAGATACGGAGCTGTTTCATCCAGAAAGAGCGAGTTGGGAGATGCGCTCGCATCTCTCCCAGCAGCACCCAGACAGTCCCCTACTACTCTATGTTGGTCGCCTATCAGCCGAAAAAGAAATTGAGCGGATCAAACCCATACTAGAAGCTATCCCTAATGCACGTTTAGCTTTAGTAGGAGATGGTCCCCATCGTTTAGCATTGGAAAAGTACTTTGAAAAGACACCAACGTACTTTGTCGGATACTTAGCTGGTCAAGAGTTAGCCTCCGCCTTTGCTTCAGCTGATGCGTTTATCTTTCCTTCCCGGACAGAGACATTGGGATTAGTGCTTCTAGAAGCGATGGCAGCGGGCTGTCCCGTCGTTGCCTGTCGTTCGGGAGGGATTACTGACATTGTGACTGATGGTGTTAACGGCTATCTGTTTGATCCCAATCTAGGGGACCGAGGGGCAATTACAGCAACTCAACGTCTGCTAGAGCAGCGAGAAGAAAGAGAAATCATCCGCCAAAATGCTCGTAAAGAGGCAGAACGCTGGGGATGGGCAGCTTGCACGCGGCAGCTACAGCGTTACTATATGACGGTTAGCCGTCCTCATGAACAGGGTGTGGGGTCTGGGGTATAGGGTGTAGTTGTCATAAAAAACTTGAGCGAAAGCCATGTTAAAAAAGACCATTGGGCTCGAAAACCAGCTTTACGATTATCTTTTATCTGCTTCACTGCGGGAGCCAGATGTGCTGAAGCAACTGCGCCAAGCAACTGCCAGCCATCCTAGGGCGCTCATGCAGATTGCCCCGGAACAGGGGCAGTTCATGGCACTGCTGATCCAAATGCTGAGGGCAACGAAAACCTTGGAAATTGGGGTGTTCACTGGCTACAGTTCTCTAGCTGTCGCACTGGCACTTCCCCCTAATGGCAAGATTGTGGCTTGTGATGTCAGTGAGGAATTTACCGCAATTGCTCGTCGATATTGGCAAAGGGCTGGGGTAGCAGACAAGATTGATTTACGATTAGCACCTGCGCTTGTTACCTTAGATCAACTCTTAGCCACTGGGCAGGCAGAAACTTTTGATTTTGCCTTCATTGATGCTGATAAGCAGAACTACGATAGCTACTATGAGCGATCGCTCCAACTCGTACGTCCTGGAGGGTTGATTGCGATAGATAATGTGTTGTGGTCAGGGAGAGTTGCTGATCCCCAGGATCGAGACAAAATCACTCTTACTATCCGGGCTTTAAACGATAAGTTGCTCCATGATGAACGGGTGAGCTTGAGCCTTGTTCCGATTGGAGATGGGTTGACTTTGGCGCTTAAACGTTGATATCGAACCGCCCCAGCACAAGCGTTGCGCGAAGCCGTTAGACGCCAAGGTTGCCAAGAAGGGAAGGAGTGCTGTCTATCGTTTGTAGTAGGTTGCTATGAACTATGCGCAGTGAATGAGTTAGAAAGTTTTTGCTACAGTACCCTGTTGCTGAGCGTAGAAACGTGCATAGTGATTGCCTAGTTGTAATAGTTCATCGTGCGTTCCCGATTCGACTATTCGTCCGTGTTCCATGACTAAAATGCGGTCAGCACGACGCACTGTGGTTAGGCGGTGGGCAATGACAAAAACGGTTCGGTTCTGCATTAGCCGTTCTAAAGCTTCCTGAACTAGTGCTTCAGATTCTGAGTCTAGGGCTGAAGTTGCTTCGTCAAGGATGAGAATTCTGGGGTTGAGTAATACGGCTCGTGCGATCGCCAGCCGTTGCCTCTGTCCACCCGATAAATTGACGCCTCGCTCTCCTACCCAGGTGTAGTAGCCGTCAGGTAACTGGGTAATGAATTGATGGGCATTGGCAATTTTAGCTGCTGCCTGAACTGCTTTGAGGTCAAACACAGCGTGTCCGAAAGCAATATTTTGGGCAATCGTACCAGAAAACAGCACTGTCTCCTGTGGCACAATCCCAATTTGTCGTCGCAAACTCCGCAGGGTGACATCTCGGATGTCGATCCCGTCAATCAAAATCTGACCAGCTTGAGGATCATAGAAACGGGGTAGCAGGTTGACTAAAGTCGTCTTACCAGCGCCAGAAGCACCCACAAGAGCAATCATCTCCCCCGGTAACGCCATCAAGCTTAAGTTTTGCAACACGGGTTGACCAGGTATGTAGGCAAAGTTGACACCACGATAATCCACCTTGCCTGTGACAGGAGGAAGAGTAATCGCCTGGGGGCTTTCTAGGACAACTGGTTGAAGCGCCAGCAGTTCAAATATTCGGTCTACAGACGCTTCCCCCTGCTTAAACTCGTTGTAGTCAACACTAATATGGCCGACGGGGTCAATTAAGAATGCCCCAGCAGCCACATAACTAACAAATGTGCTGCCTGTTAAGTGCCCTTGGGAAATCTGCCAACCCCCCAACCAAAACAGCAACAGTACGCTCATAGCATAGATAAAGCCAACCACTAGAATCTGAATTGCCTTGAGTCGCTCAGCGACATACTTAGCCTGACGGTTGTGTTCTGCCTCCTGTCCAAACAGATTGGTGGTGTAATCTTCTGCTGCGAAAGCCTGGATCAACCGAATGCCACTAAAAGCCTCAGTTAGCAATGCAGATAAATTTGAAACCCGATTTTGACTGCGGCGAGAAAAGTTCCGTATCCGTTCGCCGAACCAACTGACTAATAAAGTCAAAAAAGGCACGACTACAAAAGCCGCCACTGTTAATTGCCAATTGAGGTAGACCATGTAGCCTAGCACCACCACCAATTGCAAAATGCAGGGAACAAAATCGTGGAAGACTTTATTCACTACTTCAGCAATCCGGTCAATATCTTCTGTCAGCCTATAGGACAAGTCACCAGTCCTAGCGGTTTCAAAGTAGCCCAGATTCAGCCGCTGTAAGTGAGCGTAAACTCGCTTGCGTAGGTTCAGAGCGATCGCCAAAGCCGCTTTGACCATGAGCACATCTTGACCGTACAGCGATAGTCCCCGGAGTAGAAAGATGGCTGCGCTGACAAGAGCCAATTGAGCGGATACTGCTACATTACCCTGCCCAATATATTTTGCCATCTGACCAGCTAGCCAAGCCAAGATGGGCGAGAACACTGTAAACGCCAGTGTACAAGCCAAAGCCTTAGCAATGTTTTGCCACTGAGGCTGGAGATAAGGTAGTAGTTGCCAGTAGTTAGAGCGGGTTTTCAAGCTATGACTTCCAAAACAATCTTTTCCTTTGTTTGACGCTACCAGCTTTTGGGCTGTTTTTTAAATACTGGACTGCAAAACTGTTCTCATTGAACAGGGTGTGAAGTTTTGACAATGCCTTAGCCCTGCTTCGAGCCGAGAGAACAGTGATAATGGTGGTAGTCGTAGCCAAATGCAACTGGAAAAGACCGATGGTCAAGAAGACAGCCTTTAACTTTTCCGTCATCACTCTTGGGCAGAGGAAAATTTACTAACCACAAGTCCAAAGGTTTTGGTAATTGAGAGAGAGTCTGTTGCAAAATCGTTGTTGCAGCGTCGGCG
Organism: Chroococcidiopsidaceae cyanobacterium CP_BM_ER_R8_30; assembly: GCA_019244235.1. Lineage (GTDB taxonomy): Bacteria > Cyanobacteriota > Cyanobacteriia > Cyanobacteriales > Chroococcidiopsidaceae > JAFAVL01. The sequence continues at coordinate 33,759 of JAFASY010000309.1, forward strand.
CTATGAGATGGATTAGTGAGGAGAAATAGCGGTGTTGCTGCTGAAGAGAGTTTAAACTCCCTAGCTAAACCCATCATCTCTCCCGTCTGCACATGAGTTTTGTAAATTGTGGCAATCAGCACTGGTGGCTGGGACACCTGTTGAATCAGTGGAACTAAAATTTCAGGGCGGTAGTATTTGTGATAGCCCAGATTGCAAACGACTGTTAGTCCACTCACGAGCCCCATCACCCAAATCAGGACAACAGCTCTTCTCCCAGCCAAAAGGCGCTTTTGCCTATCTCGTCCCGACACCGGGGTAGAGCTTTGCTTTCCCAAATTTAAGGTATTGTTAGAGTGGGCGTTCCAGCAAACGGAGAGGCTAACCCCTAGTAAAACGCTAACAGCTGGAAAGTAGACGAAGTCATATCTGGCACCGCGTGTGAGGTCAATACCAAATGCATAGGTGAAGATAAAAAATATAGCGATCGCTCCCACAATTACCACAGCAAACATCCGAGTCATCAAAGTGGTTGTAGGATGCTGAAGCTGAATTCTGAGGCTGCGACTCAAAATCGGTAGCACCCAGAGGAAAAACCCTAGCATGATTAAGCCAGAGGCAATCACAACCGGGATCGAGGCTGCTTCTACTGGCAATAAAGAAATCATTGTCAGCCAAGTTGCTAAGGCTTGAAACACAGGGCTGATCCACGCCAACAAGCCAGGACTCGTGTAATGAATCCAGTCAGTCAACTTACCTCTAGAAGTTTCCTGCCAAAAAATCGGTAACCAGACTAAGCACCCCAAAGCTGTGCCAATGGCAACAATGTATATCTGCTGCCAGGGGGAGGTGGGGGGATGATGCCAGTGGAGAATGATTAGCCATAAGGCTTCGGCACAGAGGGTGACAGCGAAGAAATAATGGGTGGAAATGCCTAAAAAGTTAATGCCGAACCAAATGACTATCAACCAGTTGGGTAAGGGTGTTCGTAGGGAGATATGGCGGGTGGCGATCACCAGACAGTAAAGGGAAGCTATCACCCATAGAATTGCTAGTGTGTATTGACGCGCTTCTTGAGCCAGGAAGATGCCGTATGGGGAAACTGCCAGTAGGGCGGCAGCTATCTGCCCTACCAAACGAGAACGAAAGGCTAACCAGCATAGCCCATATATGGCTGGGATAGACGCTGCACCTAACAGGGCTGGGAGCGCTCTTGCTGCCCAGACGGAAGCAAGCCCTTGCACTCCTGGTGGCCAAAGCTGCATCCACCAATGAGCTAGCACAAAGTAGAGTGGGGGATGATTACTTTCGGTTAGTAAGTATTGAACGACATCCGCTATCCCAGCATTTGGCTTGGGTTGCAGCGGTTGTAGAAGGACATCAATAGGGATCGCCAGATTAAGTGGAACAGTACGAAAACTGTGACCCAGACTAAAAACAATTGTAGAAAACTCATCTGTCCAAGGTGGCTTTGCTGCCAAATGGGTGAAGCGTAAGCCTGTGCCAATAGCTGTCCACAACAGCAGCAGCAGTGGATGGCACCAGCGACTACCAAGGAAGACTTTCAAAGCCAGTCACCGCCTTACCTTTTTTTACCCAACAAACCGAAAATTGACGCCTTACCTGACTGTTGTTGTGGTTGTGCTGGTAAATTCAGAAATCCCTTAGGAGCTTTGAAATCCATCAATAAGACAACCCTGGTGCTATTGCCTTGATTCCAGGCTTCATGTTCGAGGGTGTCGTCAAATATCAAGCACTTCCCTTCTGACCAACTTCTTGTTTCAGAGCCAATCTTGATGCCGCACCCTTCAGGAATAATTAACCCCAAGTGGCAGCGAAGAAAACCGTCTGGATACCCAGTATGAGGCGCAATGTGAGTATTGGGTGCTAGCGATGAAAAGCCTGCCGTAGCCAGATTGGGAACTGCCTCTAGTAGCTTGGTGGTTTCTGGACATAATTTGCAATTTTTGCCTAGTTTGATGCCGAAGGCATAAAAACCAAAAGTTTTCCAGCCTTCTCCATATAAATGCTTTTCGGGCCAAGGGACAAAGTCACCTTGGCGTAGTTGATCTAGCTCCTGCCTAATGATTTGCCAATTCGACTCTAAAAGTGAAGCAAACTCAAAATCAGAGGGATCGAAAAAACCAGACATTTATTTGCACCTTGCCATATGAAACATTACCATTACTTGCAGATCTTTTTTAAAGGTCAAAGCTTAAAGGCGGTATCAGGTATCTTTGTTCTTCAAGATTCCCCACTGAACCAACAGCCGCGTAGTTAATAAAGAAATGATTAAAAACAAAGTACGAACTAATGCCCCAAAGCCACCTATGCGAGGTAGCATCCTCCAGATAAATACTAACCATTCCCATACCTTCATGATTTCCCCCCAAAGTGAAGGCTCAGCAGGTTTGACTTGAGCTGGCGCTCTGGAGTCGTCAGGGGCAGTTCTAGCAATCCCTTCGGCACCTTTTCGAGCATCAACAGGTTGTGCCTGATTGCTGCTTGTTAGTTTAGTTGCTTGACTGGTCATGGGTTCTGACATTTTGCCTACAACAAGAGTGAGTCTTAGACAGTCACGATCTCAATAAGATATCATAGGGCGCAGCAGTACAGGCAGTATAGTTAGCAAAGACATAGAGCTTAGTGAATGCAGCAAGATTTATCTATGGGGTCGTCCCCACACCCCACACCCCACACCCCACACCCCACACCCTGTTGTTGACTGCATGGGCTAAATGAAACTGAGTTTTGCTCACACTTTTGATCGCTGGCAAAGACACTTAACAGAGCGTCCAGTCCTAGAACGAGTGCTGTTAATTCTGGGCTTGCTGTTAATTGGCTTTCTAGCTTTCTTTTGGAATTTAGGCAGCACTGGTTTGCTGGATGAGACAGAGCCACTATTTGCTGAAGCTGCCCGCCAAATGCTTGTGACAGG
>JAFASY010000070.1 GCA_019244235.1 Chroococcidiopsidaceae cyanobacterium CP_BM_ER_R8_30
GCTGTATCAAGTCCCTGATCTTGCAAGTTGTATTTGGGAAAATCGAAGGGCAGAGTAACATCCCCTGTTAGATGGCTCCAACTGATCCAAATTGTGAAAAATATCAACTGAGCATATAAAAACCCAGAAGTACCAAAGACAGCCGATATTTTGTGCAAGACTTGCTCATGCAAGGGAGAGCTCTGCTCTTGCTTCGCCTGAAAACCTATTACGGTTTCAATGTTATCGATAACTTGGTGCGGTAAAGGATACTTTTCCCCCTTAACGTATACAGACCCACCAGACGGTTTTTGAGTTATCTTGGACGTCTGAGAGCTATTGTTCATATTATCAAAGTCCTTATTCAGGGTTATCTCTTATCTCCAACCTCTTACCATGACTAAACGGAGATATCAGCGTTCATAGCGCGTTTGCAAACCTTACCTCTGACCAAACAGCAAAGCCACAGGGAAATGTTGCAAAGCTGCACCGACAGATATAACGCCATCACTCTTAAGCGACTGAGCAGCGATCGCCTCTTGCCATTCAGACGGCATTCCCTCTGATAACTTCACCTGAGTATCATCCCAAACCTTTTCTGTGAGCGGGTATTCTCCAGGTTGTACCAAACTTGTAAGTAGCCTTGGGGCAATAGTGATCGCAATATTCTGGTCATCGCCTTTAGCAAAAGCAACGATATGGTCTTTAAACTTACCAACCACTTCTAAAGGCTGGTAATCGCCTTTTTCAAATATCGCCAAATTTTGTTTTCTTGCCTCCAAAACCCTAGAGATCAGAAACAGTTTAATCCTGCCATCTGCTCTGGTTGACAACAACTCACTCATTAGGCTTGAAATATCTGTTTGAGCTTTATGCTTGATGTCCTTTAAAAACGAAGTTCGCTGCTCAAAATTAACCGGACGCCGATTATCTGGATCGACGAAACTGAGATCCCATAATTCTGATCCCTGATAGAAGTCAGGTATACCAGGAGACGTCATCTTTAGCAAGGTTTGGGAAAGCGAGTTGAAGATGCCATAATCAGCCACTCGTTGATGAAAAGAGCGTAACTCCTGCAAAAATTGATTATTTTCTGTATGATGTAGGACTGCTTCTACAAAGGCAATACAACCTTCCTCATATTCAGTATCAGGTCTAAGCCAAGCAGTATGAACCTTAGCTTCTCTAATTGCCTTAATGACATAGTCTTTCACTCGCTGCACAAATTCTGCATACTCAGATTCTGCATAGGGAAAAGATCCCACTAGCGTTTGATAGAAGAAGTACTCATCATTGCGATCGGGAACGGCCAAACCATGTGAGCGGTGTTTTTTGGCAGCGTTGAGTTCACTCCAGGCTTTGACCTGTTGCTCCCACTCTTCGGGGATTTCAGAAATCACATTAATTCTTGCCCTAGCATCTTCACCACGTTTGGTGTCGTGAGTTGCCGTAGCATTCATCTTGTAAGGCCACAAGGATTGCTGTTTTTGATTAAACTCATGGAAGTCTGCCATTGTAATTCCAAACTGGCTAGGATTACCTCCTACTTCATTTAAGGACAACAGTCGGAAATACACATATAACAGCGTATCTTCAATTCCTTTTGCCATCAAAGGACCAGTCAGTTGCTGCAACTTCATCACAAAGTGACGCTGTTCCTCTTTCTGTTCGGTTGTTAAAGAGTCCTCGCCTTCTAGCAAAAGTATTTTCTCAATGTAGTCCAGTTCCTTTAATAGGAGTGGGACTTGCTCCTTAGCTGCAGCAATGACCTCTTTTATATAATGAAGGTCTTCTTCTCTCAAACCATGCTGATTAATATAGGTTCGATAAACAGGAAAGTAGGTCAGTACTTCAGTTAATGCTCTTTGCAGACCATGTTGCGTGAAGTCGCTACCAGCTCTTGAATATCCAGATACCCTTTTCAGAAGTTGAGCTAAGTTATCTACATCTCCCGCTAAGTTTTTATCAATGATTAGCCTTTTTTTATCTCTAAAAAGCTGTTTGTATGGAGTATTAAAGCCAGTCAACCTGTTATAGATGGCGCTGAAAGTTTGTTCATTCTGGGTTTGACAGAAAAGATCATTGACATAGTTTAAAAATTCATAGCCGCTAGTGCCTTGGATCGGCCAAAAGTTAGGCAAGTCTTCTTTTTGCTCTAAGATCTTTTCGACTGTGATGTAAACATCTCCTACCTTTTCTCTAAGCCGATTCAAATACTCTGTCGGATCGTAGAGTCCATCGATATGATCGACTCTCAGTCCAGTTACCTGACCAGATTCCACTAGCTGACTAATAAGCTCGTGAGTCTTGTGAAAGACCTTGATCTCTTCGACTTTGACAGAAATTAGTTCATTAACGGTAAAAAATCTTCTATAGTTAATTTCTTCTGCTCCTACCTTCCAGAAAGATAGCCGATAGAACTGCTCTGAAATTAAGTTGTCTAGCGGATTAAAACTTTCTGGTTTTCCTATTTCTCCGTTAAAGAATTCCACGTTGCTATCAATGAATTCTTTGACTTCTGGGTTATCATTGTAAGCTTCCCAAATTAGTCCTTTAACAAAGGCAATCTGATCGTATCGTTCCTTGCCTCTTGATTCATCATCAGTGTCTCTTAATAGGTAAAGAATACCAAGAAATTTAATAAAATCTGGATGATTTCTTCCCAGCGCTCTAGTTAATTTTCCTAAATTATACGTAATGAAGCGAGCATAAGATTCTATTTTGACTGGAAGCCTGAGATTATAATAATTTATGCTTAAACCTGTTTGGTCATATTGAAGTTTAATTTCACCGTTGTCTAGACAATCGCCATAATAATTACCTAGCAGGGGAGCAAGTACTCTCTCTCTAATAGTTTCATAAGGATGATTCCAGTCAATATCAAAGTAGTCAAAGTAGTCGGAGTTATAGCCATTTTCTAATACATCCATCAGTAGCTGATTTTGACTATCATATGCCATGTGATTAGGTACAATATCTTGCAACCAACCCATGTTGTGCTGCTGAATCTCGTTCACCAATTCTTTAAAGCTCTCCTCAGAACCTAGTTCAGGATTGATTTGATTGGGGTCAACAACATCGTATCCATGTGTGCTGCCCGCTCTCGCTTTAAAAATAGGTGAAGCATAGAGATCAGAAATTCCTAGTTCAGCTAGATAAGCAACAATTTTTCTTGCTGAATCAAAACCAAAATTAGAATTAAATTGAATTCTATATGTTGCTGTTGGAATCCGCATCTTCAATTTTTTCTCCTAATTGAGTTTTATATAAATTGGGATAGGCTTGGCCTATCCCAAAACCGATCATTTACGATTCGTAGAGTGCAAAACTTTGGGGCTTAATCTTCAATTCCTGCTCAGTTGACAGTTTCTCTGGCAATACAGCTCCACTTCCCATCCAATTTGAATCAGAAGAGTCTAGAATCTTTTGCCAATTGCCTTTTGGCAAGTTTGGCTGAAAAGAGACGTCTTTATCATTAAAATTCATGATGCAGAATATCTGACTATTATCACTCCATCGGTGCAGGAATAGCAGTTTATCTGCTTCACTACAGGAGGCTTCTAGGTTCTGCTTGTCAAGATTCTTTAGAGCTGGAATTGACTGCCTTAATTGAATTAATCGCTGGTAGAATTCAAGTAAAACTTTATGTTTACCTGAATTTCGTTTTTCCCATTTCAGTTGAGACTTGCACAATGTTTCAGGACTCTGGGGATCTTGAAACTCTCCTTCTAAGTGAAAGTGCTTAAATTCTTCTTTTCTTCCCTTTCTAACTGCTTCAACCAAATCTGGATCTGAGTGATCAACAAAGTAGAGGAAAGGGGAATCTTCGCCATACTCTTCACCCATAAACAGTAGCGGGATATAAGGTGAGAGCAAGACAGCACCCGCAGCTAACTTGAGGGCTTCAAAGGAAATGAGTTGAGATAACCTTTCGCCCAGCATGCGGTTGCCGACTTGGTCGTGATTCTGCGAACAGACAACAAATTTATGACCAGCAAAGTCTCTAGCATCACTGCCGTGGTATCTCTCTCTAGCGGAGGAATATTTCCAGGAGTAAACAAAGCTTTCTTTAAAGGCTTTCGCCAGATATTCGCACTTACCGAAGTCCTGGTAGTATCCTTTTAGTTCACCAGTAAGCAATGTATGCAGCGAGTGATGAAAATCATCGCTCCACTGGGCATCCATTGCATGACCTCCCTCTTTGCGATCGCGAATCACTCGAACATCATTGAGATCGCTTTCTGCAATTAGGTAAAGTTTTCTACCTCGAGCTTGGGAAAGTGCCTCAACTCTTTCTCCTAATTCCTGTAAGAAGTGCTTAGCCCCTAAATCGTAGATGGCATGAATAGCATCTAGTCGCAAAGCATCAATGTGATATTCATTGAACCAGTATAAGGCGTTTTCTATAAAGAAATTACGAACGCCATCGCTCTTGGCATCGTCATAGTTAATAGCACTACCCCAAGGAGTCTTGTATGTTTGTGTAAAGTAGGGACCAAAGTTACTGATATAGTTTCCCTCAGGTCCAAAGTGGTTGTACACAACATCTAGCACAACTGCCATACCGTGCTGGTGACAAGCATTAACAAGGTTTTTAAAGCCTTCGGGACCTCCATAAGAGTTCTGGACAGCATAAACATAAGTGCCATCGTATCCCCAGTTGCGTTCCCCTGGAAATTGCGCGATTGGCATCACCTCAATTGTATTAATCCCTATTTCTTTTAGGGCTTCAAGTCGAGGGATAATAGCCTCAAAAGTCTCTTCTGGTGTGAAAGCACCAACATGCAGTTCGTAGATGATCATCTCCTCTAAAGGAATGCCAGTCCAATTGGAGTCACTCCAGGAGAAGGCACTTTGGTCAACTACCTGAGATGGTCCATGCACGCCTTGTGGTTGAAATCTTGAGGCGGGATCTGGTCGATCGTTGGTCCCCTCAAGTTTATAGAAGTAAAGCGTTCCAGGATCAACGTCTGAAGCAACTGCTTTCCAGTACCCCGATGCATCTTTTTGCATGGGGAGAAGGCGCTGTTTGGGAGCAACAATTTGTACGGCTACCTCTTGAAGTGTGGGAGCCCAAACGGTAAATTCACAATCACCCGAACTGTGATATTCTGCACCAATCTTCACGCTTAATCTCCCCAATTCTAATGTTAAGCTTGCTCTCAAGTTGGAAATCGAAATAGCGTCACCTTAGCGAGTTGGTTGCTAGCACCACCTTATAGAAGGAGCGCTTTTGACGCAGTCAACGCAGAAGAGCGGAGGTTGCCTCCCTTAAGAACGTTGATAACGGCATCTCACTAAGCAATTGCTGTAATGAAATAATCACATTTTTGGATGCTAAGACAACTAACTTTAGACGGAGCGAGTGATTGCTAAATTCATCACTCAACAGTTCTCTCTTTGCTCTTTGCTACCAAAGAGCAAAGAGCAAAGAGCCAGCTCAAATTGCAGCAACCCAAGAAGCAGCTGCTATCATATACGACGTAATAACACTACTGATCTTGCTGTAATCGGTACAGTCTTGTCGCCTGTATAAATCGTTCCAGGTTCGACGAAGTCAGGCTCTTTGGTATCTATCACAACTTCCCACTCTCTGTCTTGTACTCCTTGTGGTAAAGCAAACTCAATCACCTCATAGTGAGCATTAAAGAACATGAGAAAGGTTTCATCTATGATCCGTTGCCCTTGGGGACCAGGTGTAGCGATTTCTTCTCCATTCAAGAGCACCGCAATCGACTTGGCAAAACCATCTTGCCACTGCTCGTCGGTCATCTGCCCACCATCAGGATTGAACCAGGCAATATCACTGACAGTGTTACCGTGAATCGCTCGACCCTGAAACCACTTACGCCGATGAAATACTGGGTGTTTGCGGCGGAAGTAGATGAGCTGACGCGTGAAGTCCAAAAGCGCTGCGTTTCCAGAAACCAATTCCCAATCTAACCAAGAAAGCTTATTATCTTGGCAATAAGTATTATTGTTACCCTTTTGAGTTCTCCCCATTTCATCCCCAGACAGCAGCATTGGGATGCCTTGGGAAAGCATAAGCGTTACTAAGAAGTTTCGCCTTTGTTGCTCCCTTAAGTTCAGCACCTCTTGGTCATCAGTTTCACCTTCTGCGCCACAATTCCAAGAACGGTTATGGCTTTCACCATCCCGGTTGTCTTCGCCGTTCGCCTCGTTGTGCTTCTCGTTATAGCTGACGAGATCGTTGAGGGTAAAACCATCGTGAGCTGTAATGAAGTTGACACTGGCATAAGGGCTGCGTCCATTTGTCTCGTACAAATCAGAGCTACCAGTGAAGCGATAGGCAAATTCTCCCAGAGTCCTATCCTCACCCCGCCAAAAGTCTCGGACTGTGTCCCGATATTTACCATTCCACTCCGACCATAGTAGTGGGAAGTTACCGACTTGATAGCCGCCTTCTCCCACATCCCAAGGTTCGGCAATCAGTTTGACATCAGCAATCACAGGATCTTGATGAACGATGTCAAAGAACGATGCCAGACTATCTACTTCATAGAATTCTCGTGCTAGCGCTGAAGCCAAATCAAAGCGGAACCCATCTACATGCATCTCCAAAACCCAGTAGCGCAGGCTGTCCATCATCATCTTCAGGATTTGGGGATGGCGAACATTCAAGGAATTGCCGCAGCCTGTGAAATCCATGTAGTAGCGGGGATCGTCATCCACCAAGCGATAGTAGGCAGCATTGTCAATCCCACGAAATGATAGTGTAGGACCGAGGTGGTTGCCTTCCCCTGTGTGGTTGTACACCACATCCAAAATTACCTCAATTCCAGCAGTATGCAGCGCTTTAACCATCTGCTTGAACTCAACGACCTGCTGCCCTGGAGTTTTATCGGCACTATATTCCCACTGAGGTGCAAAATAATTGAGCGAATCATAGCCCCAGTAGTTCTTCAGTCCCTTATCGACAAGATGTCCGGGATAGGTGAGGAAGTGATGCACTGGCATCAGTTCCACCGCTGTCACCCCAATTGACTGAAGGTAGGCGATCGCCGCTGGATGCGCTAGTCCGGCGTAGGTTCCACGAAGCTCTTCAGGAATATCTGGTTGCTGCTTGGTAAAACCCTTAACGTGGGTTTCGTAAATGATCGTTTCATGGAATGGCGTGCGCAAGAGTTGGTCATCACCCCAATCAAAGGACTGATCGACAACGACAGATTTCGGGATCAGATGGGCGTTATCATCCTCGCTAAAGCCGAGGTCTTGATCTGGACTATCCCAAGGATAGCCAAAATTCTCTTGACCATTGATGACCTCGCCGTCAATTGCTTTGGCATAGGGGTCAATCAGGAGTTTGTTAGGGTTAAAGCGGTGGCCTTCAGACGGTGCAAAAGGACCATGCACGCGAAATCCATAGCGTTGTCCTGGTCCTACCCCCGGTATATAGCCATGCCAAACGCGGTTATCAATCTCCGTCAGGGTAAGACGCGTTTCCGAGTCTTCCTTATCAAACAGGCAAAGCTCTACACCTGTAGCGTTTTCACTGAACAATGCAAAGTTTGTGCCCTTACCATCCCAGGATGCTCCTAGGGGGTATACTCTACCAGGCCAGAGTTCTAAGTACATATATATTTATTGTTTTTGTTGTTTCAATCCGTCTAGTGCCACCACCCGATCAATTCGTGATGGCGGCATTTCCCATACCGAGTAATCTGTTGACATGACGTTAGCCTGAGAATATAGCGATCTTCTATGAACTCGGTATTTCTAAAGATTACCACTTGATTGAGCTAGCTAAGCATTGCCATTCTTACCATACTATCTTCTATTAAACACAATAAAACCCCCTTTAGAGAGAGAAGGGGGAGGGAAGAGAGCTGGGGAAGCTACTCTCTTAACTAGGAGTGCGCTTAAAGAAGACAGCAGCCAAAGGCGGTAGAGTGATACTCAGTGAATAGGGACGACCGTGATAGGGGATTTCCTCTGCTTCTACACCGCCTAAGTTGCCTAAACCACTGCCACCATATTCCTGAGCGTCGCTGTTAAGTAATTCCTCCCAGAATCCGCTCTTCGGGACGCCAAGGCGATAGTTAAAGCGAGGTAAGGGGGTAAAGTTGCAGGCGACTAGCACTGTTTCGCCAGAAACAGTCCCTTTGCGAATCAAGCTGATTGTACTGTTTTCTGAATCGTTACAATCGATCCACTCGAACCCTGCGGGGTTGCAGTCCAGTTCATGCAGGGCACGTTCGCTGCGGTAAGTTCTGTTGAGGTCAGCAACCCATCTCTGCAAACCTGTATGGATAGGATACTGCAATAGATCCCAATCCAAACTCGTATCATGGTTCCATTCCCGCCACTGACCAATCTCGCCACCCATGAACAGCAACTTTTTAGCTGCTTGAGCGTACATATAACCAAAAAGCGATCGCAAATTGGCAAATTTCTGCCAGTAGTCTCCTGGCATTTTACTTAACAGTGAACCTTTGCCATGCACAACTTCATCATGAGAAAGCGGCAG
>JAFASY010000078.1 GCA_019244235.1 Chroococcidiopsidaceae cyanobacterium CP_BM_ER_R8_30
CAACTGCAAGCTGCTCTTTACCACCTACCCAGGGCTGCGGCAAAAGAGAGAATTGAACGAGAACTGGGTTTACTGGGTTTGGAGGAGTGGGCAGATAGACGCACCGGGACATATTCTGGTGGGCTGCGCAAACGTCTGGACTTAGCAGCGGGATTACTCCACGCGCCAGATGTTCTAGTCTTGGATGAGCCAACGGTGGGACTAGACATTGAAAGCCGATTTGTCGTCTGGGATTTCCTACGTCAACTTCGGGCTAATGGCACAACTGTTCTAATCACTAGTCACTATCTAGAGGAGATTGACGCGCTAGCTAGTCGAGTCGCAATTATTGACCAGGGAGTGGTAATTGCCACAGGTACACCTTCACAGTTGAAGGATAAGGTAGGAGGAGAGCGCATAACTCTACGCATTCGTGAATTTTCCCCGATAGAAGAAGCCCAAACGGCTAAACACCTGCTGCAATCTTTACCTTTTGTGCAAGAGGTGATTATTAACAGCGCTCAAGGCAATTCCCTGAACTTGGTTGTGACTCCTCAAAATGATGCCTTGAGTACGATCCAACAATCTTTGAATGCAGCCGGATTGCCCATGTTTGGTATTGCCCAGTCTCGACCTAGTCTGGATGATGTCTACCTTGCTGCTACAGGACGCACATTGATGGATGCTGAACTGGCAGCAGTTGGGAGTCGGGATTTGAAGGCTGAACGGAAGCAGAGTATGAGGGAGGGGAAATGAGGAGTCAAGGAAGAGTGGATTTAACCGCAGAGGCACGGAGAACACAGAGAGAGAGGAAGCAAGATGAGTGGTACTGTTACACCTTCTAAACCTGATGTGATTGGACAGCCTGGGTTAAGGGAGCAGTTGCAGGCTGGTGGGAAACCGAGTTTTTTTGGTGAATTGGTTCAGGAAACTTTGGCTCTAACTCGGCGGCTGTTCATTCAGTTGCAGCGGCGTCCTTCGACTCTGGTGGCAGGGATTATTCAGCCTGTTTTGTGGCTGTTCCTGTTTGGGGCGCTGTTTCAGAATGCGCCACGAGGATTGTTTGGTACGAGCCAGAGCTATGGGCAGTTTCTGAGCGCTGGGATTATTGTGTTTACTGCCTTTGGCGGCGCACTCAATGCTGGGTTGCCAGTAATGTTTGACCGGGAATTCGGCTTTTTGAACCGCTTGCTAGTCGCTCCCTTGGCATCACGGTTTTCTATTGTCCTGGCATCGGTATTTTTTATTGTCAGTCAGAGCTTGCTACAAGCGGCGGTCATCGTCGTGGCTGCTGCTTTGTTGGGGGCTGGGCTACCAAATGCTGCGGGGTTAGCAGCGATCGCGCTGATCGTGTTTCTGCTAGCTTTAGGTGTCACTGCCCTCAGTTTAGGGTTAGCTTTTGCCTTACCTGGGCATATTGAACTCATTGCTGTGATTTTTGTGGCTAACCTGCCACTCTTGTTTGCTAGCACAGCTCTGGCTCCCCTATCCTTTATGCCTCGCTGGTTGCAGGTTGTTGCTACACTCAATCCCTTAAGTTACGCGATTGAACCCATTCGCTATCTGTATCTTCATGGTGATTGGGCATTAAGCAGTGTAGTCATGCAGGCTCCTTGGGGTGCTGTTACCTTTGGTGAAGCGCTCCTGCTTTTGCTTGGCTTTGCCGCCGTAGCCCTCTTTAGTATTCAGCCTCTATTGCGTCGAACTCTTGCTTAAGATAGAAGCATCATTCAGCTACAACGACCACTTTTGCCAAACCTGCTTTATGAAAGTGTTAGCTAAATCTCTTAATCAGCTTGTTATTGGTACCTCAGTAGGAATAGTATGCCTATTTTCCTCAGTAGCGCTACCAGTCAAGGCTGAGCCAGCTGCTCCAACTCCAGCACCAGTTGACCCACTGCAGGACTTTAGAAATCCTGACCAAAGCAGCAATCCATTCTCCAGCTCTAATCAAGGAGATAATTTTGCTGTGATGAACTTACTGCGTAACGTCATTAGGAATAGCAATAGCAGTGGTGCCAGTGGGTTTTCTGCTGGTGACGAAGATTCAAATTTGAATTCAGCAGCAGATCAGTTCCGGGCAAAGCAGCAGCAATTGCTGCATCAGCAAGCGCAACCTCCTGCTTCTGGTTCAGCCACTCTATCTCACTGATGCAAAGGGGTCAGGGGTACCCACGTTTGAAAACGTGAGATTGGAAACATGGATATTTTATATCCAAGGGGTCAAGGGGCAGAGAGGAATGAACTGTCCCTGACCCCTTTTTCAACCTAGACTCCAATCTTGGCGAGAATGTCATCAGCATGGGTAGATGTGTTGACGCTGCTGTCAACATGGGAAATTTTGCCGTTGCCGTCAATTACATAAGTAACTCGTTTGGCATAACCGCCGCCATCTACATCATAAGCTTTGATCAGAGTCCGGTTAGTATCCGCTAGGAGCGGGAAAGGTAGATTGTACTTCTCGGTGAATTTCTGATGGGAGGCTTCATCATCCGCACTTACTCCCAACACAACGACATCTTTACCCTGATATCTGTCGTAGGAATCCCGAAAGCTACAGGCTTGTTTGGTGCAGCCTGGGGTGTCATCTTTGGGGTAGAAATACAAAATGACTGTTTTACCTGCAAAGTCAGACAGTGAAACCGTGTTGCCATTGGTATCTTTGACACTAAATGCAGGTGCATCTGTACCAACTGCTAAAGTCATAGCTCCAGTTTTCCTTGCGTTTTTTGAATGTTTACGTCCTAATTTTACAATACTTTACGATCTTCACTAGCAGGACTCCCAGCTATCGCTTAGAGTCTACTGCTTGAGCGGAGGAGGCAGGAAGAGTTGACAGAGCAACGCGATCACCACCCACTTGCCGTAGTAAATCTAATACCTGCACAACCTGGTTATAACTGATTGAGCGAGAGGCATTGAGTACCATCAATCCAGAAGGGTTTGTCTGGTGATAGCTCTGTGCATCTTGATACAGCTGATCAAGTGTCACTGGCTGTTTTTCAACATAGGTTCGACCATTGGAGTCAAGAGTGACAATCAGCATTTGCTGTACTTGAGGAGCTGCTGTGCCAGTACTTGCCTTGGGTAAATCAACACTAATCGCTTGCTGCCGAGTAAATTGCAAAGCCGCCAAGATAAAAAACGTTAGGACACAAAAGACGACGTCTATAAGCGGAATTATTTGAATTTGGACTTCTTCAGGTGGAGAATGTAGATTAATTTTCATGGTGACGAAACAGAATACTAAGTTGTTGCTGCGGGCAAGGCAATAGACTCAGAGCTTAGGGTTCAGCTGAATTGACTTCATCTGTCTTGCCTGGTCTGCGAGGCGGAAGAATCGGGTATTGTGCTGCATGTGGGTCAATTGCTACCTCTTCGGGCGGCCTTGATAACATCCCCTTTGCCATTGGCCAAGCCTGCCGATAGAGTAATTCCAAATCGCTCCCTGCTTTGCGAAAAAGTTTCACTTGATTGACCAAAAATCCTTGAAATAATCGGTAGAACGCTAGGCTAACTATAGCAATGATGAGTCCTGTTGCCGTACAGATCAGTGATTCCCCAATTCCTAAAGTCACCCCTGTTGTAGCTGAAGAGTTACCTAGATCGCCAAGGCGAATCGAGCTTAAAGACCGGATCAGCCCTAGCACTGTACCTAACAATCCTAACAGGGGCGCAAGGGCAATGACTGCCTCCAAAATTTTCTCCCCTTGCCGCATTGCTGCCAACTCATCCTCTGCGGCTGCCTCCAGTGCTAGCCGGAAGACTTCTGGATCTGGATTAGATAGCCGTAGCGGAGCATAGAGAAATCGACCAATCGGTTGCGAGATCGCCGATCTAGAAAGCTGAGTGGCTAGCAACCAATTCTCACTTGCGGCATCTAGAACACGATTAACAACATCCTCCTCCTTCGTTAAGATTCTGAACCAGAACCACAAACGCTCAAGAATCACACTGACAGACAAAATTGATAAAGCGAGCAGCGGCCACATTGCAGGACCGCCTTTCCTAAAAATATCAACGATATTCACTGTTTTGCTTTCCTCTGTCCATTCCTCTGTCTGGGACTTGAGCAAGCTTAACGTCAGAGAAGGAGCTACGTCCAGCAAAACGACGCTGAGCTTGCGGGAGTGTATCATCAAGACCATGCCTTCAAGTAGGCTAGGGCTATCTAATTGTATAGATAAATAAGAACCTCAATCCCAAATGACATCTATTTAAGGTAAGGAATTTGATGGCACAACTAAGTAGAATCTTCCAGACTAGTTAGTGCGGTTATTCACACCAGAATTTTGTTGAGTTATTTGCCAAGATTAAAGTAACTAGAGGGTCAAAACCATGAAATTTCCACTTCAAACAGTATACAACTGGTATCGCAATTTAATTCGCAACCCTAAGTACCGTTGGTGGGTGGTACTGGGTACATTGCTTTATTTTATTAGCCCGCTCGATATCGTTTCTGATTTTATTCCCTTTATTGGAGAACTGGATGACGCTGTTCTGATGACGCTACTGGTTTCTGAAGTGTCTCAGTTTGTAATAGAGGGATTCAAGGGGCGAAGAGGTACTCAAGATAAAGCTCCTGATGCTGAAAGTCATGCCGCAGCTAGTACAGTCGACGTTGAAGCTGTGTCTGTTAAGTAATCTAAACAGTTAAGACAGGAAATAACAGCTCTCACCCATAACCATGTATCCGTATATGTGGATATGGGTGAAATTTTTTTGTGATTAGGGGGGGCTTGTAGAATTCATAAAACAAAAGCCCTCCAGAAGCTTTGCTTTGGAGGGGAAATGGACTATGGAACTCTGTTTGTTGTTACATCATAAGGTCTCAGACTCCTACACCACATGTGGAAAAGGTCACAAGTTTAGATATGACAAAGGTCATGGTTATGTCTCGCTCAATTAGAAAATTTCTATGGGTAAGTACGAGGCTTTCTTGCTCCTGCTGCGGCTCCAATCATTGCTAGGATCAAACCGATTACGGAGCCGATTATAAACCACCAGCTTGTCCAAGCAACGGCGCTAGCAATGTTACGAGCTTGCTGTGCGGTTATAGCTGGTGCAGGGATTGAGCCTGACGATAATTGGCTTGCACCTGCCCCAGCGCCGAATGAGATAGCGCCGAACGCACCCGATATCCCACTAGCCAAAAGTAAAGAGCCAATTGTTAAAGTCGTACCCCATAGGATTGCGCCGTTGAGAATAGCTGTGCTGCGGTTCATTGGTCCGCAGCTACGGGCTGTCACCCAACCACCAATTAATAGAGAAAGCCAGAAGCTGACACCAGTCCAAATACCTATGCCGTTGCTAACACCAGGTATATTAGATCTGGGTGCACCTGAGTTGGCAATGTTTGTAAATCCTATACCAGTACCAAATGCACTTAAAACCAACTGAGTACCTATGGCAACTACAAGACCTGAAAGAATTGGAACCCATCGGGCACGGTCATAGTATTCAACTATCGAATTCGGTGGATAAGTTGTAGTACTGGTGTAAGCCGATCGCTCAGATTCTGGTCGATCTACATATGACATGGCTTTATTACTCCTTAGACTCTGGAAAAAATTGAGACCTGCTTTGTTCGGACTTCACTTAAGAGAACGCTTATACTTAAATTGTAAGATTAGCAACTTTTCCTACTTCTTAACTCAGTCTCCAGCTGCAATCTAAAAGGTTTTTATCTCTAACTTTTGATATGTTTTGCCGTGTTATCAGCCTAATCGTAATATTATGCTGGACAGGGCTAGCATATATCAAATAAATATGGCTGCTGTTCTTGAACACAAAGCTTCAGCGATATAGCTGAAGAATATGTGTTTCAAGAGTATAGGCAGAGTTTTACCGCTAAGCAATATACTCATTCTATTCGCGATTGAAATCATTAACTAGATAAGAAATATTAAGGAGTTATCGTCAGTTCTCGTCTTAGTGCCAAAGCTTTAAATGAGTCAGAACTCATCAGAAAGACTCAGGTATTTCTTGCCAGCAATTCCAACAGAACCAGTACATATTTTTACCACGGCTCCGACGTAATAATTGACGTGCGCAGCAAGGGCAACTGGTCATAGTCTTAAGGATTACCAACAGAGCTGTTAAGTTTGTTGAAGATGTTGTCTGCAACTAAATTTGTTCTAGCTCTGCAAAACGTCTGGCAGCGTGAGTGTGGCAAGATACTCGCACAAGTCCTATAATAGTACAAACGTACTATTATAGGATTCAGATGCTTGCTGCTACTAAACCTAAAACAACTGAACCCTTGAGTCATCAGGATAAAGAGACAATCGCCGCTGTGCTAACTTGGGACTTGTGTAAACCAGTCATGCCAGAGGAAGTCGAAGCAATCCGAGTTGATGGTGAGTGGGTGGCAGTACGCCTCAGCTGCCGCCGTGCTGTACCTATCCATCGGGATGTCTTCCGCTCTATACTGCAACAGCAAAAGGCTTTACGTTAATCAGTCAACTTTTGATAGCTGAGTCATTTTTGGATCGATAATTTTTTGACCAATACCAGGAAACTTAATCGCTAGAGAGATTTTTTTGCCTGAACCTAAAATGTAGGTGATTTCGCCAACGCCGAAATCTTTATGAAGTATGCGATCGCCTACCATCCAATGTAAGGTGCCATCCTGGCGCAACTGCTGTGGAGAAGTGCTAGATGCTCCTTTGGGAGGCACTTGACTAACAATTAGTCTAGTAGCCAATAACTCTTCCGGTAATTCCTCAAGAAACTGAGA
>JAFASY010000262.1 GCA_019244235.1 Chroococcidiopsidaceae cyanobacterium CP_BM_ER_R8_30
TTTGTGTGAACTGCCACTATGTAGACCGCTGCATGACCTATCATGCGGTCGAAACGCAGCATCAACAGCCTCACTTAACTGAAACACCCGATTTCGAGCCAGATGAACCCAGCATCAATGTCAACATCCGTCCAAGGGAAGATGTGATTGAAATGGAGTGGGATGTGGTAGGCTGCCTCAGTTTCAAGCAAGAAACTGGCAAGTGGGCGAAGTTACGTCCTGGTGAACTTGTCCCAACGTGAAAGATGAAGAGAGATTGCCTGACACTAGTGCCGATAAGTGATCCTAAGTTACCCTGAGCAGAAGCAATACGGTCTGGCCCTACATACCAGCACGCCTGAACTGGGTTTGGCTATCAGCAACTTTGCTGGGGATTCGCGCTTCTGTAATTGGAGCTTGGGGCGATCTCTCTCTGCCTTAATGCATCAATACCTCGTTGAATTTATAGCACCCCAAACCTGGGAAGATCTGGCATTTATTGCGGTAGCGAATGGTCCTGGTGGCTTTACAGGAACCCGCATTGGAGTTGTGACTGCCCGAACACTGGCGCAGCAGTTGGACATTCCCCTATTCGCTGTTTCCACGTTAGCATCTATAGCTTGGACGCACCATCTAGATATGTTAGAGAATTCTGAAGGGGATGTGATCGCAGTACAGATGCCTGCCCAGCGGAGCCAAGTTTTTACAGCTATCTATCAAGTCAATGTATCTGGTTCAGGGCTCACCCCACTGCTACCAGATGCCGTGATGACACTTGAAGAATGGCAACAAACTTTGAAGCATTTGTCTACTCCCTACCATCTCATTCAAGCTCCTACTGAACTGGAAAATTCTGTTTCGAGCCTGCTAGCACTAGCTTATCTAGATTGGCAACAGGGAAAGCGTCCTCATTGGTCAGAGGCACTGCCGTTTTATGGTCAGCATCCTGTAGAAAGTTGAGTTTTGCTACCTAAGTCAGGGGGTGACTCCCTGGCTTAGGCATCCAGTTAGGCAACCCCTGAGTCATAGCCTGAGACCTGCGTGCTTCATCAGCGGTAGGATGCAATTACCGAAGAATTCGAGGTCTTCCTTAAAGTCAAAGAAGCTTAGCTGCAGCCCATCGATACCTGCCTGCTTCAGTTCCACAAACTGCTCAACCACCTGCTCTGGCGTACCAATGACCTCGATGTTGCCGCCGATAGCGCGGCGCTTTGGCGCATCCTTGCCCACACGTCCTTTCCAAGCGTGTGCGTCGCTGTCGAAGCGCCCAAAGCCTTTGGGCGCGCTTGAGTCGGCATGTGCAACAATGGCATCGTGGTATGCCCAAGTCTCGCGCTCAGTTTTGCGGCTGATCACCATTGGGTTGAGAAGGGTACGGATCTCGCGTCCGAGATCGCGCGCCGCATGTTTGACACGCATCGTGTGTGCAGGGAGCAGTTCAATTGCGCTGGCAAAGTCTGATGCGCCAGGACTGGTGATGAACACGATGTCAGAATAGCGCGCAGCAAAAGAGATACCAGCGTCGGAACCAGTGGCGTTGACAAGCACCGGACGACCATACTTTGGCTTAGGCGTGACAAAGGCACCACCAAGCTTCCACGATGACTTGCCCTCAAATGAGAAGTTCTCTTCATCCTCCCACAGGCGTTGTAGCACTTCGATGAACTCAGCAGCAAGTTCATAGCGATGGTCATGCTCGATGCGGTTCCATCCAAACATCTCGTGCTCGATCGCTCGGTGACCCGTCACTACGTTGATGCCCCATCGACCACCAGAAATGTGATCTAGCGTTGCACCATATTTTGCTAGATGCAACGGATGTAGTGGACCATAGAGCACATGAATCGTGGAGATTAGCAAAATCTTCTGGGTGATGCTTGTCAGTGCGGCGGTGGTGACAAAGGAATCTAATGCCTGACCATTGAACACACCACCATAGCCACCTTTAGGCAACCACTGCGACAGGGCAAACACTAGGTCGAAGTCCAGTGCTTCGGCATGTAGCACCAGTGCCTTATTGTATTCAAATTGCCAGTCCGTAGTGCGCGGCAGCGTAGAGGCGCTCCAACCACCTGCCTGTATTGGCAGGAACAGTCCGAGCAGCACCGGTTGCTTTAGTGCCTGGGAGAGAGGACTGTCAGCAAAGTCTGTTGGAGCTGCGAAGCGATTCCAGCCAACGAGCGAACCAGGGCGGTGACTAAGCATCATAGTACAAATGAGGTCGCATAGGGCCAATAATTGTCCTACCAGTTCTGGCTAGAAATCCAGTTATACTTCTTATCTCTGACATCGATCTGCTTGGGAATAATCTTTTGCTCAACGAAGGTATCCGCCATTTGCTGTAATCCAGACAGGACTCGATCGCTCACAGGTTCTATCCTGCGATCGCCGCTTCGTTGCTGAACGGTTTCCATTGTTGAGAGATCAATCTTGTAGCGCGATGCTAGCAATTCAGCAGAAGCCTTGACGTTACTCTTAGCCCAAGCTCCCGCTTTGTTCACTTCTTCCAAAACAAGCTGGAGTAGGTCAGGGTGATCGTGCACGAAGTTAGGAGCGGCATAGTAAAATGCCGGATTCTCTACAGAGGCTTTCTCACCAAATATGGCGCTCAGATCTGCTAACACACGAGTTCTAACCGTTTTCTCGGTTTGAGCTGTATTGGGGTCCCAAATCACCCACGCGTCGATGTCACCACGCTCAAATGCTGGCAGCGCATCAGATGGAGGAAGATAGACAGGTTGAATGTCACTGAGTTGCAAATTGACTTTCTTCAGAGCTTGTACAACGACGTAGTGCGAACTAGACCCTTTAGCAAAAGCCACTTTTTTGCCTTTGAGGTCTGCAAGAGTCTTGATGGGTGACTTCTCCAGTACAAGGATTGCTTGACCTCTTGTACTACTGCTTCTCTCCTCTGCAACCCGAACAAAAGGTTTATTGCTGGCTTGAGCAAACACACTACCTGTACCGCCACCTCCACCAAAGTCGAGCGAGCCGACACTCATTGCTTCTAGTAGAGGTGAAGTTGATGAGAATTCACTCCACTCTACAGAGATATTAAGCGGTTGTAAACGTTTCTCCAAGGACCCTTGAGCTTGGAGAATTTCCAAATTTGCCATTCCTTTCTGGTGCGCCATTTTCAGCACCGTCAACTGCCTTTCCTGTAGTGCTGGCGCGAGTATACTTTCAGAACTTGCTCTCGTGGTCGTAGTACAAGCAGTAACTAACAGACTTAAAGCTAGACCGACTGCGAATAGAAATGTGAGAGCTTGAGCGTTAGGTTGCTTAATCAGCCTAAAAAAGCTGCTTTTGCTCGTACAGAGTGAAAACCGTTTTATCAACCGAGCAATCATAGTTAACCCTTCTATTTAACATTACCAATGCTTGAAAGCTGAGGCTTAAAGATGTCGAGTCAATAAAAGCTATGGGGAATTAAATAGCCTAAGTTCTTTATAGGACCATATTTTTAGTAAAGTGCTTTAAACTGAGCGGTTTAATGCAGTTTAAGTTTTAACAAATAGTTAAAACACCTAAAACGGTGAGTATTTGCAAACAAAAGACAATCAACGAAAGTACTTGCGACATCACAAGTTTAGGAAAGAGGATAAGCACTGCTGCCTACCCCTGAACGGCGAGTGAAAACGCTGGAATTTTGTATACTTAAGAATACTGGGTAATGGTTGGCAACTCATGGTTAAGCAGCCAATTGCCAATATCCCGCAGTTTGTAATCCACAGGGTCATGTAGGGTAAAGGTTCGCAGATCCCGCCAGTAACGATCGAAGCCATATTTTGCTGCAGTGGATCGGGTGCCCATGACTTCAAAGATGCGGGTAGTAATATCTAAACCTACCTTGGTCGCAAACGCTTTGGCAGAAAAAACAGCGATCGCTGCTTCTCCCCGTTCCTCAGATGTCAGTTGGATATCCTTTTCCCAAGCAGCTTGCACAATCTCTGCGGCTTCCTCCGCCAGACCAATTGCCGCCCTCAGTTCAGTCCATAACTCGCCATAATGATGCAGGATATAGGGGTCTTGTGTTGCACTGTCCACACCCGACGTTACCCACGGTTTGGTGAGTGTAGTGGTATACTCTCTTGCCGCTTCAAACGCACCTTGGGCAATGCCAAGGTAAACATACGTCTTCGTCAACTGGGCAATGATGCCGCCAAATGTGGCGAGGATACTATCAGGGGGGCTCGGTGGTCCCAAAATCTCATCTTGTTTCACCAAAACATTGTGGAATGTGAAACTGCCGCTATCAGTTCGACGTTGCCCTATATTGTCCCAATCATTATTGGAGACCACACCCTCCCGCTCTTTTGGAATCGCGAAAAAGACTGGCTCTTCCACACCATCTTGCACTGCCGAAAACACTCGCACATCCCCCAGGGCAACACCTGTGCCAAAGTTCTTCACTCCAGTGACACGAAAATGGTCACCCTCTGGAGCAATCTTCAGTCTAGTATCGCGCGTGTTGATAGCGTTCGCCCAAAACCAGTGATTTCGGGCAGTTTCCCGATAATAGATTTCTTTTTGCTCTGGTCTGCCTACACTATGACCTACAACCGTTAAATTCAGATGGTTGCCATACAATTGCCCGATTGAACCATCTGCCTTAGAAAGTTCTTGGACGATTTTTAGTGCTTCTGGCCAAGTTGCGCCAATTCCACCATATTCTTTGGGTACCACCAGGGGGAGCAAACCACTTGCACGTAGTTGGTCGATCTCGTCCTTGGGAATTCCGGCATTGGCATCTCGTTCGACTGCGGTTGCGGCCAACTCCTTAGATAGGGAAGCTGCGACAGCTAGCCAGTCTAGGGACTCTTTAACTTCTAAAAGTTGTACCATACCTAATCCTCCTTAACGCTGCTGTTCTGTAAAACGCCAATCTGTTAATTTAAAATCCGACTTTGCTAAGCCCTGTGAGATGAGAAACTTCTTTGTCCCTTCCAACAGTTCAAGCCCTTTGGTAGGGAATGGTTCTTCTGGAAACTGATCGAGAGGGTACGAGGCTCTAACAACATCAATGGGGTATCGAGATACCTCAGCATGGAACTTGTAATACGCCTGAGGGTTCGCCTTAAGATCCTTCACTGCCTTTGTTATGGCTGCATTCCACTTCTGGGGAAAGTCAGGATGCTTAGCCAGGAAAGCTTCTGTGATCACGGTAACGCTTGTCCCTGACAGGTTAGGATGCGTATCTGCTTCATCAATCACCGGAAAACCTTTTGCCAGGAGCAAAGGACCTGTTCCAATGGGTGCTGCAAAGGCGGCAATCTCACCACGCTCTAAAGCAACTTGAGCATCTCTAGGCAGTAAGTGGACAACAGTCACTTGATTGGCAATGCCAGATTCTTGCAACAACCCGATCAAGTAGCGATACATATACGAACCCTTCGATGTCGCCACCTTTTGCCCCTTAAGTTCAGCCACCGAATGAGGTCCATTTTTCTTAGCTAACAACCAGACATTCATCCCCACTTGATCTTGATTAATCAGCCGGGTTTTGATGCCTTGCGCTCTGGCTAGAATTGCTGGGGTATCTCCGTAAACACCTATATCTACCTCACCTGCAATGAGCGCTTCATTCAAATCGGGTCCATTGGGAAAATTCTCCAACCGCACATCCGAGATGCCCGCTTTCTGCAATTCCGGCTTGAGTATACCCTGATGGATTGCCCAGCCTGCTGAGCCAACTGGGACTTGATAGCCAGTGCTAATGAAGCCTAAACGCAGAGTGGCAGTGTTCGACGGCACACTTGCTTTGGGACTTGACACTTCATTAGAGAGAGTTGAACTAGAACTGCAGGCTGTAGTTAGTAATAACGGGACAAAAGCGACTAATGTTGACAGCTTCAAAAGGAATTGCTTGTGACTGACAAAACCAGCTCTGAACGCAAATGACAGCATGGCTTTTCCTCCCGCTGCTTTATTTCAAATGCTTCAGGAGCTGAAAGGTCTGATCTGTCTTTGCAGTGCTTGTCCGCCCAGACCCCCAGCCGACATTTTCTCGGTAGCTGCCCAGTAGCCCTGTTGCTGTCAATTCAGCTTCATTGACTGTGGTTTGGCGATCGCTCTGTGGGGCGACATAGAGAGCATCAACTGGACAATACAACTCGCAAATGTAACAGGTTTGGCAATCACTTTGCCGAGCAATAGTTGGTGCCCCATTAAGCACACTATCAAACACATTAGTTGGGCAAACGCTGACGCAGAGGTTGCACTCGATGCATCGCGACTTGCTGACTAGCTCAATCACAGCGCCACCCCAATTTTAGATGTTGAATCTAGGATTTTGGACTGAAAAATCTCTCCTTTCCCTCTGTCCTCCGCTCCCCTACCCAGAGGCTGAGCTTTCACCCAGACCTTGTCCAAACCTCCACTGAGCAGGTAGTGTTGCTGGTTAGGATCAAGTTGCGGATAGTCTTCGTGCTTGTGCATACCGCGAGTTTCTTTACGTTCAAGCGCACTGCTATACATCCAACGGGCTGTGGCTACCATTGCAGCAGCTTCCCGAGCCCGCACAATCTCGTTGTCTGCTACCACCCGGCTTGTACGAATTTCTTGCCAAAGACTGTGTAATCTGTCCAAGGATGCCGACAAACCTCTCTCTGTACGAAAATAGTTACGGTTGTAAGGAAAAACTTCGGCTTGCACAGCCTGAATGACCTCATCGGTTGCTAAAGTATTGGCACCAGAGCTTTTTGACTGTAATGCTGCCTCACCAACCCCCTCTAGACGACGCTGGTTTGCCTTGCCTCCTAAAAGTGATGCATACTCAGCAGCAGACTGCCCAGACCAAAAACCTGAAGAAATTGCCCAAGCGGCATTGTGACTGCCGCCACCAGTAAACCCACCACAGATAAGTTCTCGTGTCGCCGCATCTCCGGCAGCATAAAGACCCCGTACAGATGTAGCACAGGTTTCATCCACAATCCGAATTCCACCCGTACCGCGGACTGTCCCTTCTAAGCGGAGGGTTACCGGAAAACGCTGGGTAAAGGGGTCAATGCCTGCACGATCCAAGGGTAAAAAGAAGTTGGGCTGTGCTACACGCATAGCTACACGCATTTCTTCAGTTGCTCGATCCAAAATGGCGTAAACGGGTTGAGTCAGTAATGTTTTGGCAATGACTGAACGTCCCCGTTGGGAACCCGCTCCCGGAATCTCAGTGCCGTCTTCGTAGGTAAATGTTGCCCAATTATAGAAAAGGGTTTTGGTGACTGAAGAGAAGGCCGGAGAGATCCCATAAGCATTAGAAAACTCCATCCCTGACATCTCGGCACCAGCTTCTGCCGCCATCAAATAGCCATCTCCAGTTAGGACATTGCAGCCCAAGGCTTTGCTCAAGAAAGCACAGCCGCCAGTGGCAATGATTACTGCTTGTGCTCGCACAGCCCATCTTCTGCCAGTACGACGGTTGATTCCCTTTGCGCCCCCAACAGCACCGTCTTGGTCTATCAGCAGTTCCAAGGCAGGGCTATGGTCTAAGATTTTGACTCCGGCTTTTTTAACTTGCTTACGCATCAGCCGCATGTACTCTGGACCTTGTAGCGATCGGCGATAGGGTTTGCCCTCATCATCGGTAGGAAATGGGTAACCCCATTCAGCTAACTGGTTGACATTGGTGTAGGTCTGCTCCAGAACACGAGCCATCCAATGGCGGTTGGATAAGAAGCCACCCAATGTCTCACGACTTGCCATTGCAGCTTCGCGCAATGACTGATCGGGTGGCACATACCACACACCATTGCCAGAGGCAGCAGCACATCCAGTGGTGCCACAGTAACCTTTATCGACAAGAACAGCGCTAGCACCACTAGCGGCTGCACTCCAGGCTGCCCAAGTGCCAGATGGTCCACCTCCGATTACCAGCACATCTGCCGCTAGATTCGGGTCAAAATCGGTTATGGATGACTCCTGCGACTCAAACTGGTTCTTACTCATCACGTTATTACCTGCTCACTGCAATCAACTGGTTACACGGAGGGTTGAGTGTTGGACACTATAAATTTACGCAAAGTCGGTAGAAATATCGTATTTTGCATTGGATAACAGAAACCTTTGCACAATTTCTCGAAAAATGCAAGTGGATTTTCCAAAACTTGATTTGCACCTCCACACACTCCCTCAGTTAGAAGCAGGGAGAATTCCTCTCTCAAAGGCACTTATCTAAACCAAAGTTGCATCAACTGTAGCTGTAAGCACTTGCTTTTCAAAATGAAGTATGAGAACTTGAATTAAGTATAAACTACTTTAAGCCTATTGGTTTACCGTAGTTTACATGAGTCAGTCAGGTTTAGCAAGCTCAAATCAGTGAAATCAGACTGCTGGCTAGTGCATCTAAAACCATCGCTATTAAATCAACTGATGGAGGTTTTGTCGAATGACAGCGGCACCACATGGAATTCATCTCAGACTGAAAGGATTGAGAAAAGTCTTTCAGACTCAAAAAGTCTTGCAGGGAATCGAGTTAGAAGTCTCACCAGGCGAGTTTGTCGCTATTGTTGGTCAGAGCGGGTGTGGCAAAAGTACATTGCTGCGACTAATTTCTGGATTGGTACCTCCGACCTCTGGCAGCATCGAATTAGATGGGGAACGCTCTGACCAGCTCAATTCTGATGTGCGGATGATGTTTCAAGAACCACGGTTACTACCTTGGCAGTCCGTTCTAGACAATATAGAGTTGGGATTGGTGGGGCAACGAGCGGATTCACTTGGAATTCTGCGACACAAAGCTAGACAAGTACTGGCGGCGGTGGGCTTAAGCGATCGCGCTAAGGACTGGCCTGCTGTGTTATCGGGCGGACAGCGCCAACGGGTGTCCCTTGCTAGAGCATTGGTGAGTAAACCTCGCTTGCTGCTATTGGATGAGCCGTTAGGCGCGTTGGATGCCCTGACGCGGGTTGAGATGCAGCAATTGCTGGAACACTTGTGGCAAGCACAAGGATTTACAGCTTTCTTGATTACACACGATGCAGAAGAAGCTGTTGCACTGGCGGATCGGGTAGTGCTGATTCAAAATGGTCGCGTGGCGCTCGATATACCAGTCAAGCTACCACGTCCACGGCAACGGGGGAATGCTGCCTTTGTCAAAACAGTAGAAACTCTGATACACCGCATTCTTGAGAAAGATAACCAATCTGAAGTGAAGTCATCTGTCAGTCTGGATGACTCTGCTGCCTATGCCGTACCTGTCGTCGAGGATACTGAAATTATGTTGGGCGGTGCCTCTAGCTCCGGTCATCACTGAGTTTTTGGTATGTAGCGAAACTGCTCTATGCAAGAGTCTTATAGAAGGTGAACCATGTTGAGAAGGTTTCGCACAAAGCTCGATCGCTTGCTGCTGCTGGCGATCACCGCGTTTGTATTAACATGGCTACTAGCTTTAGCAGGCTGTAATTCACAGAGTAGCCAGCAGGCTGCTGGTTCTCAGGCTACACCAGCTTCTAGTAGCATATCAAAGCTATCAGTAATTAATGTCGGATATCAAAGCGGTACGCCAGGACTTCTTTTACTCAAGTCTCGCGGGTTGCTAGAGAAGCAGCTCGCTCCACAAGGCATCAAGGTCAAATGGTTCTCCTTCAAGGGGGGACCACCAATGATGGAGGCGATGGCAGGCAACAGCATCGATATTGGCAATGTTGGCAATCTTCCCCCCATTTTTGCTCAAGCAGGTGGAAACCCGATTGTTTATGTCGCGGCAACGGCTTCCAACGCGGGTGCTCAGGCAGTTATTGTTCCGAACGATTCTCCCATCCAAACCCTTGCCGACATCAAGGGCAAGAGACTCGCAATTCAACAGGGAACAGCGTTGCAGTACCTTGCTCTCAAGGCTCTGGCGAGTGCTAAGCTCACACTGAATGATATTCGACCTGCCTATCTCACGATTCCTGATAGCACTGCTGCCTTTGAAAGCGGCAGTGTGGATGTCTTGCCAATTAGCGATCCGTACCTTGCCTCAAGGGAGTTAAACGGTTCAGTCCGGGTGTTGGTTAGAGGGTCAGATGTTGCTCCGCAGCGTGCATATTACATTGCAACACAAAACTTTGCCCAAAATCATCCTGACTTGATAAAGGTGATTTTGAACGCGCAGAGGAGTGCTGAAGACTGGGCAAAAGCACACCCTAATGATGTTGCCCAACTGCTGGCAGACCAAACCAAGTACAAACCAGAGGCTTGGGAATTAGCTTTGAAGCAGCGTCCCTATTTTGGTGTGTTTGAAATGAAAGATGAGTATGTTGCTGAACAACAGCAAGTCGTTGATTTGTTCTACAGTCAGAAGCTGATTCCTAAATCGGTTCAAGTTAAAGATGCCATCTGGAAACCTAATTCCTAGTTAGGA
Organism: Chroococcidiopsidaceae cyanobacterium CP_BM_ER_R8_30; assembly: GCA_019244235.1. Lineage (GTDB taxonomy): Bacteria > Cyanobacteriota > Cyanobacteriia > Cyanobacteriales > Chroococcidiopsidaceae > JAFAVL01. The sequence goes on from JAFASY010000262.1 coordinate 10,322, forward strand.
TGACGGACTATTAGGCAGCTTGATGCTCTTTCTGCACGCATCAAGGCAGCACGGATTGGATGCTTCTATTTGCCCAAGCAGAGGATACATATGCGCTAGTTCACGCTGAAGGACCGGAATGTTACTGCTTTGCTTAATTGTTGATGCTGACAAGCTTGGGCAGATGAGCAACGGGAATATTCAAGAAATATGCCAGCACTTCCCGTCGCCATGCATCGTAAATAACATCAAATCCTTTACTTTCAAACCCAAGGGCGCGATGTGCTCGCTGCCAAAAGTCCCGCAGGTAAGGATTTCGGCGACGCTGCAATTCTTCATCAAGTTGCAGCAATTGGGCAGACAACTTAGACTTTTCGGTAGGCGTAGCGCGATCGTACTTCTGCTGCCACCATTCCACGACACCAACCCGATGAACAAACTCATCGGGCAGAATGCGCTCAGTAGCAAACTTTCCAGATTCCGGTTCGTTGATCTGCGTCAGACGACTGCTCAACAGCAAAATGGCAACGATATGCAGTTCGTAGTGTAACTCCCAGGCAATGAAACCTAACCAGTTTCGAAGCGGTAAGTCGCCTAGATAATCCCAGTGCCATTGTACCTGCTGTTTAATTTCTTCAGTTGGATCTTGTCCTGATAACTCCCAGATCCGCTGCCGAGTTGCTGCTGAATGTGCTCCATCATCACCAATTTGCCGACTTAACAACAATTGCCACTCAGGTTCATCAATAACTCGATCGATTGCCTTGGCTGCCAACTGCACAATAAACAGGTCATGTGCTGCACCAGCAATTCGATAGCGATAGAAATTGCTCCATTCTGCCTCATTTGCTGGTGGGCGTGGCTCACCAGCACGAGTTTTAGGCAAGTGTGGTGCGTATTTGTCAATCAGTTTGTCAAACAGCTCGATTTCGTGATCTGTGGTCCAGTTGGGACGAGTCAGAGTTGCAGTCATGTGTAAGCTCCTAAGAATGAGCAGAGCAAGATTCTGTAGCTTTGTTCCGACATAGTGCACTTGATAAGGGAACGATTCAGTACAGCGCTCGGTAAGCCAGACGCTCGTAAAATATATTGCAAATAAAACGCTATTCGTCGGTCAACTTATAGCATTTTCATGGACTGTCTCACACTTGATGCTGAACCGGAAGAATTTGGAGCTTGCGCTCTTCGTACTACCTTCAACGCGGTGGAACGTTGAGTTATGAACCCACAGCTGTATAACGACATAGCTTGCTTTCTACTTTTGTCTATGCCATTATGCTATCTAATATATTATACGATAAATTGATCGATTTATCGTATTTTAGGGGGATATTTGACAAACTTCTAACCATAAGTCATTCAAAGGGGAATTCAGTTCTCGCTGTTTTTTCACTCCCAGTAACTCAGATTGAGGAGAAAAATTCTGTGAATCAGTTTCAGCGGTCTTCAGGTAGATCGTTGGTATGTCAGACAGTAGCTCGATGGTCTCGTTTCTGTACCAAACAAGCTTGTTCATCTTTGATAACGGGTTGGGTATTTAGCTTTGCGATTGTGAGTTGCACGCAATCAAATTCAGCAAACTTGGGAAATTTGACTCCGGCAGCCACTCAGCCAAGCCAATCAAAATCTAGTATAGTTCGCCTGGGTTACCAGAAAGGTGGGATGATTCCACTTTCCCACCAGCGAGGTGAACTCGAACGCGAACTAGCCGCGCAGAACATCAAAACGGAATGGAATGGTCCGTTTGATCGCTGCGCCTCTCTCTTACAAGCGATTATGGGCGATCGCACCGATATTGGTGGCTGCGGTGATATTCCCTCCATTTCTGGGCTTGCCGCCGGACAGCCACTCTGCATTGGAGCAGTTGAACCGCCCAATCCAGCCTCCCTAGAAAACGCCATTTTAGTACGAGGTGACTCAACAATTCAAAAGCCAGCGGATCTGATCGGCAAGAAAGCAGCTGTTAATAGAGGTGGTGCTGGGGAATACCTGCTGTTGAAAGTGTTAGAGAAAGAAAACATTCCCAAAGACAAAGTTGAGCGAGTTTATCTTAACCCTAGTGATGCGGCTCCAGCGCTTTACGAGGGTAATGTAGATGCCTGGGCAGTCTGGGAACCGTATGTGTCAATCGCTCAACTAGAGCATGGAGCAAGGCGCATTACAACAACACATCCTGCTCCAACTTACGAGGTTCTGCTGGTTCGCAAGGCTGCCGCAAACGAGAATCCCATGGTGGTGAAAGCAGCCTTAACTGCGCTCTCGCGAGATACCAAATGGTTCAATCAAAACCTGCAAGCAGCGGCAACATTTACGGTCAGAGAATTGAAAGTTTCAGATGCGGTTGCGCAACAAGCTCTGAAAAATCGTGGACCTGAGACCGTGACTTTTCCGACCGCAGTTGATATTGCAAATCTGCAGAAAACTGCTGACTGGATGCTGGAGCAAAAAATTATTCCTAGGCGGGTGGATATTGCAGCATCGATTTGCCCGAGTAGCATCGCATTCAGATAACAATTAGCCGCTCGTAATGGTTAATTTGACTAATTTACAGATGGCGATGTCGTAAATGACCACTCGCGTAACGAATTGAGGAGAATGACTCATGCCAATTGAATTTCGTTCGGGCTATTCCAATGCCCCATGCCAAGATGAAGCAGGAGAAGGTGAATCCAACGATTCGCTACCAGTCTTTTATTCCAAGGAGAGTTTTTCTATGAGCAATATCCAAGCTGTTGTGGTTGATCCGACTGCCTCAGGACGGTTGGCACTCCGTGAGGTCAACTCACCGACACCCCTCCCCAACGAAGCCATTGTGCGTGTTGCAGCAATTTCGCTCAATCGCGGCGAGGTACGACGCTCAACCACTGCTGAAGCGGGGTGGCAACCTGGTTGGGACTTAGCTGGTACGATTGAAACCGTTGCTGCTGATGGTTCAGGTCCATCGCAGGGAACGCGTGTTGTCGGCTTTGTGCGCTCTGGTGGTTGGGGGGAACTGGTTGCAGTGCCTACAAATGCGATCGCACAACTGCCAGAATCTGTTTCGTTCGCGCAAGCATCCACATTGCCTGTCGCAGGACTGACAGCTTATCACGTGCTGAAGCAAGGTGGTTTGTTGCTGGGAAAATCAGTGTTGGTAACTGGTGCATCGGGTGGCGTGGGACATTTTGCCATTCAGTTAGCCCGTTTATCAGGGGCAAAGGTGGCAGCGCACATTCGTACACCTGATTATGAAGCGCTAGTGAAAGCAGCGGGAGCACAGGCAGTTGTGCTTGGGGAAGATTTACCACTGGAGAGTGAACATGCTCCCTACGATCTGGTTGCCGAATCTGTCGGTGGCAAAACCCTCTCGGCGGCGCTAGGTTCTGTGGCACAAGATGGCGTGGTTGTGTCGTTTGGGACTTCTGGTGGTAACGAAGTTACATTCAATGCCCAACGCTTCTATGGAGTTAGTAATGGTGCAAGGCTGTACGCGCTGATGTTGTTTCACGAACTGAAGCATGAATCGGCAAGCGTGGGATTGCAACGGCTGTTAAACTTGGTGGCGGCGGAGCAGTTGAAACCTCACATTGCGCTTGAGGCTCCCTGGACACAAGTGGCAGATGTGGCTCAGCAATTGCTTGATCGCAAATTTGTCGGCAAGGCAGTCTTGCACGTGGGTTAGTCAGAGTATTTGCAGTTTAGTGGCTGAAAAAGCCATCTGCAATTTAAGAGGTTAGCTGTCTCATATAGAGCTGTCTACAAGTTAATTAGTAGAGCGATACCAAGACTCGATCAGCGGCGGCACGGAAGGCGGTAGCGGCACCAGCGCTCATGTCGCGCGGGGCGCAGATGCGATTCCGCACATACGCGAGCGTGATCGCTCCTACAGCAGCTACAAGTGGATCGGCATTGTCCTTCCCACCAACTCGTCCCCACGGTAAGGAGACACTGTTGCCATGAATCAGGTAATCCGCTAGGAGTCTCAGGTGAAAGTCAACCGCATCTTTAATTGCCGAGACATCACCATCTCCCGCTAAAGCCTGCACGCCAGAGTTTTTCAAGATATCGCCGATCGCCGCTTCCCGGTTATCACTCAGTCGTTCAGCTGCTTCAGCCCGAAACTGAAGCGACTCGCTGGCAGCGGGATCTAACGGCAAGGGATTAGTGCTCGGTTCTACGCCCCATCTGCGTCGCAGGAGTAAATTGTTGGTTGTACTATCAGATCTGACCCGATGGTAGGCTGGATGCTGATTCAGAGCTTCAAACCAAGCATTGAGGCGTGGAAAACGGGGATTCCCTTTGATGTGATAGTTCCGGTACACAGGTAAGTTCGCTGCCAATCGGTCTAGATGGGGACTGTACATAATGTCCACTAAGCTAAACGTGCTGACGCAGTAGGGACCAGGATATTTTCCCAATGTTTGCTCAAGCTCATCTAACTTGGTTTCCAGTACGGCTTGTAAGTTGGCTAACTCGTTCGTATCTGCCGTGGCCGTCCGCACAAAACTGTAGCTGGCAGCGAGAAACCCATTAGTCTCAGCCGCTGCAATCAGTTGCCGCGCTACAGCATTCTCTTTTGGGTCATTCGGGAGCAGCGATGGTGTCGGGAATCGCTCTTCTAGGGCTAACAGGATATCTTTTGATTCGTAGACCAACACACCATCAATCTTGGCGGCAGGAACCAGCGTTGTTGGAACCAAATCGGTATACCACTGAGGCTTATTGCTCAGGTCGATAAACTCTGTCTCAAACGGAATTTCCTTTTCTTCTAGAGCAAACCACACTCGCTCACAAAATGGACACCAGGAGTTGGTATCACGGTAAAGCAAGACGGGCAAAGCAGTATCGGGGGGGAGCTTGTTAAGACCACTAGGGATGGGTGCAGTGGAAGGTGTCTGTCCTGGTCTGCGTACCCGGCGAGCGGATGTATTTTTTTGAGCAATTTCCAACAATTCTTCCCAACTAGAAACGCTTGTTTGAATCGGCATTGTCCACCTTCTAATTAATTGACCTGAACTACCTCCATCTAAGGAAGCAAGTTTCTGCTGTTAAACACTCGAAGTCCTGGCAATATCGCTCATGCTAGATGCAGATCTTTTAAGTCAAATTATTCTTTATTTCCCTTGCATTAACTAAGAAAATGCTCTGGCGAACCCATCAGTCATCACTCAGGTAAACCGCTTTTACCAATCATCACAACAGCTGGAACGGTTAGAATATGCGTGAGTGAGACAATTAATTAACCATATAATACTGTTCATCGCTCAACTTACAGTAATTTTTTTTAGTAGTATTACACAGCTGCACTCAAAACACAAGAATTTCTGGCCCGCGCCCAAAGTCAATTACAGGTCAGACAAGCGAGCCTTCAATAACATCAACGCCCAGTAACAGCCCGGGCAGCACAACCCATAATTGCGGCCTAAGTTCCAGGCGGGTTTTGATGAGTCAGAAAGCTGAGAGGATGGCGGCAAGCTTTTAGGCAATGAAAGCTTACCAGGTCGAATCAATCACGAGCGCTTCCCGATAGAAGTTCCTGAGAACCAGACGATTCTGGAAGCTTTGGAACAGGTAGGCATGTGCTAGCCAGTGGGGTGTCGATATGGTGCCTGCATCAATTGTGCTGCGCTGTGCCTCAGCAACTATACACCAGGTGCAGGGGATAGCGGACACATGTTGCTGGTTATGTATAGATGAATAGTTCTTGACTTTTTGAAAGACAACCTGTAATCTACAGTTTATCAATAGATTTTAAGTAGTTTAAATAGTTAAAAAGCAAAGACGTATCTTCTATTAGTAGATTTTTGTTGAAATCTGGTTAAACCGTAGTAACCGCAATTTTTACCTTTAAAACGTTAGGAGTATTGTCCAAGCACTATGACACCTCAATCAGGAGAACAGAGCATAAGAAATAAGGCAGGTTCTCGCCGGGGTTTCTTAAGAAAGCTCAATTATTTCTTGACGGCTGAACGAGCAATTTCCTTGATATCTGTTCTGGTAATCTTGCTATTTTGGTGGCTCAGCACCTCTTTAAAGTGGGTCGATCCCTTGTTTCTTCCGTCACCTGCTGCTGTTTGGTCTGCCTTTGTTGAGATTGTACAGGACGGCTATAAAGGCAACTCACTTGCATACCATATTTTCCAAAGTATGTTCCGTTTAGCGATCGCATTGCTACTAGCAGTCATAACAGCGATTCCGTTAGGTATGCTATGTGGTTTCTCGAAACAAGTTCGAGCAGCGCTAGACCCACTGATTGAGTTTTATCGCCCCCTACCTCCCCTGGCTTATTACACGCTGCTAGTCATCTGGCTAGGAATTGAAAATCCGTCCAAAATTGCGTTGTTGTATTTAGCAGCATTTGCACCCTTATTTCTAGCAGTAGTTTCTGGAGTACAACGGATTTCCCTAGATCGCATTAATGGAGCACGCTCCCTTGGCGCTTCAGGCTGGCAGTTATTCTTTTACATCGTTTTTCCGTCTGTTTTACCAGAAATTTTCACAGGGCTGAGAACCGCAATTGGGGTTTCTTATTCAACGCTTGTTGCGGCAGAGATGGTGGCAGCGGTTTCGGGGATTGGTTGGATGGTGTTAGATGCCAGTAAATTTCTGAGAAGCGATATCATTTTCGTCGGCATCATCATTATGGGTATTATCGCGATTCTGATTGATTCAGGTATTCGTTGGATGCAAAAAACTCAGCTTCCCTGGATTGGCTATGACAGCTAACGAGTGGGGTTGATTTGTGCAAATAAAACGTAGATATGTATTATTAGGGCTTATTGGTCTAGGTTTACCGCTAGCTACTTCAAGTTGCGGTAATAGCTCGTCGAGGGCATCCTCTGACCCTTCCATAGCTGAATTAGGGCAAGTACCTAAACATCACACCAGAGGAAACGCAATCTGCAGTGAAGGAACTGATTTGGTTAAATTCTGCTGAGCAGAAAGATCCCAAGTATCTGGGTACACCGGACAAACCTGGTGAATTTGCCAAAATTCTGAAAAACTCAGCCGACTTTGCAGTCTCCCAGAAAAAGATTACCTCTGCTCCAGATTTAAGCGCTTATCAGCAAGGCATCTATGCTAAAGCGCTGTAGCTAAAACGCCTACTGTATGTCAGGAGAAATCTCATGCCTATTTACTCATCCAACGAAAGTATTGTGTCCACTACTCTGCCAAGCGATGAAGCGATCGCTCAGCTATCAGATGTGAGACTTACGTTTGGGTCGGGTGCCAATCAATCAGAAGTCTTAAAAGACATCAACTTGCAGTTAAAGTCTGGTGATTTTGTTTGCGTACTGGGATCTTCAGGTTGCGGCAAAACTACGCTATTACGAGTATTAGCAGGGTATCAACGTCCAACAACTGGATCGGTCATCGTTTCTGGTAAGGTTCACAAGGAACCAAATGCTGATGTGGGAGTTGTGTTTCAGCGCCCCAATCTCTTTCCCTGGTTAACGATTGCTAAGAATGTTGAATTTGGTCCCAAGATGCGGGGCGTTGCCGAACTGGAGCGTAAGCAACGAGTGTCCTCCGCTTTAGATATTGTCGGCTTGATTCATGCAGCAAACCTACTGCCCCATCAGCTTTCTGGTGGTATGCAGCAGCGAGCAGCGATTGCCCGTACCTTAGCAGCCGAACCCCAAATCATTTTAATGGATGAACCCTTTGGTGCTCTTGATGCACTCACCCGTGAAGCGCTCCAAACGCACGTTAAAGAAATTTGGGAGCGGACTCGCAAAACCATCTTTTTCATCACACATGATGTTGAGGAAGCCTTGCTATTAGCAACTCGAATCATCATTATGCATGCAAGCCCCGGTCGAATTGTAAGGGATATTGCTAATCCCTTTGCCAATCGCTCTAGCAATGAGTCTCCGTCTCAACTGCGTCTATCTAAGGAATTTGTGGAGATGCGAGAACAATTGATTAATAGCATCCGAAGTACCGAGCTAGAAGTTACTGAAGCCGCTTAACACAAGCTACCTACCGCTAGCGGGACTTGGTGAAAAAGTTGGGGAAATTAAGCTAAGACGCTGATGCGGAGTTCGTTTTACCACAGTCTCAACAGGAGTAACGTAAGTGAAAGACCAAGTACTAGCAGCGATGTCACGTGAAGCCGAGAACTTAGGCAATGGCAGGAGGCTAATTACATCTGGGTAAAAACTGGGTGCAACAGTGTAATCATACCCCAAACAATCAGCCCACCCCCAACCAGAGGTACCAAAATTCGACCCCATCGAGCAGTTTTTTCGACTGCCATCACCCCTGTTAACACTATCATCCAGGTAAGATGACTTATCCCTACAGCAAACATCACTAACATCAACGCCCAGCAACAGCCTAGGCAGTACAACCCATGATTGATGCCTAAGTTCCAGGCGGCTTTTAACCCCCTTCGATAATGATGAGTTAGAAAGCTGAGAGGATGGCGGCAAGCTTTTAGGCAATGATTCTTCAACTCACTGAACTGGAAAGCACCTGCTAACAATAGGACTGTACCAGAGATTAACCAGGCATAATGAGATCGCCAAGGGAGGTAACTTAGCAACAGATGCAAACCCAAATCTCCGAGAAAAGTCAGGAGGGCAAAGCTAGTCCAAATGGCGAAATACGCTGATAGGAATACTGGTAGGACAAGGGTTGATCCTGCCTCAGAACTGACATTAGTAAATAGCCGGATCAGTGGCAGACTTGTAGGCAACATCATTGCAACTATCATCACCTGCCAAGCTAGCAGAAAGACGATGAGCTTAATCAGTAAAGGTGGGGAATTCGACTCGAATAACACCTCATAATGCAGCAGATGGTCTTGTCCTGTCACTTCTAACAGGAATATTGAAGCCCACGCCAAGAAAATTAGGGCCCAGACTAAATGGGAAGACACGGGGTTACGAAAAGTATCTCCATGTTCCTGTGTTGCTGCTTCGCCCTTTGTTAAAGAGAGATCTTTGAGGTGATGGGTTGCCATTACTTTAAGCCTCAACGTTCTGCCGGAGCTGTCTCCGGCAGCTCGCGTTGAGCAAGCTCAAAATGAAATTCACCCTGAATGGCGTTGCGTCCGTTATACTCCCAAGTTAGATTAAATTCAGGCAAGTGAACTTTGTGATGAGAGGCTTTGGCAACGTAAGCAGGAGAACCAGGAATAGTGCTGAAGATACTATCTACTAGTTTGGTCGGTTTACCATCAGCACTGCGGTAGGGTGCCATCTCTGCAGACAGCACGTCGCCAATCCGAATCGTCCCTTGGGCCTCTTTAATGTGGTATTCAATTGGTGCAATTCGTACATCCAGGTTTTCACTCACGAGTTTTGCTAAGTCAGCCAGTGCCCCGCCTAGCTCACCTGTAAAAACTTTGACTAATGCGTTTTGTTGTTCAGTTGTGCCCTGGGCATCCACGTAGATCACTGCTCGCCAGTTACCTGCAAACACATTGCCAGGAATATAAACGATCTTGACCAGAGTTAACCCAGAAACATCAGTACCTAAAATTTCTCCTCGTTCAACGTGATAGGCAACAAAACTATCGCAGGCTCCATCATCTGGATCTTCACCAATCCAGCAGGGACAGGGAGTCTTACAAGAGCAGGCTTCGAGAATTTGCCCTTCCAGTTCATAAGTTTTGGCGGCTAGGGTCATGTTTAATTCTCCTGTCAGTAAGGGTGTAAGATACTGGCTAAGCAACTCGTTCTGTTGTTAGGCGACGGTGAGCTGGAAGCTGCCGAACCAGGGGAATCACAATCCGACCAAAAGCTGGTAGTTCATCAGTATAGTGCAAAAAAGCGCAGAGAATGAGATCGACTCCCACTTCATAGTACTCTCGGATGCGCTCAGCTATTAGCTCTGCTGGACCCATTAGTCTGGTCTTAAAGCCGTCATTGGGTTGGACAAGGTTCGCAAAGTCTGAGTTAGCCCACATCCCAACTTTTTCGCGAGTGGAAGCTCCAGCATGCTTTACCTGTTCTGCAAAAGCATTGACAACCTTCGGATCGGCATGGGCAATTATTCGCTCTAATTCTTCGTAAGCTTCAGCTTCAGTATCGCGTAGAATGACAAAGCCATTTAGACCGAACTTCACCTTTCTTCCCTCTTGGTGCGCGATCGCTGATATCTCGTCAATTTGCTGTTTGACTGCTTCGACTGAGTTGCCGTTCATGAAATACCAATCAGAAAAGCGACCAGCCATCCGTCTTGCTGCTTTGGAGTTACCACCCTGGAAGATTTCTGGATAAGGTTGGGATACAGGCAGAGGCTTCAGCCATCCACCATTGATGCGGAAGAAATCTCCTTGGAAGTTGAATTCGTCCTCAGCCGTCCACATCCCCTTGAGAACCTGAATAAATTCTTCAGAGCGACGATAGCGCTCATCATGCTCTAACCAAGGTTCACCAAAGGCGCGGTATTCGTCCCGGAACCAGCCACTGAGAATATTGATAGCGAAGCGACCACCAGAATAAACATCAATTGTTGCGCCCATCTTAGCAACAACGGCGGGATGCCAAAGACCCGTATGTACAGCACTGATAAGCTTTAACCGCTGAGTCTGAGCTGACAGAACTGCTGTGCAAGTTATGGCTTCTTGCTGATATTCCCAACCATGGCTAGCAATAAAGCGGGCTGGAGCAAGACCATATTCAAATCCTATATCTTCAGCGGTTTTGGCAAGCCGAGCATTGTAATCAAGACTCCATTCCGTGCGCTGAGGAACATCGCTAATAACATAGCCTCCACTTCCCAGAGGCATCCAATATCCAAAGCGAATATCCATCGTATTTCTTCCTTTTACTAAATGGATTTCTTGTGATTGCAGCTAGCATTGAAGGTCAACGTAGAACGTTCCTATGTTTAATATTTTTGGGTTACAGACAGTTCTGAATCTTGCTTGATCAGAGATGCTTGGAGCTTTTGGGATTTCTTTACATCTACTTCCATTGAGACAATAATTACAAAAGGACCTAACAGACAAAGGATAGGACCCAAATATAAGAATATCGGTCCCCAACCATAGGATGAGATAATTGCTGCTGAACCAACAACTAATAGAAATGAACCAAAAATAAGAATATTGTTGGCTTTAGAAGAACTGCGATCACTAGCAGCATTCGGATCAAATTTAAGCTCGTAAATTTTGGATGTGTTATGCAAAACACGATACATACCTCTAAAGAAGAGAATACTAATTATCCCTCCTAACACTAAAGCAACTATTGCAATGGGTGATAACACATGATTTGAAACAACTGCTGCACTCTTAGCACGATCTGAACTAGCAGATTGGGAAACACGAGCAAGGATAATTGAGAGAGCTACACTTAAGAAAAAATACGTAATGATTTTGGCAGATGATACTAATTCAAGAAGCCTTCTCCTCAATTCCACTATAGATACTTTGAGCCAACTCAGTACAATTTTCATAGTTAACCTCCAGGGGAAAAACAACTAGTAGAATTGAAAGTAGCCATACACCTTAAATGAGATTCATAGAAATCTCTTCTCTATTTCTTTTCTTGGTGATCTAACCCCTACGGCTACGCGCTTCGCGCATGCTAACGCCTGCGGCAATGTTAAGTCGCTAACGCTACGCTAAAGCGGTTCGACAAAAAATAGTTCTCATAACTCATATAGAACTGCTATAGAGTTAAATATCCTCAGCTCTACTCAAAACGGCATAATCAAATCTTTCTGAATTCAGGAAACCAATAACTAACGGCACAAATGTACTGACAAGAACAATTGCAGATGTACTAATTAGTTCTCCATAAAACATTCTACATGCAATTCCAACTATCAAAGCAGAAATAGTTCCCCAGGTGAACGCACGCGCATTCATCTTATCCCACACAATTGATAAAATTAGCGGTACTAAAACCGAACCACGAATAGCAGATGTTGCAAGAAGTAGAGTCACAAAATCTACTCCAGATAGAACAACTGCTACTGCAATGACAACGGCAAAGACCATTGACAGCCGAGTCCAAGTGAATAAAGTTCTTTCTGACACATGCGGGAAGTTTGCCTTAATGATATCCACCGCACAAATTGAGCTAATTGCTGCGAGTCCTGAATCAGAGACTGAGTAACAGGCTGATAAGACTACCAAGACAAACATAAAAATCACCCAAGTAGGAAGTCCAAGATGGGAGATGAGAAATGGACCTAATGCTGCTGGGTCATTACCTAAATCCCTCACTAAATCAACATTCATGGCAATGCCAATTAAGCCCAACACACCTAGACATAGAGCAATTGGGTAATATAATCCTCCTCCCCAAAAAAATGTACTACCCAGCTCATTTTCTCGCATTGCCCAAGCCACAGACCAGAATTCTTGTCCAGCAATTGTTGACGTTATTAACGCCAAGGCGAAAGTGATACCAAAATTAGCAAAGGCATCTTCTCTTGTAACTGAAAATAAGTCGTGACCTTTACTTGCTACCTCCTGCCAAACGGCTGTAGCTCCTCCAACATGACCCAATGTAGTTAGAGCAATTATTGCCGGGAATACTGTAATTAGCAGTGACATGAGGACCGAGGTTGACATTGATGCCCATAAACCGCTAAGCGTGATATACGAAAGAATAATTATTCCAGCAATTATAGAAACAGTTCCTTGATTGATACCAAAAATTGTAGATAGAACTAAGGATGCCCCTTTTAAATTGACAATCACAGCCTGAACAGCACCAAACAAAATAGCAGCTACAACTACAGAGCGAGCTAGCTTGGCTCCACCATATCTCACAGAGGTGAATTCACTAATTGTATAGCCATGAGGCATTAAGGACTTAAGCTTTCTAGCAAACGGGATAACTGCAACTACTGCCACACCATTCGGTACAGTGAACCACCATAATCCTGACAACCCATAAGAATAGGTCACTGCTATCGGCATGAGGATGCCTACAACCCACGTCCAGGTTGAAAGTAAGCCTGAAACACCAAATCCAAAACCTAACTTTCGACCAGCAATTATAAAATCATGGGTGGTCTTAACTAGCTTTGTTTTGGCATAGTACCCCAGGGTTAGCATTGCTAATCCTAACCCGATCATAGTGACTATACCTGCTATTGGACTAAGATGAGTACCTGTCGTCAGTTCAATTCCTTTCACCTAATCATCCTCCTCTGTGACCTCTGTGTCTCTGCGGTTTGTTCTAGCTACATTTGACTCATGATGAAAACTCCACAGCAGGGGAATTGAACAGTAGTGGTCTAGAACTCATCGCCTCAGGTGTAGAGAGTAAAAACTGGAGTTTGTTCGTTGAGAATCCAGTTGCCGACTTCGTGGACCTTGTATGCGACTGGATCGTGTAAAGTATGGGTGCGAACGTTGCGCCAAAAACGATCGAACCGATGCTTGGTAGCAGCAGCGCGGGTACCTGTGACTTCGAAAATCTTGCTAGTCGTTTCCAGTGCGACTCTAGTACTCAACACCTTGGCAGTTGCAACTGTAACAGCAACTTCGCCTCGTTCGGCAGCAGTGAGTTGTTCTCCCTTATCCCATGCAGCTTGCACTACAGAATTCACATAGTCTACATGGCTAATCGCTGCTCTCAAGTTCACCCACAAATTGCCATATTGCTCAATAATGTAGGGATCTTGAGCTGCTTTCTCAGCTAGAGAAAAAATCCAAGGACGGGTAATGCTAAGGGTATACTTCTTAGCTTCTTCGAACGCGCCTAGGGCGATCCCCAGGTAAAAGTTGACGAATACGCTTTGAATCAGAGGGGTAATGAGCGTAGCAAATGGACTGGGATGAGTGTTGGCATCAGGATCGCCAAGCACTTCATTTCGATAGATCAGCACGTTGTGAAACTCCACACTGCCACTATCAGTTTGTCGTTGCCCAATGTAGTCCCAGTCATCGTTGATCTTAATCCCAGAGCGATCACTCTTGATGAGGGCAAAGAGGACGTTGCCAAGATCGTCTCGTGTCCCAGCAATCACTATAACGTCTGAACCTTTGGCACCTGTAGAGAAATTTTTGACTCCGTTAAGACGAAAATTTTCGCCATCCGGGCTCAGGATTAAGTCTGGATCGCGAGGATTGACAGAATCTCCAAAATACCAATTACTTTTTGCCAGATCAGTGTAAAACTTATGCTTTTGTGCCGCTGTACCAAATAGTTGAGGCGTAACGGAATTGACGTAATGATAGCCTAATAATTGTCCTAGGGAACCATCGGCTTTGGCGATTTCTTGCACCACTTTCAAAGCTGTCATCCAGTCTCCACCCAAACCACCGTATTCCTTTGGGATGTGGAGCTTGAGCAGACCACTTTCTCGCAGAAGATGCAATTCTTTAGTAGGGCTTCCACCTTTTGCATCCCGTTCAATCGCCGTTTTAGCAAACTCCTCCGCTAATGAGGCAGCTAGAGCAATGTGGTCTTTTGATTCTCTTTGGGTGGCTAAAACCATCTTTGGTACTTCTTTTTGTCAAGTTTGAGTTAAAGGATTTAGAATGCGCCGTGACGAGGAGGATTGATCCCGTTTAAGTAGTAGTTCCCAACTCCAAAATATTTCCAGCGCACGGGATCGTGGAGAGTATGGGTACG
>JAFASY010000095.1 GCA_019244235.1 Chroococcidiopsidaceae cyanobacterium CP_BM_ER_R8_30
AAATAGCTAGGACTGCTCAAGCAGTTAGCATGGGAGAAATGAATGCTAACTTTGAGGAGAGTTCTAAAGATGAAATTGGCGCTCTCGCAATTGCATTTAACCGTATGCGAGATAGTTTAGTGATCGCGATGGACATGCTGAAACATAAGATAAGTTAGCCTTCTAACTTATCCAATAAGTGTTGGCGAAATTCAACCGCTTTATGAGCGTCTGTAATTTTTGCTGTCAAAATCTCTGTAAATTTTATTAGTGAAACTTGAGGAAAAGCTTTTAGAATTTGCTGAACTAGGAGAGGAGCAATTGGTCCGATAGCAGCAGTTAACTCTCGTTCGCATTCAGAGATAAAGCTCTCATCAATAGCTTGATTTCTTGCAACAGGCAAAGGTTCAAGTAAAAAAGCTAGCTTTTGCTCAAACTCAACTCGTTGCTGCAAAGAGACACGTAGCGCTAACTTCTCAACTAATTCTTTACAGTCCTGAACCTGTATCAAAACTTGTTGCAGCAGAGTAGGGGCAATCGGTCCAATGAACTCTACTAAAGTCTTTTCAAGGCAAGTAGACTGCTCTGGTGTAAGGACTAAATGAGGGAAGGCTACCGTCCCAGCTATCACTGGGATGGTAGAACTAAATAGTCTTATCTCCCCTGATTCTAACGGTGGTAGTTGCTTTAACGGAACCTCGACCTCGATCCAACAACCTGCTCCTGGTGCTGTTTCAAGATGAAGGTGCCCTCTAAGAATCGCAACTCGTTCGCGCATCCCCTGGAGACCAAATCCACTGCTATTTTGACTGAGCTCGAACCCTCTGCCATTGTCCTGGATGATGAGATAAACACGCTCGGCGGTTGTTCTGAGTTGAATTTGGACCTCAGTAGCCTGAGCATATTTGCAGATGTTATTCAGGGCTTCCTGCACTATTCGGTAAAGAGGGGTAATAACTTCCGTTGGTAGAGGAGCAGATAGGTCAATAACAGTTTTAGGCAACACCCCAGTCACTCGATGAAAGTCTGCCGCCAGCGAATCAATCAGTGTGTCTAAAGTCTGGTTTTCATGTGAGCCACGCAACGCACTAACAGATTGGCGGACTTCTTTAATAGCAGTACTTCCCAACCGCGCGGCTTCCTCCAGAAATAGCTGGGCTTGAGCAGGGTCGAGTTGCCATAGTTTGATTGCAGTTTGCAACTGAATGTTGAGAGCTGTCAATGCCTGTCCCAGCGAATCGTGGAGATCGCGGGCTATTCTGTTACGCTCTTGCATTGCCGAGAGGTTTCCAAATTGAACAACACTCTGCCACAACTGCTCGTAAACCAGTGAGATTTGTTCTGGTGTTTGGCGTTCTTCTAACACGGTACTTCCCAACATATGATTTGTACCCACTTTTATGCTATTGCATGAGCCTGATTGTCAGCCAATAGATCCCATTTCTCCCATCTAATACTTGTAGAACTCTGGAGAAAGTCAATCTATTCTGTGCGTCCCTAGTATTTATTACCCTTTTCTTTGCCATTTATGCAAAAGAGGATACCTGATGATGCCAAGTTAGCAAAAGCACTAACGTTCATTTAATGCTGTTCAATAGATGACGAGTTTCATTTGCGGCAGCCTTCATCGCTCTTTCTGAGCTTAGCTGCCCTGTAAAGGCAGCACCAAGATAGCGCTGCAAAATATCCGATGCTTGCTCGTATTGGGGAATGGGCGGACGTAAGACAGCGTCTTCTACAATCTTTAATAAAGATGGATAGTAGCTATATTTGTCAACTATTTGCGGGTCATTAAAGAGCGATCGCCGACTGGGAACATAACCTGTCGCCAAAACTAACTGGCGCTGTATCGCCTCACTGGTGAAAAATTGGACGGCTCTCCAGGCTGCCTCTGGGTGTTTCGTGGTTGTAGATATACCTAAACCCCAACCACCTAAGCAAGCACCACTACTTCTACCTGGAGCATGAACCATCGCCTTGATTGCAAATTTGCCTCGAACAGGTGATTCTGGTGCATTTCCTAGAGGCCAGAAGTAGGGCCAATTACGCATAAACACAGCACTGCCACTTTGGAACAAGCGACGGACTTCTTCTTCAGTGTAAGTGGTGACACCAGCAGGAGAAACGCCTTGCCAAATCGTGCGGCGTAAAAACTCGACTGCCTGCACAGCAGCG
>JAFASY010000160.1 GCA_019244235.1 Chroococcidiopsidaceae cyanobacterium CP_BM_ER_R8_30
CACCATGGCATTCAACCTGAACGGATTCAACTTCAACCAGTCAGTAATTGATTCCCAAGGTCGCGTGATAGGCACCTGGGCAGATGTGCTGAACCGGGCGAACCTGGGGATGGAAGTGATGCACGAGCGCAACGCTCACAACTTCCCTCTGGACCTAGCAGCAGTTGAAGCACCTGCTCTTAATGCCTAGTCTCTCGTCCTCAGTTAATTGCTGAGCGCTCCCCATAGGGGGGCGCTTTTTCATGTATGAAAATTATTGACATTCTCCCCACCGTCTTTGACGGTGGGGATTCCCAGCATCACTACTGAGTATTCCTGGATCTTCGCCTCTTACCTAGGCTTTCGCCCCCGGCAGACCGACTCCCAACAGGCTCTTTCGATTCGGCAGAGTCCCTGCCTACTAAAGATTCCAGTCCCCTCAACAACACCATTTCTGCTGCTGCATGATCTCTATGAGTTTCATACAAGCATTCTGGACAAAGATGTACTCTTTCTGCCAAATCTTTCTGAACTGTTGCCAAACATTTAGGACATGTTTGACTGGTTCCATTGGGATTGACTCTTGAGAAATACACACCTCGTTTCCAACACACCCATTGTGTCAGAGACAAAAATTGTCCAAATGCTGCATCCACGCAATCTTTTCTCAACATTCCACGATTGAGTCGAACCGTGTTCAAGTCTTCCGCAAAGATTGTCTGAGCTTGGTCACATAGTTGATGAGCAGTTTTGAGATGGAAATCTTTACGAGCAGCAGCAATATTATGGTGCATTCTTGCTACTTTGATTTGTGCTTTTTCCCAGTTATTGGAACGTCTTTGTTTTCTAGCAGCTCGACGTTGTAGCAATTTCAGCTTACCTTGTTTGACTCTAAAAAACCTTGGACGTTCAACTGTTAGAGAATCAGAAGTTGTCAAGAATGTTTCCAGCCCCAGGTCAATACCTATGGCACGACCATGTACTAGAGTATCAGGTACCGATACATCCATCTGCAATGTGATCGCGACATACCACTGTGTCCCCCTAGCCTTTGATAAGACCCGTACTTGCTTCACAGCACAACCTTCTGGAATTGGTCGGGATATGTTGATTAAACAATTGCCAATTTTAGGAAGCTTGATCTGTTGTCCAGTAACTGGGTTAGTCTTGAACTGCGGAAACAAAAAAGACTTGAACTGCCCAAACTTCTTGAATCTAGGAAATCCAAATCCTCTTTGCTGAAAGTTCTCCCAAGTATCATGCAATCTACGGATGGTAGTTTGCAAGACTTGAGAGTAGACTAACGCCATTTCAGGATATTTCTGTTTGGCTAGGGGTAAGTTATCCTGCTGTAGCTGATAACTAGGAAAAGGAGTATCAACCGGAATAATATACTCCTTCTCCAAACTACACCTATCAATCGAACATTTTCTGGAAGCTAACCAGTCTTTCAACTCCCGCAAAGCATAATTGTATGTTTTGCGGCAGACTTCCAACCACTCCAGCATTTGTTTTTGCTGTGTGGCATCAGGATAGATTCGATAGGTGTAGTTTAGTGTTAGCATGGATTTACCGTAGCACAGGTTGACGGTAAGTGCCAATCCCGTGGTGCGCTATCCATGAGGCAGCGTGCGGCGAAGTGAATTCGCCGCTTTAAGCGCCGTCCCCCACTGCAAGGCGAGTAGGGAATTCCGCGCTCATAGGTTAAATTATTAATTCTCTGGTGCCATGACGTACTCGATGCAAAATCGAATTGTTCTGATTACAGGTGCTAGTAGCGGCATTGGTGCATCTTGCGCCACATTGTTTGCAAATGCCGGAGCCAAACTGATACTGGCAGCTAGACGCAAAGAACGACTAGAGCAACTCTCTAATGAACTGCGTCAGAAGCACGCATGTGAAATTTATCTGGTGCAACTCGATGTTACTTCGCACTCGTCGGTTGCAGCTACTCTTGCGTCTCTTCCCTCATCCTGGTCAGATATTGATGTGCTGATCAATAATGCTGGTCTAAGTCGAGGACTAGATAAGATCTATGAAGGCGATCTCCAAAACTGGGAGGAGATGATTGATACCAATATCAAGGGCTTGCTCTATGTCACTCGCTCGGTTGTTCCAGGCATGGTCAGTCGCGGCAAAGGGCATGTGGTTAATATTGGCTCAGTGGCAGGACACCAAACCTATCCAGGTGGAAATGTCTATTGCGCAACGAAAGCAGCGGTGAAAGCGATTTCAGAAGGACTGAAGCAAGATCTGTTGGGAACACCTGTGCGAGTGAGTTCTGTAGACCCTGGCTTGGTGGAAACTGAGTTCAGCTTAGTGCGGTTTCATGGCGATGCGGAGAAAGCTAACAATACCTACCAAGGTCTGACTCCGTTGACGCCCGACGACATTGCTGACATTATCTTGTTCTGTGTTACACGGCCAGCGCATGTCAATATCAATGACGTACTTGTAATGCCAACAGACCAAGCTGGCCCAACGCTTGTCCATAGACAGGTCTAGCTAAGTATTATAGGCCTCTATCTGGAGGTAGGGCATAGCAAACTCACAGTCGCAATTGCTACAATAGGAAAACAGAACTTAGCTCTGCTGAGGGTTGGTGCTCATTATGATCGAGACAATGCGATTGAATAGAGCAAACGCTAAGAACTCTGCTCAAATTCAATTTAGTGAGGTGAGATCTCAATGACACCACTCTTACAGCAAAGACCACTCACATTTGACGAATTCCTCGATCATTATGGTGACGACGATCGCTACGAGTTAATTGATCGAGAAATTTTTGATTTGGAACCCACCGGGCCACATGAGGAAGTCGCCGCATTCATTGATCGCAAGCTGAATGTTCAGATTGACACTTTAGAACTGCCCTACTTCATCCCGCAACGCTGCCTAATTAAGCCGTTGGGCAATGTGACCGGATTTCGTCCTGATCTAGTCGTTTTAGATCGATCACAGCTTGCGAAAGAACCGCTATGGAGTCAGGAACCTGTCATTACGATGGGTAGCTCAATTCGCCTAGTCGTGGAAGTCGTGAGTACGAATTGGCAGAACGACTATGCCCGCAAAGTAGAAGATTATGCTGCACTCGGCATTGCTGAGTATTGGATTGCTGATTACGCAGCGCTAGGCGGAGTCCAGTTCCTTGGCAGGATAAAACAGCCGACGCTCTCAATTTGTGAACTCACCGACGGAATCTATGAAGCTCGCAGATTGCGTGGCAATGAGCGCGTTGTGTCTCCCACCTTTCCTAATTTGCAGCTTACAGCCGAGCAGATTTTGAAGGCAGGGCAATACTGATCGCGACGCACAGAAAGGTGTAGTAGTGCTATAGTCCGCTTCCTTGTATGCGTAGCAGTAGCAGCAAAGTTTGAAATAAACCCACCATAAACCCTAAAAGACCGCCGAGATTAACAATCGCCTGCAATTCATTTTTCACAATCCCCTGAGTTGCCAGCTCTAACTCTGCTGGTGAAGTTGACTTAATCCGGTCAACAATGACCTGGTCAATTGCTAAAATCGGAATTGCCTGAGCGACAAGCACTTCCAAGTCTTTTTCTAAGTAGCGCTCTAGAATCAAAGCTAGCTCTTGGCTAACAGCTTCTAAGGAACTACTGACAGCAGCTGAATTGCGCAGACGATTGAGCATCAAAATGGCAAGATTGTCCCAGTTGATGGAGTTACTTAATCCTTGCAGCAGATCGGGCCCTCCTGTTTGGACATAACTGCGGATACTGTCTCGGATTGTCTTCCTTAACTGCCGCACTGTCGAAACGGGTAAGTTTTGTAGGGATACATTTTGCAGCCAGTTCTTTAGGCGATCACGTACTCCCAAGGTTTGAATCACCTCTGCTAGGCGAGCATTCGTTGTATCTTTCTCATCCAAACAAAAAGTCCGAAAGCGAGATAGAGTATTGCGTAGACCAAACATATTAGCTACAACCCAGTAAGTGCCACTCGCCTTTTCTCGAAAGCTTTCATCAATCAATTGGATTGTGCGGTCCGTGAGAAAGTCGATGATGAGTTGCCGCAGTACATCTGGTGGCAACACTGCTTGCAATAGCCAATCTGCTAGCTTCGAGGCTTGCTCTTCGCTCAGCTGAAAGTCCAGCACCACTTGGTCAAAAATCTGGTTAATCTGAGCTTCCAGAAAGTCTTCTCGCCTAGCTAGAACCTTAAGCAACCGTGGCAACGATTGTCCCAGCAAATCTCGGAGAATACCTGCCACAATCTTAGCTGTTTTCTGCTCCTTATCTAACCGGACTTGATCGAGTGCCAATTGCAACAGCCAGAGAATTCCTCCCTGAACACGCTCTGGTTGCAGCAGCCGTCGTGCCAGGTTCTGTAGTTCTCCTGGTGTCAGCAGCGAACCCATGATCGTATCGGAAATATTCTTAGCTAGGCGCTCTTGATTGCGGGGAATCAAGCCGGGAGTAAAAGGTAGCTGCCGTTTACCAAGATAAATGGCTTTGTAAGGGCGGAATAACATTTTGATGGCTATATCGTTTGTGAAGTAGCCGATAATGCCACCCGCTATAGGAGGACTGATGTAAAGCAATAGGTGTGACCAATCCACGAAAAGCAATCCAGGAGAAATGAGGGATTTTAGATTCGACTTCCAAGCATAGCCAGCTAATCTTCGATTCTTCGATCTAAGATTTAGTAATTACCAATACCCCCATCATACCGTTGACAATAGGATAGTGCGTGGCGGCAGCAAACCCTGCTTGGTGGGCGAATTTAACCTGCTCTGCTCCAGTCGGAAATCGGTCGAGGCTGGGATTGATGTAGGCATATTCTTCTGTTAAACCAAGCTGCTGTGCCGCCGACACAACGATATTCTGTAGATACCACTGCTGAAAGGTTCTCAAGTGGGGACTGCTAGGGCGATGGAAGTCTAAGATAGCAGCTTTGGCACCGGGTTTGAGGACGCGATGCAATTCTTTAAGGCTACGGGGAATATCTGTAACGTTTCGCAGACCATAGCCCATAGTAGCAGCATCAAAGTAGTTGTCAGCAAAGGGTAAATCTAGGACATCTGCCTCAACCCAGGTAATCGGGGGATGGGGATACTGACGCTGTGCCCGCTCTTGGGCGATCGCCAACTGCGCTGGAGCAAAATCCACTCCATACACGCGACCAGTTTGTCCTACCTGACGTGCCAGCTGCAATGCCAGATCGCCACTGCCACAACAGAGATCGATACAAGTATCACCGGGCTGAGCAGAACTCCACTTTACTGTCATCTGCTTCCAGATGCGGTGTTGTCCCAGACTCAACCAATCATTCATCTGGTCATAAACTGGGGCAATGCGGTCAAAAATAGCGCGAATCGAAATGGCATTCATTACTGTACAACTAAACTAATAACGAGTACAGGTTTAGAGCAATCTCCACTGTCTAGGCAGACCAATGAGATTATAGGTTTGCACGCGGTACATTGGATAAGAAAATAGGTCATGTAACCAACTTAAGCTGAAATTATGACTCAACTACCACCTGATGATTCTGAAACATTGCTGAAATCACTGCGACAAAAGCAAGGCAATTGGGTGGAATGGGGAAAAGCATGCCAGCAGTTGCAAAAAAGCGGTTATAGTCCTCAAGCCATCTTTGAAGCAACTGGATTTGAGCCAATCCAGCAAAATCAGATCATTGTCGGCTCCCAAGTTTATAGCTCATTAGAGCAAGCTGGTGTATCAGAGGCAGTGCGATCACACTATAGCCACAAGGGCAGTGATATCTTGTACGAATTTCGCCTCCTTACTCAACCAGAACGAGCGGCTGCTGCTGAATTAGTTATGCAACACCAGCTGAATGCTGACGACGCTCGTGAGTTAGCAAGATCCATCAAGGAATTTGAACACCTCCGCACTCTACCAGCAGGATTTTCTCACCATCCAGGTGATGCCGTCGCTTACCAGTGTTGGAAACTCGCTCGCCAAAAAACTGATTTGCAAGACCGTTCCCGTCTAATCGCCAAAGGCTTAAGATTTGCCCACACTCAGAGCGCCCGCCAACAAATCGAGCAGTTGCTAGTTGACTTCACTGTAGAGCCCAAGCGCCCAGCCCCCAAACTACCCGTTTATCGGCTAGAGTCTGAAGAGGAATTGCCCCGTCTCGTACCAGTAGTAGGTCAAATGCCGCTGACGCTAAGCGACTTACAAGCTGTCCCCTTGATGGAGGAAATTGAGCCATTTCGCCTAGTCAAGTTTGCCGGAGAGCAGGCTTGGGTTCCTTTGCCTGGATGGCAAGTTGTGTTGAGAGCAGAAGACCCAGTTGCTATTTTATGCGACAGTGATCGCCTGCCCAATCAGACCAGCAGCACTCAAGAAACCGTCTTAGTGGTTATCGATCGGTCTAAGCGGCAATGGAATGCTGATAGTTACTTCATTGTTGAGCAGTCAGGGCAGTTAGAGTTTCAGTGGTTTGAAACTGAAACCACTCAACCCCTTTTAGGGCAAGTTGTTATCGTTGTGCGTCCGAAAAGAGTTCTTGATGAAGAACTTGCCAAAGACTCTTGGCAAATCGACGAGTAAACCTTGCCCTAACATGTAATATCTAGAAGGCAGCTTTTGTCTTTCGCGACAGCTTTGCCCAATAATGCTAATTCAGGAGTTCCTCATGTCTTCTAAAGTCACTCCCGTCCAACCAGCTGTCCTGCTCACCATCATTGCTGAATCAGTGCTGCAAGACCGTCTTATCCATCTGCTGAAAGGTCATAACGTAAGTGGTTACACAATTGCCCAAGTTCAGGGTGAAGGTGGACATGGCAGACGGTTTGGAGACATAGCAGGCTACAAAACCAATGTTGAAATTAAGACAGTTATGTCACGGGAAGTATCTGACGCTGTCCTTCTGGAATTGAAAGCGCATCAAGACCAGCATGCTATGATTGCCTTCCGACAGAACGTGGAAGCCTTGGAATGAGAATGACTAAAGAGGTAGTTCTTAGCAGGGACAGAAGAATACCCCTGCCTCCTACCTCGTTGAATTACCAGGCAGCAGTTCTAACGAAAATTAAGGGTTGATAGTGTCATTGTTCGCATTCAGCGAACCAGAAAAGACAACTACGTTAACGAGAGAAGCGATCGCGCCAGCAGCCTGACTATTAGTAACGGTTGAATTTGTTAAGTTTAGATTCCCTCCTTGATTATATATGCCAGCTGCAAAGCCACCCGGCGTATTAATGGAATTTCCATTAATTGTGGATTGATCGATTGTCGTTGGATTACCTTGATACGTAACACGAATGAATGCGCCACCATATTGGTTTGCTTGATTGTTATTAACCTGGTCGCCGCATAAAGAAACATTCTGTTGATTCCCGTCAATATAAATCCCGCCACCATTACCACCGTTGCCAGGATTACCGCCAGTACCTGTTGCCTTGTTACCATTGACTGTGCTGTTGACCAAAATCAAATTGTTTCCTATATTACCCAAAGCTCCACCGTTGCTCGCTTGATTGCCTTCAAAATCACTACCAACAATCGTTGTTGTTGCCGTCCCAATGGAGTATATTGCACCACCAGCATCATCCTGTCCTGATGCTGGACCTGCATTATTAATAAATCGACTATTAATTACATTCAAGGTTCCCCCGAAGCGGTAAATTGCCCCACCACCAGATGCTGTGCCTGAATCGGGACTATTAGGTCCATAACCGTTTGCAAGAGTGATATTCTGTACAGTCAAGGTTGGGCTAGATGCCAGAAAGTTGCCAGTGTCGATGCTCAAAATTCGGGTTTGATTCCCTCCGCTCAAAGTTACGAGATTTCCACCATCAATGACAGTATCTTGCTTAATTGTCTTTGTTGAATTCAAAGTTAAAGTGTAGGGAGAAGAACCACAATTGAAGGTAATAGTACCTCCCTTATTTATGGCCTGATTGAAAGCATCCTCGGTGCAACTATCGGGAGTTCCACTTCCCACAACATTACTGTTGTTTGATGTATTTACAGAACTAATAGGTACAGAGCAGTCTGCTAAAGCTGGACTAGCAACCAGCACTAAAGCTAGCCCCGCTACCATTACGTGGCAGTTCCAAAACAAATTATGAATCCTCATCGGATAACTCCTAAATAAAACCTAAACTTGTACTGTCTGCATATGCACGAGTCGCACAGCTCGGTTGCAAACAGAACTTTTGACCGCGGAAGGCGGTCATCGCAGGCACTGCTGTGCAAAGGCAGTGTACCGATGACCTGACTATCAGCCTTATTACTCAAATTTGGATAAGTTCACCCAGATTTAGCCAAAGAGGAAACGAATAAGAAGGGTATTCTCTAAACTATTGACTACCGTTAGTAATATTGAAAGTAAGGACGGTATCAATGCAGATTACTACTGTTCTTATACGATCGCTCCAGCAGGACTCATCAACACCGATTTGACCTTTTTGCAAGGTCCCTTAAGCTTGCTTGAATTCGGGGATAACAAATCTGACTATGTTGCCTAGAAACAAAGTAGTTGAACAGCCAAGAGTAGTTATGTAAATATCTTGGCTTGACCGACTTTTCTTGAAGTAATCATCTCATTCACTCATCCTCACGCTACAACATTTCCTGATACAAGTCACACGATGAATTAGAAATGTCATGCTTTTTGACTTGAAGAATTTCAGGAACAAAAAGTTAAAGCAATCAGTCCTTACAGAAATTACTGCTATAGACAGATTAATAATTGCAACTTTGGATAGATTCTCAC
The DNA here is from genome assembly GCA_019244235.1 of Chroococcidiopsidaceae cyanobacterium CP_BM_ER_R8_30. GTDB lineage: Bacteria > Cyanobacteriota > Cyanobacteriia > Cyanobacteriales > Chroococcidiopsidaceae > JAFAVL01. Next base: position 8,692 of record JAFASY010000160.1, read on the forward strand.
AGTCCCAATACAACGTCAAGTCAAAAATTGCTTCTTAAGATTTTTTTAATATTTATGCTATTTCCAAGTTTAACTATATTCCTAAATTACGAAATAAGTATTGAATTTAACTTTTTATACTATTTGCTGAAAATAAATCTGCCAAATCATCATTTAGTTACAAGTATCAACAATAACCATTCTTGTTAGATATTGTATTGTAAAAACTGAGACTAAACTATTAGCTAAATTTCTGCACAGACAGTTATTAAAGTCTGGCGCAACCAAGCATTTGCGGTATCTTTGTCAAAGAGCTGGCTCCATATCATGGATACTGTCCAGGATTCTGTTTTAACTGGAATCTCAAAAATTTCCAGACGATGCATGCTTGCAAGTCGTGCAGCTACGCGATAAGGAACTGCTGCTACTAAATTAGACGTGGCAATGATAGTTGGCAGCACGAGCATGTGTGGAATCGTAATGGCAATACGCCGCTGTAAATTGTGACGGTTCAACACCTTATCGATTTCACCGCTCGCATCCCGTCGCAGCGTCACTAGTGCATGAGGTAAACTTGCAAATGTTTCTAGAAACATTGAGCCATTGAAGGAACACTATCATGTCTATAGAGCAGACGCTTGAACAGAATAAGTCATTCATCCGAAATCATTTTGAGGAGTTTGTGAACCGAAAGAATTCTGCAGTTGCTTACCAAAACTTCGCACCTGATTTTTTGGATCATGATGAACCTTATGGAGAATCGGTTGGTCCCGAACCCGCTAAGCAGATGATGGAAAGGGTCTATCTAAAATATCCTGATTTGCACGTTACGGTTGAAGACATTCTTGCTGAGGGTGACAAGGTTGTAGTGCGGAACTTGTGGCGTGGAACTGATTCTTCTACGGGAAAGAAGATTGAATTTAAAGGCTTTGTGCTTTGGAGATTAGCAGATGGCAAAATTGCTGAGCGTTGGGCAACGATTACATCACCAACAGAAATCGATGAGGTAAGCCTGTCAAGGGAAGGATGAGTAGCAATTGCTGCTCATGCTTCAAACCAAAAATCTTTTGCTTAGAACATTTAGTGCTTAGAACGGGAGATAATGATATGAAGCTTGTGTTATTTGGTCCAACTGGTATGATTGGAAGCCGAATTCTTAATGAAGCATTGTCAAGGGGACATATGGTGACTGCCATTACCCGCGATCCTTCCCGATTTTCTGTTTCCCATGAAAATCTAACGGTTGTTGCTGGCAACGCTCTTGCTCCTGCCAGTGTTGCAGAGGTTGCTAAAAACCATGATGCAGTGCTTAGCGCGATTGGCACGAGTGGTTCTTCATTAGAGGTTATTGTAGAGGCAGCTCGTTCTCTGATAAAGGGCTTATCCCTTGTAAGAATTCGCCGTTTAGTCGTTGTAGGCGGAGCAGGTGTCCTTGAGGTTGAGCCCGGATGTCAGTTTGTTGATAGTCCCAATTTCTTTGAACCCTACCGCTCCCTTGCCCTTGTCCATCGCGAAGCATACAATCTTTACAAGACTTCCGACCTGGACTGGACATTTGTATGTCCTGCAGCAGAGATTGCACCAGGTGAACGAACTGGCAAATTTCATGTTGGGGCTGACCACTTGCTGACAAATGAAAAAGGCGAAAGCCAAATTTCGGCTGAGGATTATGCGATCGCTTTTGTCGATGAAGTTGAAACATCTCAATATATCCGTCATCGCCTGACGGTTGCTTACTAAACCGTCAATTTTTCTTAGCAGGTTTTACTTTTGTCGAAATTAAACCTTATCTTTTGGTGGCTGCGCGATGCCGAGTTTGATTAGTACTTTCTCTAGTTCCTTGAGGAATGCAAAATCCTCCTGAGGCAGAGGTTGGCTGCCGCTTCCGCACGAATTCACACCAGGTTGTTGCTCAAGGAAGGAGAACGCCTGCCGGAACTGATGCGGCTCTACCTTGATTAGCAAGTCAAAGTGGCAAGGAACAATCTGCTGGAAATTCCAACTAGCTACCCGATCTGCCCAGTCAATGGTTTTCCTAGGTGCCTGACTAAGAATGAGCGTCTGGAGAATAGGTGCTACAAAAGGACGCCCACCCTCTCTTAGAGCATCAAATGACTGCTGCCAATCGTCTTTCCATTTAAAAGGAAATATTCCAAAATATGCGATTCTTGAATGATCTGGTGCCTTTAGAGCATCACGCAACGCCTGTCCTAGTGGGATTGTCTCTACTGCGCTTGGTCGAAAGTAGACAGCAAACAGCGAGATACGCTGCCATCCCTTGCGACGACTTGCCGGATTGTCCTCAACAACATCAAGCGCATTGTCCCTGGCATGGAATAGCAAGGGATATGGGTCTAGTTGGACAATCTCTGGTGGTTCTTCTGGCACAGAAAGTACAGAATCAGTCACGAGCAGGGTGCGCGATCGCTTGTGGAAGAATGCGACTTCCTCGAATGACCCTCGACCGAGGTTGATGTCCAATATTGCGTAATCGAACTCGCTACCAAAGGGGGCATCAGTACTATTCGCTGGAAGTATCTGTGTCCGTCTTTGAGGAAAGCCAAGCCAACTCAGAGGGAGGTTAAGCGGAAAGCTCCACTGATTGGGAGCTACAAATACCTGTGCATCTGCAAAGTGTCTAGCGAAGGGACCAACGAAAACCTTATGTTCCAAACCAGAAGTGGTGGGTAGGATAATGTATTTGACGTCACCATGCTTTGCCACTAGCTCTTTGATAAGGCGAACACATTCTGGAGTCGGAGCAACTGGCGCATAAATGAGGAGGCCACCTGCTTCAAGCTTCACGGCAGTCATGCGAATCGGCACAATAGCGTATAAGATACCCTGCAGTTGGTCGAAGGTCCAGATTGTGTCCTTCACCACTTCTTTGCGGAGTGTACGCCGTCTGCTGTACGGGTAGAGTGGCACAACAGGCCAAAAGGACCACGACCAGTCACGAGAATGGACGCTGTGGCTAATAATGTGCCCCTGCTGTGTTCCAGAAGGCTTGGCTCTTGGTATACGCAGCTTTAGCGCTTTCATCCTGGTCTTATCCATCAGTCATGCGGCTGGTCCGAAAAATCGAACCGCTCTGTCAAATATTTAAAAACAGCATTTTACATTAATTATGGATCAAATAGAGGCTTTGGGCAGGGCTTAGCTGTGCAACGCGAAGCCTTTATGATTAACTTGAACGAGATTTCACTGTCCTTTAAGGGACTACATTCGATTACACATCAGGTTCAAGATCCGGATCTTTATAAGGATCTGTATTCGGATCTGCAAAAGGTTCAGGATTCAGGTCTGTGTAGGGATCTACGTTTGGATCTGCAAAAGGTTCAGGATTCGGGTCTGTGTAGGGATCTGTGTTTGGGTCGGAAGGAGGATATGAGATATTCATTTACCCACTGAATTTTTACGTCGTTATTCTATAGATATCATCAAAAAACGCAACCACTTGTCAATCTAAGGTAGTACGCACATCCAATGGCTAAGATGCCTATTCGTTTCGACATTGATGAGAACTTGTTGGCCAATCTCCGAGCTTACGCTGCCCAGACGGGTTGTACTGTGACAGAGTTGATCGAGCGATTCTGCCAGCAAGGGTTGGAGATGGCTTCCCAGGGATCAATCCCGACTTTAGAGGCTTCTCATATTGGAAGAGGTAAAAACAACAGACTGGCAGAACGTTTGGAGATTGTAGAGACGGAGGTCAAGAGTATGTTGGAACGTCTTTCCTTGTTAGAAAGCAAGGTTGACGTAGACATCGATGTAAATGACTATCTACAGAATTGGGAAAAATCTCTAGAACTAAGGATTGCATCCCTCGTAGATACTTTTGTAGAAAAACATGTAGAGGAGATTTTGGGAGGTGCCTACCGCCACAGTGGGATTGAGCCTTCAAGGCAGACTATTCCTTCAGCAGAGCAGTTGGATGCTCACCAAACAGATTTGGATGACGAAGATGAACCTGACGAGATTCTGACTGAGTTTTTGGAACCGCATGCTCGAACATGATATACAGAAATGACCAAGGTCCCAGGAGTTCCACGAAATGCAATTAGCCGAGCTAAAAGCACTTTACGATCAAGATTTCGCAGTTTGGGCTGAAAAGACAGCTCAACTACTGGAGAGTCGGCAGTTCAATCTGCTCGATCTGCCTAATCTGATCGAGGAGGTTCGGGATTTGTCCAAACGAGAGCTAGATCGCCTGCTCAGTTCACTCCGGCTAATTTTGCATCATCTTCTTAAATGGCAATACCAACCAGTGTTGCGGTCAACTAGTCGGGAGAATACAATTTATCGAGAGCGATTAAATATTCAAAGCTATCTGGAGGATAGCTCAAGCTTGAAGCGCTATCTAGAGCCAGAATCAATTGGGAAAGTTTATCGTCTAGCACGGCTAGAAGCCATTAAAGAAACTAGACTAGCCCAGGAAGTTTTTCCAGTAGATTGTCCATATAAGATCGAGCAGATTCTAGACCTTGAATTCTTGCCCTAGAGGAAGCTATCAAAGCTTGACACACCGATAGAGTTGATAAGGAACCCCGATCCGGTGGAAATTCTTAGGGTCAAGGGTGCAAGTGGCTTGGCGAGAAAGTGCTAGATGCTGAGGATAGTCCTGTTGTCTCAATCCCGGACCAATAACCCATAAGTTGAGCTTAGGTACTTTTGGTGGGGGTAACACAGACAAGTGTTCCCAAACGAGCCTATACGCTGGGGTGGGATTGAAAAGAGCAAAATCGACATCCTCACTCCTGATCTTATCTAGTGCTAAGGCGAAACTTAGTCCCAAAGCAGCAGCCTCATGGTCTATGTATCCCACTACAACCATCAGCGGTACAGTTGGTTCTTGGTTGAGATTTTGGGCAACTCGCTCAGGGTAGAAGGGTTTTTGTAGCACCCAATTGGAAACGACGAAAATGCAGCTGAGGACACCGACTAGTAGGGAGAGGGAGAGATGAGGTGATGGGGGGATGGGGTGATGGGGGGATGATGGGGTGATGGGGGAATGTACGTATACTTCGCCTTGTCGCCTTGTCGCCTTGTCGCTTTGTCCTCTTCTAAGCAGGCTGGCTCCTAGTAGGGCACAGATGCTGGGGTAGTAGACGAAGTCATAGCGGGGGACGGAGGTTAGATCTTTACCTAGTAAGTAAGCGATCGCAAAGAATTCTAGCAATACCCAAAAGGTGAAACTTAAGAGCGTCAGTGTCGCGAGGTGAGTTGCTGGTGTATTCCATAATTGCCACAGTCCTCTAGCAACATACCACGCTAACCAACCACCAAACACAACCATTAATAGCCCAGATGGCACTGCAATCCAAAGGGGCTGATCTTCAACTGGCAGAGCAATTACCATAAACAGCCAACTGATGAGTGTCTGCAACAGAGGTGCAAAGATGTTTTGGGGGGGCGGAAGCCAGTTATGTTCAGAGTGGCTGAAATGACGCAGCAGGACTGGCAACCAAGGGAAATAGCCACATCCAACAGTGGCGACAGCTAGACCAGTTGCAACCCAACTGTAGCGAGGTAGAATTCGACGCTGCCAGTACATTAGCCCTAGTAGAGTGCCTAACTGAGCGATCGCAGCCAGAATAAAAAAGTAGTGGATGTAGAGACCAATAATGTTAATTGCCACCCAAGCAATCCAAACCCAAGGTCGTATTTTGTAAGGCGCTTGAAAGAGATCCCGCTGGATTTGGATGAGCGCTAGTAGCGCTAAAGCAATCGCAAGAATGGGCAAAGTGTAGTGCCGTGCCTCCTGAGAAAGGTAGACGGCAAAGGGTGAGACTGCCATGAACGCTGCGCCTGCAAGTCCGGCTGCAGGGGAAAAGGCAACGCGGTTGAGACAGTAGAGTGCAGCGATCGCCCCCACACCGCATAAGGCTGGTAGCGCTCTTAAACTCCAAACCCATCCTCGTGCCATCACTCCAACTAAGGGTGCCTCTGCCCACTTGTGCAGCAGGCAAAAAAACAAGGGGGGATGAGTAGACTGAGTGGCAACATTGTGAGCAATTTGGGCACAGCTAGTCCCTGGATTGAGGGTAAAAATCTGCTCCACCTGGGTTAGCGGCAACACCACATCTAGAGGCACATCTTTATAGCTTCGCCCTAAGCTGAACAAAGCCGTAATCACCTCATCTTGCCAGTAGGGTTTCAAGTCTAAATTCCAGAACCGTAAAATAGCACCTAATAAGATGACAGCAGCCAGTAAGAGGTAATGTAGAAGGAATTTGCGATTTGCCATTTTGCAAGGGGCAATCTTTGAAACAGCAATTTGACAAGAAGCGAACTTGCGCTCCTTCGCTCCTCGCAACCTTTGGGAGATTACCACATGTCGATTGAACCAGACGTAAATCCGCCTCATCTAGTTGCACAGACTCACCAAACAAAATTGTCTACGTTTTCAGCGGCAGACAAGTTGTCAGATTCCCTAGAAAATATAACAGCTTGGCGACAGCAGGCATGGCAGCAACTACGTGATCGCCTGCGCCCTGGACAACACCAAATGGCTGACTGGCAAGGTGGACCTCTAGCTGTTGCAGCAGTGCCAGGAGCTGGGAAATCGACTGGCATGGCGGCAGCAGCAGCTTTGGCAATCGCTCGTTACCAACTCCATGCTAGGCGGGCGCTGGTGGTTGTTACCTTTACTCGCTCAGCTGCTGCCAATATCAAAGCTAAAATTCGCCGTTACTTGAGAGAAGACTTGTCCTTACCTCCAGGCGGATTTGTTGTTCATACCCTACATGGTTTAGCACTGAATATTGCCACCCGCCACCCACAATTGTCAGGTTTGCCGCTCGATAGTGCTACAGTGCTAGCGCCTAACCAAAGTCATCGTCTCATCCGTACTTGTGTTGAACAATGGATTGCCACTCATCCCAAGCAATATGCCCGGTTGCTGGAAGGCTGTCAATTTGATGGTGAGGAGACAGAGCGTTTGCGTCGTCAGTCGGTGCTACGGACAGAAGTGCTACCTGACTTAGCATTTAGCGTCACCAAAGAAGCAAAAAGTTCTGGTCTTTCGCCTGGGGCATTGCATCAGTTGAGCGAACAAACAACAGATGAGTATGGAATTTTGGCGATCGCCGCTGGGTTGTACGAGCAATACCAGAATTTGCTGCAAGCACGTGAATTCATTGACTACGATGATATGATTGTGGCTGCTCTACGAGTGCTAGAAAACGAAAGCGCCTGTCAACTTGAACAAAAGCAAGTTTTTGCCGTCTTTGAAGATGAAGCTCAAGATTCAGCTCCTCTACAGGCAAAGCTGTTAAAAATTCTCGCCACCGATTATAAAAATCCGCATGCTCCTCCAAATCTGATTCGAGTAGGAGATCCAAACCAAGCGATCAACTCCACCTTCACTCCAGCCGATCCAGTCTATTTCCGGCAATTCTGTGAAGAGTGCGACACCCAAGCCCGACTAGCGACAATGGATCGGGCAGGTCGAAGTACGCAAGTGATTATCGACGCCGCTAACTTTATGCTTGATTGGGTCAATCACTCCTACGATCCAAACAATCCCAAATCGCTTGTCGATGTTCGCGCAGCGCCTTCACGAGAGAAATTTCAGGACGTAAATCTCAAATTTCCTCTCCCCTTCCGCGCACAGAAAATCCTTCCCGTCACCACAAATGACCCCCAACCGGATGCCAACCCCGATCCTGTGGGATTAGGGCTAGAACTTTATACCCCCCGCGACACTTATCATACTCTCCAGCTGATGGGAGAACGCCTGATCGAGCTTTTTGCTCTAAACCCAACTAATAAGCGCTCAGCAGTTTTAGTACGAGAGAATCGGCAAGGTCGGTGGGTGGCAGAGGGACTAGCACCTATTTGCCACCAGCACAACATCGCTCTTTATGACGTATCCGCAAGCGATCGCCGCTCCCATGTCCCTGCCGAAACCCTAGCGCTGCTACAATTCCTCGATCGCCCCCATTCTCCCGATTACCTCAAAGCCGCTCTGGCAGTTCTCTTGCAGCGCCAGCTCATTCCTCCCCAAGACCTCAATGTTCTTGCTAGCGTGCCAGAAAAGTTTCTCTACCCAACTCCTCTGGAGCCGCCCCAGTCAGAGCCAGTACTCAAAGCCCGCCACCTGTGTCGCAGTTTGCTCCGCGCTCAGATAGAACTGCCTCAATACCACCTGATTTCCTTCTTAGCTTTGACCTTAAATTATGACCAAGCAGAACTTGCTACTGCTGACAAACTCGCCGAACGAGTGCAACAGCAGACATCTGGGAACAGTTCAATGGCAGCTATGTTAACTGTACTCAGTGAAATTGTGACCTCAGAACGGTTTGAACCAGTTGAAACCGAAGACTTAGAGGCTCGCTACACGCGCCCTGGTCAACTGACCATTATCACAATGCACAAGGCAAAGGGACTAGATTGGGACTACGTCTTTATCCCGTTTCTACACGAAAACGTGATTCCCGGTAACTTTTGGGTACCTCCTCAAACGCAGTTTCTAGGAGACTTTAGCCTCCCAGAAGTTGCCCGTGCCCAAATTCGGGCGGCGCTGCATAACGAATTTCCCTTACCAGACACCACAGCCGCAGGGAAACAGGCAAAATACCTGAAAACTGCCGAGGAGTTCCGGTTGCTCTACGTCGCCATGACAAGAGCCAAGCAACTGTTGTGGATGTCAGCTGCGCAAAAAGCCCCGTTTACCTGGAGTAAACCCGATAACTTGACCGATAGAAACCCTTGCCCAGTTTTTCCCGCCTTGAAGCGCCAGTTTCCACAATCAGTAGTTTTCTTACCTGTGATCTCTTGAGTTGAAAGTAGGAGCGATTAAAGAGTAAACTCAAAGGATTTTCTCAAAGAATAACAAAGCCTTACCAGCTGATTGAACTTTTACTCAGTTGCTGAGGTCTAAAGTCCGAACCCAGGAGTGAGCGGTGCACAAATCTGACTTTGCTAATCGATCCTTTTCTCAAAGCAGCCAACTTCAATTTGCGACTGTTTGATTGAGAGTGGGACAATGAGCTTATTTTCTACGATTGCAGCTTCAGGCATTTGGTCTGCCCTTCCCTTAACAGGAAGTTTTGTGTTTTTACATCACTACAAAGCGATCGCAAATCCTGTTTCGCGTGTCACTGCTTTTTCCTTAATGACTGTTGCTGGTATTGCAGTCTGGTCAGTACCAATGCTTGCCGCGACCATTTTCGGCATATACCATGCAGAATTTTTTGGACTGATTGGTTGGATAGTAACTCTATTCCAATTTATTCGGTGGTTGAGAAAGCAAAAGAAGACACTGTTTATCAGCTTAAGACTCTCCTTTTGGGATTGGATATTAGCTATCGGACTAGTTTTGGTAGCTGTGCTTTATTTCTGTTTTCCAACAGAAAGTATTTTAGGTGGCAGAGACCAAGGAGTTTATGCAAATCATGGCATATACATTGCTCATCATGGACGACTAGATGTGCCTTATCCATGGAATGCGAGTGACAATTCTGTCTTTGACAAAATTTTTGAGGGATTACCAGGTTTTTTTAGAACAAAGCCTACTATGACAGTACAGTTTGCTCATTTATTTCCAGTTTGGTTAGCTCAAGCTTTCTCAACCTTGGGATATCATGGGCTATTCTGTACCAACGGCATACTTGCTTTGTTATCTCTAGGTGTATTCTACGGCTTCTGCCGATATTTTTTACCCAAACCCTATGCAGTAGTAGCAACATTGTTTTTAGGGCTTAACCCCAGCGAAATTTGGTTGGCTCGGATTACTCTAACAGAAATATTCGCACAGCTGTTAATTTGGTCGGGTATACTACTGTTACTTCAGTCGCTACGGTTTAATAGTAAAGCCTTGGCAAGGTGGGCCGGAATTTTTATTGGTCTTTCTACATTAGTTCGAATCGATGATCTACTGTTTATACCACTATTCTTGTTTACATATTTAATATTAAAATTTGTTAAATATCCTTTATGTGAAAAAATAAATACCTGGTTCAATTTTTATCAGTCATTATTTCTTGTCTCTGCTTTAAGTATTTTTTACTATGCATGCTTTAGCGCACCTTATTTACATAATCTCTATCCACTACTTTTACAAGCTGGTATTACTACAATTGTTACACTCTTATTGATATTGGTAACGACTCAAAGAGTTGCCAGCTTTGTTCACATGTATGCTACAAGTAAAATCTGCATCACGCTCATCACTATTATAATCATATTGCTTGCCGTCTATGCTTGCTGGATCAGACCAACTGTTCAGCCATATGCAGTCTTTAATCTACCAGTCAAAACTCCCTTAAATGGCTTGCGGGATTATCGTGAAGACTCATTAAATAATTTATGTCGTTATCTCTCGCCCTTTGTAGTATGGTCGGCAATTCTCGGATGGCTAGCGGCTTTGTGGACTGTTGCTCGGCAGAAACAAGATATCTTGATCGTACCGATAGTTGTTATAGGCAGCTTTTCTATCATCTATCTTTGGAATCCACATATCAGCCCCGATCACTTTTTTGCTATTCGTCGATTTGTACCAATAGTTATTCCAGGATTTGCCTTCTTCTCTTCTCTTGGTATTTGTTGGCTAATCAATAGGTTGCCGAAAACATGGTGTATTGTAGCATCAGTATTTATTCTAATTCTATTCACTATATTCATTACAAATGCTGATGCAAGTATTATCACTTTTTCTGAAAATCAAGGTTACTTTATGCAACTTCAGAGATTGTCAGATAAGTTACCGAAGGATAAGCTAATTCTGGCAAATGGATCGACTACATGGGTAACACCCTTATACATAGCTTTTGACCGTAAAGTGGTCCCTATTAATATTAGTAGTACTGAAGCTAAAAATGCTGTAACTAACTGGGTATCTCAGCAAATAAGTGAACAAAAGCCTGTCTATATACTTAATGAAGAACAATTATGTAAATTGAAAACCTTAAGTTGGAAAAGCAGTAAGTTAGACGAAATAGTATTGTCACGTTCTTTCATCGAGAGTACGGTAAAGCCTTTACCAAAAAAGATTTTGCACGAACAAAAAATGATCAACTTATACAAGATCGCAGGACTGTCTAATAGAGATTATCCTAATGCTCTTCTCGGTGCAGAGTGGGTTTGGGATGTACAAGAGGCTGGATTCTCTGTTCAGGAATGGCTTGGAGATAAACCATTCCGTTGGAGCAATGGGAGAGCAAAACTGGTAGTGTCATTAGATGAACAGCACTTACCTAAAGCAATTGCAATTGAGCTGGCATCAACTGGACCTAAAGGTACGAGACTATCTGTATTAGTGAACGGCAAGGAGTTATTTAACAATCAACTAAGAAGTGGAAACTGGTCAAACACTCTTAGTCTTACTGGTATCAAACTGGAAAAGACAATAACAATAGAGTTACTGAGTGATACTTGGATTCCTCAGCAGATGATTAAGGGGTCTCAAGACTCACGCACTCTCGGAGTAGCGATATTAGGTATAAAACTGGTTGGAGACAACTAATCTCGGAGGTTATGAATTGACTAAGCTGATTATTCAGATTCCTTGCTTTAACGAAGAGAAAACACTTGGGATAACTCTCTCTGAACTACCCCGTGAAATACCTGGTATAGATTCTGTTGAATGGCTAGTTATTGATGATGGTAGCACAGATAAAACGCTTGAAGTTGCAAAAGCTTATAACGTCGATCACATAGTTAAATTTCCTCAAAATTGTGGTTTAGCGAGAGCTTTTATGGCAGGCATAGAAGCTTGTACGACTGAAGGAGCAGATATTATTGTTAATACAGATGCAGATAATCAATATTGTGCTGATGATATATTCAAACTTATTGAACCAATTTTAGCAGGAGAAGCAGATATTGTAATTGGTGCTCGGCCTATTGCCAAAATTCAGCATTTTTCCTCTACTAAAAAGTTATTGCAAAAGCTAGGAAGCTGGGTTGTGTGTGTTGTTAGTAATGCTAAAGTTCCTGATGCAACGAGTGGATTTCGGGCAATGTCTAGAAACGCAGCAGTACAATTGAATGTATTTAATGACTATACTTACACTTTAGAAACTATCATTCAAGCTGGCCAAAAAGGTATTGCCATCACTTCTGTACCTATACGAGTTAACGGTAAAACTCGTAAATCACGCTTAGTTAAAAGCCTGCATAATTATATAATAATCTCAACATTCACAATTATACGTATCTTTGTAACATATAGACCATTCAGATTTTTTGTCAGGATAGGAGCTGTTTTGTTTAGTTTAGGAATGGTAATTAATTTACGTTTTTTGTATTTATATTTGTTGGGTGAAGGTCAAGGTAAGATCCAGTCTCTAATTCTGGCATCTGTCTTGACTGGTTTAGGCTTTCACTTCTTTGTTTTAGGCTTATTGGCTGACCTAATTGATGTTAATAGAAAACTATTAGAAAAACTTAATTTGCGGATTCAAAGGTTAGAAGAAAAGTTTGGAGAATTTAAGCGTAATGATTAATATGACAGATAGAACGTTTTATATTTAGCTTCAATTATGTAGAAGTGTCACAAATTAGTTGCTCACTTTGAGGTCATGTGAAAAAAGAATTAATTATTGAAGATGGAATAATTGCTGGAAATATATACGACAAGTACGGGACAGGAAATCCGATCGAAAAATATCTTGTTGCAGGTTTTATTCATGCAGTTGACAAGCTTTTTTGTTCAACAAATGCTTGCAATATTCATGAAATAGGGTGTGGTGAAGGGCATTTAAGTATCGCTTTAGCTAGACGGCATCCAGGAGTGCGTTTACGTGCCTGTGATTTATCGCAGCAGGTAATTAACTTGGCTATAGATAACTCAATTAAAGCGGGAGTGGATATCAAGTTTCAAGTTGCTAGTGTATATGATCTATCCTTTGAGGAAAATACTGCCGAACTAGTAGTATGTTGCGAAGTCTTGGAACACTTAGAATATCCTGGACGTGCTTTAGAAGTCTTATGCCAGTTAGCAAATCCCTATTTAATTGTAAGTGTACCTCATGAACCTATTTGGAGTATTCTAAATTTAATCAGAGGTAAATATCTAACTCGGCTAGGAAATACTCCTGGACATGTTCAGCGCTGGTCAAAGGCTAGCTTTATACAACTCATAGATAGCTATATGGATATTATAGAAGTACTTACTCCCTTACCATGGATTATAGTTCTTTGTCGAAGAAGAACTATGTCTAACTTGGATTAGAGTTTACACATTTTATTAATTACATATGATTAATATCAAAAAAACTGTGAGTATGGCTGGCTTTGTTCTAGTCATATTGTCAATGCTATTTTTGATAAATAATTTAGTAAGAAATTTAAATAGTCTTTCCAGCTTTAGAGTGAGTGCTAGGTCAATCTTAAGTTTGATTATAGTTATAGCAATTTATACAATCATAGTTATAATTTTAAGTTTCGTCTGGCTGATTCTCATCAGGGGAGGCGGCGTTTATTTGGGAATAAAGCAAGCTTTTGTCTTGGTAGGGCAATCGCAGATAGGTAAGTATCTACCAGGAAATATTTTTCAATATGTTGGCAGGGTTGCATTAGGACATCAACAGGGGATACCAATTGAAGCAATTATTTTTAGCACAAGTGTTGAGACATTTCTAATGGCATTAACAGGTGCTGTTATTGGTGGAGGCGTTTTTTTCTTCAATCATCAATCTATTCCTGTAACACTGAAAAATCAGAGTGTAAAAATATTTCTTATAGTATTTTTTGTTTCCATTGTGGTAGTATTAACTTTATTTGTTATAACTAAATCCTTATCAGTAGTTAGAAGGTGGATTAGCTCGTGTCTACCTTACATCCATGTTGGGCGAATGACTGCAGCTGTAATTTTATACGGCATCATATTTAGTTTATTCGGATTGTCTTTATCACTACTGCTAAATCTACTTTGGGGAGTCAACAAATTGCATTGGTATCAATTGACTTGGGGCTTTGCCCTAGCATGGACTATTGGGTTTATTACGCCAGGGGCCCCAGGCGGACTGGGGATCCGAGAAACTGTCCTATCCTACCTATACTCCCAAGAATTAGGAGCAGGTCTAGCAATCGGTTTATCACTCACTTTGCGAGTCACAACTATCGTGGGCGATCTAGCTGCCTTTGGCTTGGCTCACTATCTGGAACGAAAGCTCTAACCCATATGTGGCTGTTCTCAATCCAACGACTGATTACTCTCCATCTGGAAAATTGTCACAATCCCTACATGTGCTTTAACAAGAAAAGTGCAAAAAAAAGGTAGGCGGCATGATTAAATCCTGGATGGTGATTGGGGGGGTAACTCTATTAGTAGCGCTGGGGAGTGGCTTAATTAGACCTCGCGATGCCAGATGGTTTGCCCGCTTGCGTCGTCCCAGATGGCTAACTTTTGAACGTCTGATCCCGGTCATCTGGACTGTGATTTTTGTATGTGGGGCTTGGTCAGCCTATATCGTATGGGAAAAAGACCCAGGTAGTACTAAAACTTGGCTACTGATGATCTCTTACCTACTTTTAGAGATAGTAACTTGCTCTTACACATCAGTAATGCTGTGGCTCCGCAGTCTCAAAGTTGGCACGTTTATCGGGGGGACAGGTGCCGTTTTAGGCATCATGTTAACCCTGGCAGTCTTATCAGTTGCTTCTGGATGGGCAGCGCTCCTACTTGTACCCTACGTCATTTGGAGCCCGATTGGAACCTATACAACCTGGCAGATGATCCAGCTTAATCCCACAGATGCTTAATGCTAAGTTAAAAGTCCTGAGATTGTCCATGCAGGGTGAATTTACGGGAGTACCTTTTGACTTCTGACTTTTGACTTCGATAGTTTAGGAAGTAGTGCCACCTGAATTTGACAAGTAGGCTTGATAGCCAAGTTGTTCTAGTCTAGCTTGCTTGTCCATTACAGATTGAGCTAAGGTTTGTCGATACTGTTGCACTTGCTTCAGCAATTCTGGTTGTTGGGTTGCCAAGATTTGAACTGCTAGCAAGCCAGCATTTTTAGCATTGCCAATCGATACAGTTGCCACAGGGATGCCCGCTGGCATCTGTACAATGGAGTAGAGAGAATCGACTCCTTGTAAGTAACGACTAGGGACTGGAACGCCAATGACAGGGAGTGGGGTTAAAGATGCCACCATACCTGGTAAATGGGCGGCTCCTCCAGCACCAGCAATAATTACCATTAGACCACGCTCATGGGCAAATTTAGCATATTCTACCATCCGCTCTGGGGTACGGTGGGCCGAGACGATTGCCACCTCGTAAGGTACGCTGAATTCTGCACAAGTGGCGATCGCATCCTGCATAATAGGCAAATCGGAATCGCTGCCCATAATGATGCTGACTAAGGGTTGAGACATAGGATGTTGGATAACTGTACCAACTTGGATATTACCAACGCTCGACTACCGGGTTATGTCGGCTTGCAACAAATCAGGATTGATGAAGGTCAGATTTTGCAAATTCAGCCAATGG
>JAFASY010000264.1 GCA_019244235.1 Chroococcidiopsidaceae cyanobacterium CP_BM_ER_R8_30
CAACTGACATAGGAAGTGGTTCGACTACAGGAACTGGCACAGGAAATAACGGATCAACTGGTGAAACTTCGATCTCTGTTAATGGCACAACATCTTATCAACAAAACACTGCTACCAGCAGCGTTGACCAGTCTGGTCGGAGTTGGCTAGGCTTGCTAGGTTTGATTGGTTTAGGTAGTTTGGCTATCCTATTCCGCAGGTCCAGACATGTAACATCTCCTAGACGTTAGTAGGTTGCCAGCAAGTAGGTCGGTGCCTTCCAAAGGTCATTAAGGTTAATGCCGCGCGATCGCAATCTAGCAATCAGTTCTTCTTTCTCACGTTGCGCCTGCTCAGCCCGCTGCCGTTCCTGTACAAGTTCCTGTGCCGCTCTTTCATCTGGTGAGGGCAATCTGTTCCCCTCAGAGTCATACCAGAAGAGCCACTCTCTTGCCCAGCCATCATAAGTGCCTTGCGCCCGTCCAATTCCCAGTCCAATCTCCGGTAACCACACTGGCTCATCTATCTGACGCACATACTCACCCTCAATTAATCTGTACACTTCAAACGGCTCGTGCTTGTCACGCTTCCAGTAGTCTGGGTTGTAGACTGCATAGTACAAAACCCCGATTTGAGCATACTTGATTTGCTTATCGCCATATTCCTGACCAGGGGTTTGGGAGACTATCTCGATAACTAGCAGTGGTTGAACATTGTTTTCTTCCCAGAGGACATACGAGGGTCGCCCTCGCTCACTCTTACGTCGCACTACTCCTAGGCTGAGAAAGCCATCCGGTACAATACAGGAGTTGGGGGGTTGATAGTACACTCCCATATTGACTCCAAAAAACCAGTCTTGGCGCTCTACCCAAAGCCAAGACAAAATGGCTCGCAGTAAAGCGGCAACTGGGATTTGCAGTTCATTATCCACCGGAGTATCATCTGAGTCCGGAAGTTCCTCAGCCGAGGGGAGATATTGTAGTGGGTTGTACTGGACCATAACACCACTTCCAAAAGACGGACTGACTAGATTCTAACTTGGTTACAAAGGTTTACCGCTGACCCCTCTAAGTGTCTTTTTAGGATTCCCTATGGGAATTGGGGGAGGCTGAATTTCCCGCAGCCCCTTGCAGCCTAAAGCCGTTCCTTGTCATCCCAACTAACCCGCTTTTGAACACCAAACCCATCCTGAATAGTGTGGTCTACATAGGAACCAGTTCGTGACTGAATCACGATAAAACAAAGATCCTCTACATCCGAAATATTTCGCATACAACGTTCTCCTTCGGGATCCACACGTACTACTGTCCCTTCGCTGATGGGAAACACGCAATCGTCAACTTGGAATTCGCCTCTGCCTCGAACAAAAATATAGATTTCCTCATTCAGTCGATGCTTGTGATAGAACGGCACTGACTTTCCTGGCGGGAGGTTGTTCAGAGAAATTTCGGCACTGGTGAGATTGAGCAACTGCTTAAGAAACACTTTGCCCTCTAGCTTAATCGGGTTTTCTAGCGCTTCAAAGGTAAATTGATGCAAGTGGGAAAATAGTCCCAAATCAGCAACAGCAAAGTGAGATCCGGTTTTAGAAGTAAGTAAAGGCTGGACCATGAGCGCTTCTTAACTTTTAGATTGCAAGTTGGAACTTATTTTAAAAGGAATAACTTGTAAAATGCAAGTAAGTCCCGATAAATTCTGAGTTTCTATCTATGACGCAAGCGCAACGCTCTCCATGCCCTATTGCCTGTACCCTGGATTTGATTGGCGATCGCTGGACGCTGCTGATTATTCGGGACATGATGTTTTTCGGTAAGCAACGCTATGAGGAGTTCTTAGAATCTGCCGAAGGAATTTCAACTAATATCCTGGCTAATCGTCTGAAATCACTTGAAGATTTAGGCTTAGTGGAAAAGCAGCCATATAGTAATCACTCCCGTCGAATGAACTACCAACTTACAGAACTCGGACAGAGCCTCCATCCCGTACTCGAGGCAATGATTGTATGGGGGTTGCAGCATATTCCTGAAACAAGGGTTCCTCATCAGCGTTCTGAGCCCTACAAGCGTTACTAGGGTTGTTTCTACAAGCAGAAGGATTCCTCTTACCCAAACACCACTTGTTAACCAATGTCACGTTCACATGAAAGTTCTCAGCCATCCATATATCCATTTATCCCAACTGACCCAGAATCCCCTAGAATCCGCGTTAAACGGGTAGCTCAAAACCATACCCTAAATCAGCATTCTTCTAACATTCACGGACACGCTTTTTGGGAACTAGTCTATTGCGAACAGGCGGGTGGATTTCATAGTCTTGGCAACCAAAGGTGGGAAGCCCAGTCAGGTAATTTATTCTTGATTGCTCCCTATGAGCTGCACGACTCTCAGTTACAAGCCCAACGTTGGGTTGTGCAGTTCACTCCAGAGGCGATCGCCCCCCTGCCTGAACCATCCGACTTGAATTGGTACTGGTATAGCCCACCGCTCAACTTTTACCGCTCCCAAATATCGTTTCGCTATCTCAATT
This sequence comes from Chroococcidiopsidaceae cyanobacterium CP_BM_ER_R8_30, assembly GCA_019244235.1. Classification (GTDB taxonomy): domain Bacteria; phylum Cyanobacteriota; class Cyanobacteriia; order Cyanobacteriales; family Chroococcidiopsidaceae; genus JAFAVL01. The sequence goes on from JAFASY010000264.1 coordinate 2,506, forward strand.
GGACAGAGAATTATCGCTTTGGGCTAGTGCATCAGCTACAAGCCCTAAACACAGAACTCCAGCTAAAGCAATTGGGCTATAAGCAAGCTGCTAGAGCTTTTTTACTGCTGATTGTCATTGAAATTACGCGGATGTTCGCTCAACTGGCTCCAGGCAACTTAGCACCTAGAGCCCCGTTACTTACAGAGGTCTTCATGCTCATCGATAATCAGTATGCAGAAAATCTTTCTGTAGAGGATATTGCCATGGCAGTAGGGCGATCGCCTGCCTATCTGACAACGCTCTCTCGCCGCTTCACAGGTAGAACCGTGCTGGAGTGGATTACAGAACGGCGAATGGCCGAGGCTCGTCGTCTTTTGTTGCAAACCGATGAGAACATAAATGTCATTTGTACGCGGATTGGATACCTCGATCCGAATAGCTTCATTCGTCTTTTCCGCAAGCTACATGGATTAACCCCTGGTGAGTGGCGACGCATTAATCGTTAGCTGCTCAAGAATTCGCATATTCAATCTAAGAATTCGCCTATTATCATCCATAGATTATTCAGTAGAATACTGACTAATATGTCCCTATCTGTTAAATATTAGTCAATTACTGAATAAGCTCTAATCTCTGCGGGAGGTTCCCCGCCACTTCTACGGTGTGAAATACCAGAATGAGTGAATACATCCTCCAAGAAAAGTCATAACGTTATTTGCTATACCACTATGAATTTCACTAAAACGGCTGGAATGGCACTACTAGCAGGTTGGATTATCGGTATTGTATTTGCTTGGTTGAAGCTACCAGCTCCTGTTCCTCCTTTATTGGGGTTATTTGGGGCAGGTGGAGTATTATTAGGTGGATATTGTTACGATTTATTCTATAAATTTATCTTCAAATAATGACATTAGCTCATCAGTAACTAAGGTTTACCTGTAGATAAGGAAATACTTTAATTTCTACCAAACATGATGCTGTAGTGATAACTGTAATTAAATTCAGGAATTTTCTAATATGCTAGCTGTTCGTTTTGACCATTTTGGACCACCTGCTGAGAATCTGCAAATTCAAGAGGTTCCAAAACTTACCTTAACGGCTGAAGAAGTTTTGGTTGAGGTTCATGCTGCTGGCGTGAACCCCAGTGATGCCAAGAATGTTTTGGGGAATATGGAGAATACAACTCTGCCTCGTACACCTGGGCGCGACTTCGCAGGGATTGTTGTAGAAGGTCCAAAAGATCTGGTTGGTAAAGAAGTTTGGGGCACAGGAGGCGATATTGGTTTCACTCGTGATGGCACTCATGCCGAATATCTGGTATTGCCGAAGGAGGCAGTGCGCTCCAAGCCTCAGAATCTGTCAATGGCAGAAGCAGGCTCGATAGGAGTGACTTACGTAACTGCCTGGTTGAGCATTATGGATGCTGCTCAACTTCTGCCAGGAGAAACATTACTTGTAATTGGTGCAACGGGAGGTGTGGGCAGTGCTGCGATTCAAATTGCTAAGTGGAAAGGGGCGGGTGTTATTGGCACGATTCGGCGGGAGAGCGATCACCAACAGGCACAGCAAAACGGGGTAGATATCGTCGTCAATCTTGCAGATCAAGACTTACCGGAAGCGGTGATGGCAGCAACTGATGGTCAAGGAGCCAATGTGATTCTAGATACTGTCGGTGGACCGATGTTTGAGCCCTGTTTGCGAGCGCTAGCTCATAAAGGTCGTCAGTTGCAAATTAGCTCTCCTGCCAAGGAGCGTCGAGTGTGTTTCGATTTAATCGACTTTTACCATCGAGAGTCAAGGCTGCTGGGTGTTGATAGCCGCAAACTAGGAGTGGTTGAATGTGCATCTGTTTTGGCAGCTCTAACTCCTGGGTTTGAATCAAATGCCCTGCGTCCGCCTGCTGCTGGCATTAGCAGCTACCCCCTTAAAGAGGTGATCGCAGCTTACGAGCAAGTTCTGAAGAGCGGCGCTGGTAGAGTGATGTTGGCACCGCGGTCTAGCTAGCATCCTGGTAGAAGCTGCTAGGACCAGGTAGCACTACCAGTACCAAATCATTACTATTTTCTGTATCTTTTGTAACAAAATAGTGTTATATTAAGGTTAGATAACAATAAAGCTTGTATTGCCAAGAGATGCTCACTATGAACAGAAATAAGCAACAACGTTTACAGAAAGCTGTTGAAGCCCATCGCGCTAACATTCAAAAAAGCTTACAGCATCGGCTGGAAGTAGCAAGAGCTAGGGGGGATGAGAACTTGATTCGTCAGTTGGAAGCAGAATTTAACCACTATAACTAAATTTGTCTTAGGTATATTTACCCAAGTCTGATCTTGCGCAAGACGCAAACTAATGGTGATGTTGTCTGTAACATCGCCATTAGTTTTTTTGTACTTTGATGGTCGAGATGTGGCTTTTGCTCTCTAGAGGAGAAAATCTTTACCCTTAGTAAGATAGAGTTCACTACTGGTTTTAGTTTCTGTGTTACTACCTTATTTATGCATAATATTTTGTATTGCAGTATACAGAAACCAATCCATGGCAATTCTTCAATGAGAAGTAATTTGTCAAAGTGTGTGCTGCTAGAGGATAAAGTGACAAAAAAAGCTTTAATTACTTGTCTGATCTCGCTGTGTTTATTATGTGGACTGTTGGGGGGAAGGGTACTCGCTCAAAACGTATCGCCTTCTGTAAGTCCTTCCCCTACAGCTACGGCTTCTTCTCTACCAGTTGCTCCACCAGACGCTTCTCGTCAACCAGCCTCTACAGGAAATACTTCTCCTGCACCATCTGCACCAGCGGCTGCCACTTCCAAAATCGATACTGGCGACACGGCATTCATGTTAGTCTCTGCAGCCTTGGTGTTGCTGATGACACCAGGACTGGCTTTTTTTTATGGGGGACTAGTGCGATCGCGCAATGTCCTCAACACAATGATGATGAGCCTGATCTTGATGGCGCTAGTAGGCGTAACTTGGGCTCTTTGGGGTTATAGTCTTGCCTTTGCACCGATATCTATTACCGCTGCAGCCACTCCAGGAGGTAGTCCCACAGTCAATGCCAATCCCTTGATTGGCAGCTTGAACTGGGTGTTTTTAAACAACGTTGCCTTCGATCAACCAGATCCAGTGGGCTATGCAGGTACAATTCCGCATCAAGTCTTCATGGTGTACCAAATGATGTTTGCCATCATCACCCCGGCCCTCATTTGCGGATCAATTGTGGAACGGGTGAGTTTTAAGGCTTACTTCTGGTTTGTATTCATTTGGTCTACCTTAATTTATTCACCCTTAGCTCACTGGGTTTGGGGCAAAGGCTGGATCGGGGCTCTTGGTGTGCTAGACTTTGCTGGAGGTACAGTCGTTCACATTAGCTCTGGTGTTTCAGCTTTGGTCGCCGCTTGGGTGATTGGGGAACGCAGAGACTATGGAGTGCAACCACACGCTCCTCATAACGTGCCCTTTGTCTTACTAGGAATTGGGCTACTGTGGTTCGGCTGGTTTGGATTTAACGCTGGTAGTGCATTATCATCAGGAGCCTTGGCAGCAGTAGCTTTTGTCGCCACTACATTAGCGACCGCTGCAGCTGGTCTAACCTGGGTCATCTTTGAGTGGGTACTAAGGGGTAAGCCAACGGCACTGGGAATTGCAACTGGTTTTCTTGCGGGACTAGTAGGTGTGACCCCAGCGGCAGGATTTGTGAATCCTATGGGGGCAATTCTCATTGGCTCGATCACCTCCGTTTGCTGTTTTTTTGCAGTTAGCTTCCGGGTCAAACTCCAATTTGACGACTCTTTGGACACCTATCCCGTCCATGGCGTCGGTGGTACAGTGGGTGCCCTGCTGACTGGCATTTTTGCCACGAAAGCCGTTAACCCGGCTGGAGCTGATGGTCTTCTCTACGGCAATCCGGGGCAATTGCTCAAGCAATTCATTGGTGTTGCGGCCACCTATGTAATTGCCGCTCTTGGCACTTTTGTCATTCTCAAACTTTTAGGTTTAGTCATGCAACTGCGAGTCAAACCTATAGTCGAAGAACAAGGGGTGGATGTTAGCGAACATGGTGAAGAAGGTTATGGGGATGAGTTTTCCGCCAGACTCGATCTGGCTGGTGATACTGGAGAATTGCGCTAGAGTATCTGATTCATCTTTACTGTTGAAGTAGAGATAGTTAAGAAACATCAAGTTTTCATAAAGCTACCCTGAGCCTGTGGTACGTAACCTGGGCTCTTTTTCTGATCGGACTAGACAGTAACGGCTAAGGCAGCACAGGATGAATTAGATAGCCTGTTGAAGTCAGGAGTGTTGCCAAAAGCCATCTATAATCGCCGCCCAGATGAGTTTGACACCAAAAGTGGCGACCGTACTAAACTCGATGCCTTACGTCGGCGCTTATTGCTGGCAGAAAAAGGAGCCCTCAAAGAGGCGAGGCGGAAGCAGATTCTCTCCGAAGAAATTGTGCAGAGGCGGCTACAAATCATTGATGAGCATCTGCTGGGACTAGAGGATGATTGAGCGCTGTGTTTTCTCTGGTGAGGATGCTACTGGTTGACTTGACTTTTAATAACCTTTCCAGGGATGACAAAGGAAACGCCTTTGGTAAGAAAGCCATCTGTCATTGAATTGCCGATCATCACTGCCTCAACAATAGGTTCAGAAACAGTTTGGTGGGCTATCCACTCTATAATAAAATTTGGTCCCATACCGTCACTTGTGTTACTTCTCACTACCAGAAAATTTGTAGAAGCCAAGGCTCCAATTTGCAAAGATTTCTCTAAATACTGTTTCACTAATTTCCCTTCTGAATCAAAGTAGCGTACTGAAGTAATGGTGATGGGATGGGTCAAATCCGTGTTACGAATACTGAGAGTAACTGCTAAGTTTAAAACATGCTTGGTTTCAAAGTAGACATGAGGATAAATAGGTACATAAATAGTTTGGCTCATCACTATTTTGGCATTGGTATTTGGAGACTCTACCTGTTCTGGAGATGAAGTTAATGTCGCCTGATTGGTATCGGATTTTGACTTTTGTGTAGTTTCTAGTGATGTGCATGACGCGAAAAAAATAATAGCAATTGCTAGGAATAGAGAGAGAAGTAGCTTCATCATCAATAAATACAGGATATGAATTTTTTAGATTGATGCTGTTGGCGGATACTTAGTCTGGAGGATGATTGAGTGCTTTTCAGGAAGCGGACACCGTAGATGAACACTTGCGATTATTTTGACTTTTGATTACCCTACCAGAACTGAGCAAAGAAATTCCTTGTTGTGACTCAGCATTTAACATAACTGCTTCTACTATAGGCGGCGAAATTTCTGTTTGGGCTACCCAGTCCACAATAAAGTTGGCACCAAAACCTCCACTAGGGTCGTTTCTCTGTACAAAAAAATTTGTAGAAGCTAGTGCGTTAAGTTGAATAGGTCCCTCCAAATACTGCTTAACTAATTTTCCATTTGAGTTATAGTAGCGGACAGAAGTAATGATGATAGGATTGGTCAAATCTGTATTACGAATACTGAGCGTAGTTGCTAGATTGAAAATTCTTTGCTCACTATAAAAAACATGGGAGTAGACAGGAATATAAATGGTTTGACACATTGCTATTTTGAAATTTTTATCTAGAGTTACCAACTTGGGAGATGGGGTTACCTGATCCATCTCTGATTGTGACTTTAGTTGATTGTCCGATGGTGTGCAAGATGCAAGAATAATCACAGTCATAGATAAATAAAAACAGGGGAACAGTTTCATAAAATTACTTAAAGTCTTAAAAAGCTTGCTGTAATTGAACTTGCTCTTTTGGAAGTCGCTGCCTCCGAACCCTTGAGAGCTAGGTCAAACCTGGAAACAAAGGTGCCTCCTCTTTGTTGTATTTAGCTAAATAATTCCGGAAGGATGTTCCACCAGTCCCAACGTCAACCCCGACTATCTTCAGTTGCTGAATTGCTAGTCCTAAATGAGCTTGATGAAACCGCGTTTGATACTCGTCATAGGCACGAAGACATTGCAGAATCGCACTAGCATAGGGATGATTATGCAGGCTTTCGATCCGCTCGCTTAGTGAATTTCCTGTAGCGCGACTGAGAAGGGTTTGATAGTAAGCAGCCAGGTGGCGATCGCGATACTGCTCAAACCACTCTGCTACTCGATCTCCATACCGACGATTGAACTCACTCTCAGCTATGTGAGGCTTACCCGCAGCATCGTTAGTGCCGCCCTCCCAGTATTGACGGACACCACTCATAATCTCTAGATGCCGAAACTGAAATGACTGGAAGCCACTAGTAGGGCCAATGCTAGTACGGAATTCAGCAAAAGCCCGCATAGTACTAAGAATTGGCATTGTATTCACAACGACCTCATAGAGACGAAGGATGCGCTGGAAAAAATAGCACGCCTCGCTTGTATTGCCAATTACTGGATCTGTCGTATCTCTCAATGCCTCTGCCCAAGCATCTAAAACTCGCTCCATATCAGTAATCATTTGATGGAAGGCAAGTTCACAAATTTGATGCACGGTAATAAACAAATCTTCGTCCTTGGAGGCAGTTAGAGGCTGTTTACAACTGAGTAGTGCTTCGATGTTGTGGTAACTCCAGTAATGGTTTTTAGTTATATCTAATGTTGGGTCAAGCGGCGGCAAAGGTTGGGCATTATAGGGCTCAGACATGATTGGCTCCTTAACGATGGGTGTGTACACCGACTTGCTGGCACATATTCAGCACAGGACAGGTTGAACAGCGTGGTAGGTTTCCCGTGCAGATGTGCTTGCCAAATGGCACCAGTAACTGGTTAATTTCCACCCAGTATTCGCGTGGTAGTTTAGTTTCCAGGCAAGCCAGGGAAAGTTCTGGCGTGAGGCTTTCTACGTAACCCCACCGATTTGTTACCCGATGTACGTGGATATCAACGCCAATGTGTGGCTGGTTACAGGCAATGCCAAGTACGAGATTGGCACATTTAGGACCAACTCCCTTGAAGGAAAGCAATATGTTAGAGTCGCATGGTAGGACGCCTTTGTATTCAGATACTACTCGACAAGCAATGGCATGAATTTGACGCGCTTTCGCTTCATGGAAAGTGCTTTCCCCAATCAATTCGTCAAGTTCGGCTAGTGTGAGATAGCTAACTGCATGTGGCGTGCGGACATGCTGGAACAGGTGGCGAGCGACGGAGATAGTCGTCTCATCCTTCGTGCGGATAGAAATGATACAGGCAACAAGTTGCTCGAAGGGTGAGCAAAAGCCTTCATCAGCCAGCTCGAACAGTGCTGCCTTTGGGAACGGTTTCACTGCCTCGCGAATATGTTGCATTGCGACTCTGATATCAAAGGGCTGCTTATCCATGTAACTACTCCCTCTATGTCTCAAAGCTGCACCAATATTAAGTTTTCTAACATGCTAGACATTTAGTGGGGTGATGTACGACTTCTATGATCAGTACCTTGCCACAGACAGCCATAATAGATTACTGTAATGGAGTAGAGTAAGTCAGCCTAATCCAGCACTCCATCAACAGAGAAATCTGAATGTGCTGGAGCGGAGGAACCAAATTTTGGGGCGTATTTCTGATCCATTCGGTGAGGAGAGGGGCATCTCTCAGCCCTAGCCCGTCAGCTAACTTCGTCGGCATTGAGAGGAGATTGAAGAGTCAGCATTTGTAGTTAGTGCATTGAACTCATCAGTGTCCTTGGCTGGTACTGCTCGGTTTCGTTGTACTTGCACTTGACCTGAGAGGTTGTTTAATGAGGTTGCGAATAGGTTTTGCCGTTGCTGTCCAAGCTGGACAGGCTAGATGGAGGCGTTGAAGAAGAATGAATATCAAGCTAATGTTAACGCGTCTGCAAAGCGCCATAGGCAGTCATGACTTAGTTGAACAAATGTTGCTGCTGCCAATAGCTACATCAAGTCACGATGCGGCTACGACAAAATCACTTAACTTAGTTGTTGGCTATAACAAAACACCTAGTAGCCAAACGGCTCTCGATCTCACCTTGTGGATTGCCCATCAAACTCGTTTAGCAACAAGGGAGCAAGTCATAGTTCATATCGTCTATGTGGTTGAGTCTGAAGGTGGATATCCAGATCTAGACTCCGCTCTTGCCGCCCATTCATTAGTCGATCGGCAACAGTTGGAACTACCGGAAGGATCTACACTTCGGTCTACCACCCCTATTTTGACTGAACCAAAATATCCGGTATTGGCATCCTCTTTGCAAATGACGCTTATAGCTCCTCGCTTCAATACCTTATGCGCTCAAGCTAAATCTTTTGAGCAAGCAGACCAAATCTTAGAGCGAGCAAAGCATCTGGCTCAAGAATGGGGAGGCACTTTCATGACTCACGTACGGGTTGGTGAAGTGGCAACAGAACTGAGAAAAGTGGTTGAATCAGAGGCTGCAACTCTACTGTGCTTGGGCTGTCATTCCGTTGATCATCCAGTTGTTCAGCAGCTAGGAGCTAATCTCCCCTGTGCTGTGTTGGGTATTCCCAAAGGGCTTAATCAAGCGGAGGAGCATGGCACAATGTAAGTATGAACTGGCAAGAAATTTCTGGTAACTGGGTCTTAGTTCCCCAATATCCTGTTGCTGTTGTGCATTTTCTGGGGGGTGCCTTTGTTGCAGCAGCCCCTCAACTAACCTATCGTTGGTTATTGGAACAACTAGCTGCTGAGGGTTATGTTGTAGTTGCTACACCTTTTGTCAACACATTAGATCATGCAGCGATCGCTAAGTCTGTCTGGCAAAGTTTCGAGCGAACCCTAGGACAACTACAATCAACCGCTTTACGCCAACGCTACCTCCCAATCTATGGGATCGGGCATAGCATGGGCTGCAAACTCCACTTGCTCATCGGTAGCCTCTTTCCCATAGAACGGGCAGGCAATATTCTGATTTCTTTCAATAATTATGCAGCTGGCGATGCTATCCCCTTGGTGCAGCAGTTTACACCTACCTTCGCCATCGAATTTACCCCCTCGCCGTTAGAAACTAACGCCCTTGTGCGAGAGCGCTATGATATTCGTCGCAACCTGATTATCAAATTTACCAGTGACACCATTGACCAATCAGTTGCCTTAGCCCAAATCTTACACCAACGCTTTCCCGATATGGTGACACAGCGAACTTTGACAGGTAGCCACACCACACCTTTAGGGCAAGATATTAGTTGGCAGACTGGAACAACTTTTACACCATTGGATGCCCTTGGTCAATGGTTCAGGCAAGAGGTTTACCGCGATCTGAATCAGCTAAAACGTATTATTCTCTCGTGGCTAAATCCTCTCAGTCCCTTATCCTCAGAAGGAGCTTCTAGTTCTCCACGTTCGAACTGACCTTGTAAGCAATGCCTGCAAAGCCTTGATAGATATTCATACTGCTCATAATTCAACTCCCCAGGCCGGATTCGAACCAGCGACCAATCGATTAACAGTCGATCGCTCTACCACTGAGCTACTGAGGATCACGAATTCTTATATTAACGGTAAAAAAGGTAATTTGGCAAGTCATCGAACAAAATTTCCGTACTGCTAGCAATAATTATCTCTACGGCAATCCCATGCGCAACTCAGCTAAACGCTGCCGAGCCTTAGCGTTTATTGAATTGGCTAAAAACCTGCCGGAAGATTGTTTTCGGGACTGCTGTCGCCTTACCCGCGCAGAAGTTGATTTTACTTCACAACCAAGTTGCTGTGCTGACATCCACTCAGCACCATAACCCATTACCATGAGCTGCTGTATTCTGTCCGATGTCGCAACAATCAGTCTTGTTGGTTGGGCTTGCTGTAAGTAGGGACGGAAAGCAGCACAAGCTTTTTCTATGTAAGTATCAGCAGTTTGTCCGAAGTCAGTATAGTGAACCGATAAATACTGATTAATAACTTCCTGATGGCTACAGTTTTTTTGGTACTGTGCATCAAATATAACTCTAGTATCAAAACCCTGGAAAGCGCTGTAGTTGAGTAAAGCTTCAACCAATTGCCAGCGAGCAGCCTCTAGCCCATCGCGATCACGGGTCAGTTTTAAGTAAGACCAAGCTCCAACGATATTATAGCCGTCCACCAGCAAAACGGCTTCGGGTAAGGAACGAACCATAATTGAGACTCTCTCTTTGCTAAAGTTAACACTATTTATTCACGATCTTAATATTAAAATAAGTATTGTTTCTCACATTTGTTATGCAAAACCCATGCGTCTTGCTTAAGTAGTACAAGTAGCATTAACGATACAAAGAAAACCCCAGCCTTAAAGGCTGAGGCAGTACTCACAATAGTTTTTATGAGCAAGAACTATGTTTGTGCTCTGACTATAGCAACGTTAACTAGGGTATTGTCTCTTGAATTTGCATCAGACGTTGCATCAGACGTTTGGGTTCACCTCGATCTACTACCTGACCTTGTTCCAACAAGAAAGCGCCATCACAGTAATTTAACTCATCTAAGCGATGCGTCACCCATAGTGCAGTCATGCCAGTGCTTTTGACTAAGCGTCGCACTTGAGCTACCAGATCGAGCTGGCTATCTGGATCGAGCAGAGCTGTAGGTTCATCCAGCAACAGAACTTGGCAGTGGCGCGCGATCGCACCAGCGATCGCCACTCGTTGTTTTTGACCCCCACTGAGTGCGTAGATAGGTCGTCGTTGCAGCTCTAATAAATTCACTGCCGAGAGTGCCTCTGTTACCCTCTGGCGGACTTGAGCCAGTGGCAACTTTTCCTCCACTAACCCAAACGCCACATCAGCTCCAACTGTTGGCATGACTAGTTGATGATCGGGATTTTGAAAGACAAAGCCGACGGGATGCAAAAGCTGAATTTTACCTGACTGAGGTGTCAGCAGCCCCGCTAGCAATCTTAATAAGGTTGATTTCCCGCTGCCATTGTTACCCAAGAGCATCCAGAATTCACCCCTAGGTACATCTATCCCAAAGGATTTCAAGACATCTTCGCCTTGAGGCCATCTAAAGTGTACATCCTGCACCTTAATTGCTAGTTCCGCATTAACATTAGCAGTCTGGTTCATTCTGCTAAAGCGAAGAAACCAGGTGGTCTGCCACTAGCAGCCGATGTACCAGCTTTTTGAGAAATCTGTACGCCAGAAATTTCACTTGAGCGGATAGCAACCTTCTTCTCAGTTTGGCGATCACAAGTCAGCTCAATAATATCAGGATGACCGGATCGCATCGCTTCCATGATTTGCTGGTATAATGCCTCAGCATCTTCAGAAGACTTACGCTGAACGGATAGTGGGAAAGGCGTGTTCTTTAATGTTAAGTCGATAGTGAACATGCAGCGTTGAGTATTTGAGTTCTAATACCTATCTTAACGTGACCTTCTGTAAATGTGCTCTCCTTAAGCTTGCTCAATCTAGTTTTCCAAGATCTAAAGTGCTATAGCTTAACTTCCGTATGACTAACGTCTTTTATCTTTCTCAAGGTTAGTTCTAACCTTGAGTTCAAAACTATAACAGATAAAGTTTAATATGACCATATGGAGAGTCATCTTTAGCCGATTTTAGTAGACTTAAGTTATTCATCTAGCATCTTTAGATAAAGAGGAATAAAATCAATGATGAAAATAAAATGAAATTTTGTTAAGCCATGAGAACGAAAACTTATTCCTCCCTTAGAAAGACGCAGTAATATCCTTTAAGCTGTTAGCTTATTTGAAAAAGAAAGATAAACTTTTCTACACTTCCAGCAAATTCATTTACCGTCTTTTTTGTTTATTTCAAAAGCTCTGTAAGCTTTTAATTAGGAAAATCGTCTAATCTTAGCACAACTAGTGCCTTCTTTTATTCACGCTTTTCTTAATTGTTTGAATGGTTGTAGGCTAATCTTAGCAAGATGTCAAATCCTAACAATGATACATTGAAGACGAGAGAAATTATTTGCATTTAGAAGCAGAGAAATATGTAGCAAAGAGCTTGTCAAAAAGAATAATGACGATAAGCACAAAGCATGAGTTTACTAAAGTCTTTTGGTTGAGGGAAAATACTTCTTTAAGCTTAGTTAGCTTGAAGTAATATGTGAGAGAAGAATGCGAAAACGGGAGCGATCTTGTTATGAATATGTCAAAACCTGAAGTTGTTGTTATCACTGGAGCCTCAGCCGGAATCGGCCGTGCAACTGTGAGAGCATTTGCTAAGCGTGGTGCTTATATTGGACTAGTTGCCCGTAGTCGTGACGGATTAGAAGGGGCGTGTAGAGAGGTTGAAGAGGCGGGTGGTAAAGCTTTAGTGCTGCCAACCGACGTTTCCGATCCAGATCAAGTAGAGAAGGCGGCAGCAGCTGTTGAAGAGGCGTTTGGACCAATTGATATCTGGGTTAACGATGCAATGGCATCGATTTTGTCGCCTTTTATGGAGATCAAACTAGAGGATTTTCGCCGTGCTACTGAGGTAACCTACCTAGGATATGTCTACGGTACGATGGCAGCGCTGCGCCGGATGAAGCCACGCGACCGGGGAACAATTGTACAGGTGGGTTCTGCACTTGCCTACCGCTCTATACCGCTCCAGTCAGCGTATTGCGGTGCTAAGGCAGCGATCCGGGGTTTTACTGATTCGTTGCGTTGCGAACTACTCCACGATCGCAGCAACGTCCGTCTCACGATGGTACAGATGCCAGCTGTGAATACGCCTCAATTTAATTGGATCAAGAGCAATATGCCGCATAGGCCGCAACCCGTGCCACCTATATTCCAACCCGAGGTAGCTGCTGAGGCAATTTATTGGGCAGCACACCACGATCGGCGCGAACTCTACGTCGGTAGTTCTACAGTGGAAGCAATTTTGGGGACCAAAGTGGCACCCGGACTGCTAGATCGATACCTTGCATCCTCAGGATATAGCGGACAGCAAACACAAGAATTAGAGGATAAGAATCGCCCCGACAATCTGTGGGAGCCACTTCCGGGCGACCACGGGGCTCACGGTCGCTTTGATAACCGGGCACAGGATTGGAGTCCACAGCTATGGGCGACTCAAAATCAAGACATGCTTATTCTTGCTGCTGGTGCTGGCATTGCCTGTGTAGCTCTTGGAGCTTATTTGGGATCTCAATCTCAGCCTAAGCAATCTGCGGCAACTGAACACAATGGAAATAAAATTACCGGGTCAGAAATTAGCTCGGAAGTTGTTAGGCAGGTCAATCCTGCTAGTAAGATCGATCAATTGCAAATCTTGATGGGACTGGCTCAACTGGGTTGGAAAGCGCTAGCAGGAAAACCGCAAAAAAACTCAAGAGCTGAATAAAAACTAGCAGTAGCCATTGGACAAATTGAGAAGACTAATGGCTACTGTCATGCTCCTAAGGTGGGTATATGATGCAATGCCTCCCTGGAGCAATCCACAATGGAGGGACACCAATGACACATGGTAATCATGCTATCAACAAACGAGCTGCCATCCTTATTGAAAATGGGTTTGAGGATGTAGAGTTTCAAGTTCCTTACCAAGGGCTAAAGATGGCAGGAATTGAGGTCGTTGTTCTCGGTTCCCAAATGAACCAAGAGTACAAAGGTAAACAAAACAAGGTTTCTATTCAAACAAATGGAACAACCACTGTAGCCTTGGCAATAGATTTTGACGCAGTTGTGATTCCTGGTGGCATAGCTCCAGCCAAGATGCGAATTAACCCCAATACTATTCGCTTTGTACAAGAGGCAATGGCACAAGGAAAACTGGTTGCCGCAGTTAGCCATGGTCCACAGGTTCTGATTAGTGCTGATTTGCTTAAGGGTAAACGAGCAACTAGTTTTATCGACATTCGTCAGGATTTAGTGAATGCTGGTGCCACATACCTAGATCGACCATTTGTGATTGATGACAACCTGTTGACTGCACGACAACCTGGAGACTTAGCGATTTTTACGACAGCGTTACTCAATCGTCTCGGTTATGGTGGCAAAGAGGTTGCCTTGCCAAACGAGAATGATGTCAATGCCGAATGGTGGAAGTTGGCTGATGCCTGGGGTGGCTCAACTAAGGGTGAGATTGTTCAAGCTTTGAATACAGCACTAGTTGGCGAGCATTATTCTCAGGAAACGCTTGAACACTATGTTGAGAAGATAGCGCAAAACCTCGAAGTGCGATCGCTCCTACAAGAGATGATTCAGAACAAACAGCAGACTATTCAAGTGTTAGAAGCGCGTCTGCATGAATTGGGTGAAAAGCCCTCTTTAAAGATACAGGCGGCTGATGCTTATGCCAAGTTCAAGACCATGCTTCAGGGAAACGATGAAATGTTCCTGCTACGGAGTGCATTACATATTACTCAAATCGGTGCCGTAGATTCCTATGAGCTGCGTCACAAATACACCGATCCAAAATCAACCGCAATTTTCACACAAATGCAAGCTGACTTAACCCATCATGAGCAGCGTTTGGGGCAGCTCTATCGCTCTTGGATGGTAGCTCAAAGGCAAGCGAATATTCGTGCTGGGACTGGTACGACTGCTTAGTTCCTAAATTCGCGATCGAGGAGCAACCTTTCAATCTGATAGACAGATAGGAAGAAGCTAGCAAAAGTTGAGCAGCAGGTTGACACATATGTCCCACCATCCTTACTTTTTCAATCCCGGAAAATCCAATCCAGATGCGCCACTCTTTGTATTTTTACCAGGAATGGACGAGACTGGCAAAGAGCTGATGCGTTTGCAGACAGCTAGCTTAGAACCTGCTTTTGATGTCCGCTGCTTTGTGATCCCACCAAAAGATCTCACAACTTGGGATAAATTGGCAGAGAATGTCATAGCTTTAACTCAAGCAGAACTAGAGAAGGGACCTCGAACATCTATTTACTTAGGTAGCGAATCCTTTGGCGGCTGTATTGCTCTTAAGGTAGCAGTGAGAGTTCCACAACTGTTCAATCGGATTGTTTTAATCAATTCTGCTTCTTCATTTCATCGGGTACCTTGGCTTAATTTAGGCTCACTTTTGTTCCCTTGGGTACCAACTTTTGCTTATAACATCTCCTCATTTACAGCTCTGCCTTTTCTTGCTCCTTTACATCGACTTTCGCCAGCTGCTCGCGAAGGTTTGTTGAAATCAGTTCGTTCTGCGCCTAAGAAAACCGCTAATCAACGTCTAACTCTGATGAGAGAGTTTGACATTGACGAGAATCAACTGTTTCAACTTACTCAACCCGTGTTGCTAATTGCTAGTCAGGAAGATCGAATTTTACCTTCACAAGCAGAGGCTCAACGCTTAGCTAAGATTTTCCCTAATGCTCGAATTGTCACTCTACCTCATAGTGGGCACGCCTGTTTGGTGGAGGCAGATGTTAATCTCTTAGAGATTATGAAAGCAGAACATTTTTTAGGACCGACGGTTTCTTCTGCCGTTTGAGCCTCGGCGACCAGTCAAGCGCCGTAATGCGCGATTTATGAAGTTAGGTGATGCCGATCTACGGCGGGATGAACTCCCCGCCTCATTATTCCCCTTGGGTTTCATTCCTTGTTGGGCACGAGCCTCATCAGTTAGGGGGATTGCATTGTCATTTGGGACAATTCGGGAGCCGTATCTTCTAGCATAGACCTTGGTGAACTCGGCACCGAAAAAGAGAATCTGAGCAGAGTAGTAAACCCAAACTAAGATGGCAACTAGTGAACCGGCAGCACCATAGGTAGAGCCAAAACTGCTTCTGCCCAGATATATCCCTAAAAGAATCTTACCAATCACGAATAGCAGTGAGGTGATGGCAGCTCCAATCCAGACATCACTCCAAGCAATTCTGACATCTGGCAGGATGCGGTAAATCATTGCGAACAGCAGCGTAATGATAGCAAACGAAATGATAAAGTTTGCCAGGTGCCAGAGCCAGTCAGTAGCTGGTAGCACGTTGCCAACAAGATTAGTCGCTGCTGACAACCCAGCACTCAATACAAGGGAAACAAGTAATAAAAAACCAATACCCAGGAGCATCGCGAACGGCAAAAAGCGGTCGTGAATGATGCCAGCCACGCCGCGTCCTGGCTTCGGCTGCACCTCCCAAATCGTGTTCAGGGCATCTTGCAATCCGCTAAACACCCAAGTGCCACCCAAAAACAATAAGACAACGCTGATAATGGTAGCAATGATCCCGGCGTGGGGCTTGTTAGCATTTTGAATGGCCGTTTGGATAAATTGCGCCCCTCCACTGCCGACCAAACCTTGTATTTGCCTCACAATCTCACCCCTTGCCGCTTGTTGCCCAAAGACTAAGCCAGCGATCGCAATGACAATAACCAGTAACGGTGCTATGGAGAATATTGTGTAATATGCCAAAGCAGCTGCCATCCGTTCTGCCTTATCTTGGCTCCATTCGGAGAACGTTTCTTTGAGCAGCCTCCAAACAATCCTCAAATTCATACAAATATACCTCTTGTTGGGGGCACTGTTTTTGCAAACTACCTTTTGTGTACTTGTATCCAGAATTAATTACATTAACTTTCGGTGTTCCTGGAGTTGCAACCTCCCAAAGAAAGAGCTTATAAAAGGTAACTATTTATCTTTCAAGAAGGCAGAGGGCAGAAGGGAACCCACGTTTAAAAACAAGGGATTGAGAGCAGGATGTCTTGTACCTTTGGCTTGCGCATCTCGGTACAAATATTAGTTCTTTAGTGGGCTTGTGACCCACAACTGAAGTTAACACCATATTTCTTTCCTTCTGCCTTCTGCCCTCTGCCTTTCTTTCTTCAAAGCTAGCTGGCAGTCGTTTATCTAATTTCGGACTGAAGACCCCCGCTACATACGAAGTATTAGCGGTGGGATGAAAGTCCGAACAACTAACAAATGCGTAGCAACGATTCTTCAAGCTTAAACCACTTGACAGTTTTGTGACAACTAGGCCATCATAAAATTGGGGAAGCGGTCGATTAACCATGATAGTCTACGAGTTTAAGTTAAAGGGAAATGATTGGCAGTTCAAAGCCATTGATGAGGCAATCCGAACATCTCAATTCATCCGTAACAAATGTTTACGTTACTGGATGGATAATAAAGGTGTAGATGGCTATGACCTCAATAAATACACAGCAAGATTAGCTAAAGAATTCCCCTTTGCTGATAAGCTCAACTCGACGGCTAGACAATCTTCAGCAGAGCGTTGCTGGGCAGGAATTGCTAGATTCTTTGATAACTGCAAAAAGAAAACCAAAGGTAGAAAGGGTTTCCCTAAATTTAAAAAGAATCAACGCTCTGTAGAATACAAAAAGTCTGGCTGGAAACTCTCAGAAGACAGAAGTAGGATATGCTTTTCTGATAAGAATAAAATTGGCTCTCTTAAGCTAATCGGTACTTACGATTTGCATTTTTACTCTATAGAGCAAATTCAAAGAGTAAGACTGGTTAAGCGGTCTGATGGTTACTACTGTCAGTTCTGTATAGGCACAGAAGTTAAGGAGAGTCAACAACCTACAGGAAAAATTGTAGGGTTAGATGTAGGATTAAATTACTTTTACACAGATAGTAATGGTGGTAAAGTAGATAATCCTAGATACTTACGGAAGTCAGAAAAAGCATTAAAACGTTTTCAGAGAAGAGTTTCTAAGAAGGTCAAAGGCTCGAAAAATAAAAAGAAAGCTATTAATCGCTTAGGTAGAAAACACCTTAAGGTTCAACGTCAGCGTAAAGACTTTGCTGTAAAATTAGCAAGGTGCGTAGTGAGATCTAATGATATTGTGGCGTATGAAAATCTTAAGGTGCGAAACATGGTAAAAAACCGTCATTTAGCCAAATCAATTAGTGACGCTGCTTGGTCCCAATTCCGGGATTGGTTACAGTATTTTGCCCTAAAGTATGGTAAAGTAGCTGTTCCTGTTCCACCACAGTATACTTCTCAAAATTGCTCTGGTTGCGGGAATATTGTGAAAAAATCTTTGTCTGTACGCACTCATGTTTGTCAATGCGGTGTGCTGTTAGATAGGGATGAAAATGCAGCGTTAAATATTCTGATGAAAGCATTACAACTGCTTGGCTACATTTCAAATACCGTAGGGCATACGGAAATTAACGCTTGTGGAGAGACGACCCTCTACTTAAATCTGGAAACAGTGTTTAAGCAAGGTCACTCGATGAAACAAGAATCCCCCGCCACAGCGTAGCTTGGCGGCGGGAGTGTCAAAAACCTTCGGTACTAGTCCACCTTGAAAACTTGTGCTGAATTGTTGACAAAAAGAGTTTTAGACAAAAGTGAATTGGGTGTGAGGTTCTCGTATCTCTTCAGTGTCAACAAGTATTCCTCCATTGGGAATAAACACATATCACTTTAATTTCATAATATGGATTCGAAAATAGCCGAATAACTTTAAAAGAGTACGGCTAGAGTTCAACCAGACCACAATTTAAGTTTCAGTGACTCGTTTGGGTAAGGAAGTTATTAGCTGACGCAAACAACTGCTAGATAACTGTAAAATCCTAACCCGATATAGCAAAAAAAAGAGATAAAGCTAATAGAAATGAAACGTTTTGATTTATCTAGAGCAATTGGGGTTTGTACTGTTGTTCTCAGCCTAGCAATGTTACCCTTGATGCCCGTTTACGCTCAGGGAGGAGGAGGTGGCGGCGCTGGTGGCGGTTCTAGTGGTGCGGGAACTTCTGGTGCTGGTGCTGGCGGTCTTGGTGCTTCAGGTGGTGCTGGCGGTGCTGGGACTTCTGGTGGTACTGCTGGAAGTAGCACAGGTACTGGTAGTTCCAACACTGGCACTAGTGGTAACAGTTCAACTAATGGTACAAGTGCGGGTATTGGAGGTTCCACTGGTAGTACAGGTTCAGGCACAACCCCTGCTACAGGTGCAGGAGGATCTACTGGTACAGGTACTGGTAGTTCCACCTCCGGCAATGGTGTAGGTGGTGGAAGTTCTACATCCGGTTACCAAGCCAAGTCTGCCTACCAAAGAACTCCAGCCAGAAGTGGTAGCCAATCAAATTGGGGTTTGCTAGGATTGCTCGGTTTGATTGGTCTTGCTAATTTATACCGTAAACCTAGGTATGTAGAACCTGTGGTTGAGAACGAAGATGTATTAGATACCTCTAGTTCCAGCTAGAAAAAGGGTGAGCTTCTTGTTCAAAATCCAAAATCTAGTTCCTGACTACACATCCAGTTACCAAAGTCCAAGTGCTACGCTCCTACAAAACCGCGAATAGAAGCAAACAATCGCTTAATTTTCAGATCTAGGGAGAAGCCCCGATGCGTTGCAACTATAACAGTTCCTGCCAGTCGGTCATGTAGTGCCCGTGGTCGCTGCCGATCTAAAAAGATAAAACCACAATCAATTGCTAGAGGAATCAACAATAGGAAAGCGACGAAATTTGAAATTTGTATATCGCTCAAAGCGATCAATACTAGGAGGGTACCAAAGCCAGTCACAACCTCTCGTCTGGCTAAATCAGGCAAATAAATTACCCCTTTTAACTGGGCATCAAGCATCCGCAGGTTCAACAGCCATCGACCTAGACTCTGCCCCTGATTCCAGTAGGCAAGTAGCACCCGTAAGCTCAGCCAAATCACAGCAAATACGAAGGCTTGAGCTACATAGACGGTAGGGGATTGACTACCCAGCAACACACTAAGTATCCAAGTGCAGATAAAATCAATCAAGAAAGCTACACTCCGTCGCCAGAGCTGCACTTTGGGAACGCGAACCAAGGTGGATTTGTTAGTCTTCAGCATACATTAAGTTTCGACCAAGAGCGGGGTGTAAGGACTTTTACCACAATCTATATTCCACACCTCGTTTTAGCCATCAGTCGCGAGGCTAACTCTGATTACAAACCCACCAATTCGCGAGACTCAAAGTCGGTGAGTTGCTGAGCGATCGCTCTTCTTGTTTCCAACTTAGCAACGCTGAATTGATTACGCAAATATTCCAAATGCGCCATAGCGTTAGCTTTTTCGGCAGTTAGTCGCAGCACCGTATCCACCGCTTTTTGATACTCCTGATCGGTCAACAATACTTCAAAGCGACGGGCTTTTCGCTGATTGTCATTTTTTAGCTCAGGCTCAAATGCCGCTACCCGTTCGGCATGACCTTCTATCCTGTGAATAACTCGCTGCACCGCTAGCAACTGGGCATCAATTTCATTCACCCTCTGTGCAGCCTGGGCAATCGCGGTAGGGTAATGATTAAGTTGCATCATTGCATCATCTTAGTTAAAAACTTTACAAACAGCAGCGGCTAGAGGGGAATGTAGAATCACCTTGCCGCGCTTCCTAATACTAAGCAACCCGTTCTTGGAGTTTCAGATGGTTGGGAGGAAGCTCAGTGGCGCTCAGAGACAACTGCTCTGCTTGAGCTATGGGAGCTTGCTCCAAAACTTTGACATCGATATTTACAGACACGAGGTAAGTGCCTGGTTCTGCGCCAATTGCCTCGGCAATCAATTTTGCCAGTTCTGGGCGCTTGCTTGCGATCGGATCTCGCAGAACAGTTCGGTCCCAGTCATGCTTGGCAGTTGGATTGAGGCTGAGAATATAGTGCTTGATCATATGGCAAAAGCTGGAACCCTTCAGAACTTGAATTGGCTCGATAACCTTACCCTTCTATTATAGTACATTTGTATCATCGCAGAGGTTTGGTGCGGTACTCAGCCTTGCCAGAGTCGCAACATTTAGGTTACACTCTTCTTCCATTCCAAGCTATTGGGGCACTAGGGAACACCTTGAAGTCAAGGTTGAGACTGGGTTTAGTCTCTGCATCTAGCACATTAACCACCTGGTTGTAGATTTCCTCTGCTTGTTGGGGTGAATCGCCAATACTTGTCAACCCCAACTTACCAAACTCTGAAAGACAACCCATAAGATGAAAAACTGTGCCAGTTTCGGTCCCGGTGTCAAAGTGTAGTTTGTGATAGGCGATGATATCCATTAAATCGTTTGGCAGTAGACCCCGATAACGATCTTTTTGTAGATTGTCTGTAGCAATGTAGTACTTTGGGCGTCCCTGTTGACTGTAGAACTGTCCTGTGGAGAGTTCATAGCGTCCATTAGTTAACAACTTAAGCGTCATGAAAGGATGGGTTGTGCCACCCTTACGCAAGTTGATTTCAATTGCCTGGAACTCCCACTCTGCATCAGTAGTGTTGGGCTCTTGAGTGGCGATGAAATCGATTCCAAAGCGCTCTAGCACCCCTTTTTCTGCTAGTTTCCTACCAATTTTTAGTCCTAAGTCCTGTAAGCGCAATCGGTAAGCTGGATCAGCTGGAAATCGACAACCTAGGTAGACATGACCGTCTGGACCTCCGAGAATTTGGTCGTGGGTCGAAAGGATTTCCACTTCACCATTAGGTGTGATGCGACCTTGGACGCTAGGAGAACGTTTTACTTCTCCTTCAATAAATGCCTCCACAATTGCTCCTAACTCTGGAATACGCTCAGAAAAGTTGGTCCAAGTTTCGGATTGTGCTTGAAAGCTCATAGATGTAAAGCGATCACCGAGGACTGCTATCCGTTCAGCATGAGATCCTGCCTTTGGTGCGACGCTTTGAATTGGTCTAAGATCTAACAGTGCGTTAGCCTCGCCAGAAATTCCTTCATTGAGTTTGACCACCATCCTTTTTAGCGCTGGTTGACGTTCCCAAAGTTCAGCTGCTGCTACAGCTAGTTCTGAAGCACTCCAGATGCTACCGCTACCGTCTGGATGAGGCACCCCACTCTCGGCAAAGATTTGACGACTCCCGCTCTTGGTTCCCCAAATCCGCAATTCCGGATCAGCAGCATATAAAGGAATACCTAGCTGTACAGATAGTTCACCTTCCCAAGCTGAGGTGTTGTAACAAATCATGTATGAATTTTCGGGTTGGAGCGCTTGACGAATCCGCTCAAGTAGGCGAGGCCGCTCAAGGATTTTCTGAGTTAGGGGTTTGAGCGAGGAATCGTAAGTTGAAAGTAGCAGCAAGCGATCGCGAGCATGAGAAAACGGAATCCCAGGTAACAACTGTAGATAGTAATCAATCACACTAGGGTGGAGAGGTTGTGAGGTAACGTAAATCAGTCGTGTTCGGGGATTTTGTAAGCGAATCAACGAAAATAGAAGCCGCTCCTCGTAGTGGACAACACCCTGAATCTTGAGCAGTTCTCGCTGGTCAAGACTAAGGGAGGGAATAACTAAAATATCTGCATCGCTGCGGTCAAATAGCTCAATGGTTCGCCAACGATCGCGCAGTTGCAACTGAAGCCGCCGAAATTGCTCCGCCTGAATAGAGACAGAATGATCAAGCATTTTGCATAGCCCCAGCTTAAGGCTCTTAGTTAAGAGACATCTTACTCTGGTTAGTCAACAAAAAAGTAACTTGCTTTACAACACTTGTTAAGTAAGGGCAGTAAAGCTTTCTGCCTCTAAAATGATAAACTCCTAACCCACAACTGATGTATCACTGGCGAGTTTACTTTTTGCTGCTGCAAACTCGCTTGCCATCTGCCTCCGTTTCGCCTCACTGATATGTTGGCGTACCTGGGAAAACAACTCGTTCTCTTCTTCCTGAATGTGATGTTGAAATAGCTGTTTTAAAGCCTGGATCTGAGCTTGGAACTCCTCAGAAGTTGGACTAAGAGTCTCAATTTCTTCTAGCGTTTGCCTAACTTCATCATGCTCTCCTTGAGCTGTATCAATTAGCTTATTTTCGCTTCCCCATTGACGGAGCACTGGGTAAAAGATTTGCGCTTCAATTTCAGCATGTAAGTTGATCTCTTCAGCAAGTTGATTAAAACTATTGTATAATTTTGCTGTATCATTGGCGGCTTCAATCTCTAAAAATAGAGCTTCAATCCAACGGTGTTCATTTTTAATTAGGTCTAGGATATCCATTTTTTGTTTACCTCCTATGTGTTCATCCTTTACTTTACCGACCTATAGCAATAAATTCAGCAGAAGATGTCATAAATTTTTAAAGTGAAAATTCTCAAGAAAATAAACCCACCATTTATAAGGGTGGGTCGTCAAAACTCATCTTAGCACTTTTTAATGTCTATTTCATTGCTAAGATGAATTACATATCTATTTCTTAGCGACACCCATTTCTTCTTGAATCTTGCTCTTAGCTGATTTAAACTTTGTAGCTAGTTGCTCACTCTGTTCGTCACTGAAGTTTTCTCTGACTTTAGCAAACACGTCGCTCTCCTCTTGACGGACGTGATGCATAACGACATCTTTCAGCTGATTAACTTTGTTCTTGAATTCAGGAGAGGAGGGGCTAATAGCTTTAATCTCCTCTAACATTTCCTTAATTTCGCCCTGCTCATTATACAAATCTTGAGTTTCACTGTAGTAAGGCCGGACTGCGGGGTAAACAACCTCTTCCTCTGCTAGGGAGTGTGCTGTTAGGTCTTTATAGATCTGGCCAAAATACTCTTGGATTTTCTGAGGATCATTAGTGCCATTAAGTTCCATGAAAAGAGTATTGACTTTTGTATGATCCATCCGAAGAACATCCTGGATGTTCATATCCTTCTTGTCAGAGACTTGGGTAACTGCACTACCAACAGCCCCTGTTAGTGCTGCCATAGCGTCTTGGACACGTGCCCAGATGCCTTGATCTGCATCTTTGCCTGTTAGTTCGCGTGTGCCCAGGATCTCTAGTACTCCCTTCAGTTGCTCCTGATGAGCCCGGTTTTCAAAGTTAATGGTATTTAAAGGGGTGATTGCAGCTTCAACATCAGCGCCTACTTGTTGGGCAGCTTTGTGAATAACAATGCCAGCCATAACCTGTCCGTGCTTGAATAACTCAAGTTGAGCAAACTTTTCATAAAGGGTTAGCTCAGAGCCGGACATCAGCTTCTGGGTCATCTCAATAAGTTGCTTCGTTGTTTCCTTTGGTTCACCTTGAACGCCATACTGCACGATGACAGTATCTAATACACCAAGATTCTTTTGATCGTCACCTAGCATATCCCTTAAACGAGAGTTGATATCTTGATCTGTAGACTCTTGAAGAAGGGTTTGCTCACTAGAAATAAGCAAGTTTTGAATGGCTTTGACATTAGCCAACTTAACAGCGATCGCAGAGCGTTTAGTATCGTCTAGTGTGGTTACCATTTCTTGAGTATCCTTCCTATATCTTTAAAGGGCAGCTACTTTTCAGGTTGTCATAGGAGTTAGGTATAATCCATCTTTCTTTTGACGGATCAACTGTAAAGCTCCAGAGGAATAAAAATAGAACGAATACTTGATTAAAGACACTTGTTACTTTCCACTCATGCTAAGCCCCCCTTCCTCCGTGGGGCAGATACAAGATTTAATCCTAATCGCTAGATTGACGAAGTAAGAGAAGAATCAGTAATGGTGTGACGTAATGTCAGAGCAATCAGGATTGGGAGAGCAGGCGCTAAACAAGGCAGCTGAGATTGGTATGTCTAGTCAGCTAGATGAAGTAGTGGAATTAGATATAGATATCAAAACAGATCCACTTAAATTTGTTCAAGGTGAAGTAGATTCAGTTGACGTAGAAGGCAAAGGTCTAGTCATGCAGAAAGACCTGCGCATGGAAGCGATGGATATGCACATGGATAATGTTGCAATCAACCCTCTCAGCGCTGCTATGGGCAAGATTGAACTCAACAAGCCTACGGATGCGGAGACTCATGTCGTTTTAACAGAAGCAGATGTCAACCATGCGTTTAACTCTGAATATGTCGGCAGCAAGCTAAAAAATTTAAAGATTGATGTAGACGGAAAACCAATGACCGTTGATGCAAAACAGATAGAGTTCCATTTGCCGGGTGAGGGCAAAGTAGTGCTGAAAGCTCAGGTGCTACTGCATGAAACCGGAGAAACAGAGCAGATTGCCTTTGCAGCCGTGCCTAGTGTTACAGATAACGGTAAGGCCGTTATGCTTAAAGATGTCCAGTATGGTGAAGGAAAAGAGATATCACCAGAGCTGACAAAGGCACTGGTAGACCAGAGTAGTAAGATTTTAGATCTGAGCAACTTTAATCTGGAGGGGATGTCTTTGCGAATTAGGAGTATAGATGCGGAGGCAGGGAAACTGAACTTTCAAGCTGCCGCCCATGTTGAGCAGATGCCCTCCAGTAAAACATCGAATCGGTAAACACAAATCTAATAGCTGCTTCAAGTGAGAGAAATTATGGAAACATCAGAAACTAACACATCACCTTACCCCAACATTCCACCAATTATTGAAAGCGATGACAGGGAATACCGCGATACCGGCGTGCCCAGTACAGTGGCGATCGCTGGGCATCCCTTACATCCATTGAGTGTCATCTTTCCCATTGCCTTCTTAGCTGGAGCATTGGGTACTGACTTTGGATACTGGTTAACTCGCGATCCCTTTTGGGCAAGAGCATCAGTTTGGCTATTAGGGGCTGGTTTAGTAGGGGGTATAGTGGCAGCTTTGATTGGAATGAGTGACTTTGTGCGCATAGAACGAGTCCGCAAGCGCACGGCTGGTTGGGCGCATCTGATACTCAACGTAGCTATCTTAGCCTTGACGGCTGTTAACTTCAGTTTGCGTCTTAGCGGCAGTTATACAGGGGCAATATTGCCTGTTGGGATAATTCTTTCACTAGTTGTCGGCACGCTGGTGAGCGCCTCTGGTTGGTTTGGGGCTGAACTGTCATATCGCCACAAAATCGGTGTAGTTGGTTCGGGTAGTCGCTCTGTGCCATAGTTGATGATGTTAAACCACGAAGACACAAAGAATTCCTTTGTGTTCTTGGTGTCTTTGTGGTTAATTAGCGTTATTTACGATTTTGAGTTATGACGATGATTATTATCGTAGTGAATCCTAGCTCCTGCCCATAGAAGCTTTTCTCTAAGAGTTTGATAATAAGAATAGTTTTCTCGTAAAACAATAAATTTTGCCTGATAGTCTGCCATGCGGACATCAACTCGCTGCCCCGGCCAGATCGAGGTAGCAAGCACACTATCTGTCCAGAGCTTAGTACTCAGATCGTAATCTGCTAGAGGCCAGACGCTAACAACGGAGCCTGGAGGTAAGACTATGGGGCGGCTAGAAAGGCTCATAGGACAAATGGGGGTAATGGTGATTGCTTTCATCCCATCGTGAATAATGGGACCATTCGCAGCTACGGTGTAAGAGGTAGAACCTGTAGGTGTAGCAATAATTAGTCCATCCCCCTGATATTGATCGACAATTTCCCCATCAATTTCCATCTCTAGCACAGAGGTTAGCATCCGCTCAGCTGAAGCGGGTTTGATACACATTTCATTCAGTGCCAAGAAGGAATCGCTTGCTGGTTCCAAGTTCATCCGATCGCCATCAAAGACTGCTGCCTGTAGCATCATCCGCCGCTGGATCGCATAACGCTCTTCCAAAAGCCGCCTCCAAACCTGCTCCGAGTCCTTAAATTCCTCGAAAGCTTCAGTCAAGAAGCCTAAATGTCCTCCGACATTCACTGCCAGGATTGGAATTCCATCTGCAGCCAGGTGTCTTGCGGCCGTCAGTGCTGTACCATCACCACCTAAAACTAAAGCCAAATCAATGGGAGATGTCGCCGACGCCAAAAAGACTGGATATGGATTATCCTTTGGTCCGCTTGGTCCCATGAGAATTCGACAGCCACTGCTTTCTAATTGATGTGCACAGGTTTCAGCCCAGCGACGGCTCAAAGGGTCCCCAGCTTTATGAGCGATAATGACCTGCTTTAGCTGCACTTCATCACTACCACTTCAAAAGATTAAACTGCTCCATGTCCACTGTATCGCGGTTACGATAGATGGTGAGGACAATTGCTAGCCCGACGGCTGCCTCAGCTGCGGCAACAGTGATCACAAAGACGGTGAAGACTTGACCTCTAATCGCTTCGGTATCTAGAAAATTGGAAAACGCCATGAGATTGAGGTTTACAGAATTAAGCAGTAATTCAATTGCCATTAAGACTCTCACAGCGTTGCGGCTAGTGATCAAGCCATATATACCAATGCAGAATAAAGCAGCTGATAGTAACAAGAAATACTGGAGTTGCATGAATCCTCTCGCGTTCTCTAAAAAAACAGCCTAGAACTGTTGATATTTTCTATTTTTGCCGTTCCACTTTATCTAAAGAGCTATTCCGGTCACTTGCTACGGAAACGAGTTGCCGTGGACGCTCTGGTAGCGTTAAGACAGGCTGTTCTAGCTCAGTTGCGAGTGTCTGCTCGGGTAAAAATTCCCGTCGAGCTAAGATAATTGCTCCCACCATTGCTATCAATAACAAGATCGATGCTAATTCAAATGGCAACAAAAAGTCGCTAAAGAAATGTTGTCCGATCAGAACAATTGAATTATCACCAGCGGCAGGACCTGTGGAAAATGACCAAGGCGTTGCCAGCACCATTGTACTTAAGAGTATGAACAAGCCGAGACTAACAACTGCTGTTAGCACTTGACGTACCCAGGCTCTAGGTAAAGGTATAAAATCTTGCCGCTTATTGACCAGCATAATGGCAAACAAAATGAGAACGTTCACTGCCCCGACGTAAATGAGCACTTGTGCTGCTGCCACAAAATCAGCATTAAGTAGCAGATACATCCCAGCTATGCTGACAAACACGCCTCCAAGCAAAAAAGCCGAGTAAACAATGTTAGACAGCAGCACGACTCCTAGTGCGGCTCCTATCATCATCACAGCTAAGATGCCAAATGAAACAACTTGTACTCCTGTCGCTAAATTCACAGCTGCTGATTCTCCTTCAAAATTTAGTTGCTGGCTGCTTCTTGCTCATCCAATTCTGCTGGAATTGTACCAGCGCGACGGGAAGAAGCAGGCACGCCATGAGGGTCCATGACACCTTTGGGTAAGTAGACTAGTTCGCGTAAAGGTGTGACCATTGGGTCATCTACTACCTTGTAAGGCAGGCGACCGAGAGCCACATTATCGTAGTTCAACTGATGCCGATCGTAAGTGCAGAGATCGTACTCTTCTGTCATGGATAAACAGTTAGTTGGGCAATACTCCACGCAGTTACCGCAGAAAATGCAAACTCCGAAATCAATACTGTAGTGATTGAGCTTTTTCTTTTTGCTGGCTCTGTCAAATGTCCAATCCACTACAGGTAAGTTGATCGGACAAACCCTAACACAAACTTCACAAGCAATGCATTTATCAAATTCAAAGTGAATCCGCCCTCGAAACCGCTCTGAAGGAATGAGCTTCTCGTAAGGATACTGTACGGTAATCGGTCTGCGCCGCATGTGGTCGAAGGTTACGGCTAACCCTTGACCTATATACTGACCAGCTTGCACAGCTTCTTTAGCGTAATCGCCAACTTGCTTGAGGAACTTTAGCATCTTGTTTCACTTCTTATCACGTTTTCTTTCAGCCTAGTGATTCTAGATAGCTCATCGATTAACAATCGCTAGCCGCCAAAGGCAATAGGGAAAGCTAATTTGAGGGCTGCAGTTAACAGCAGATTCACCAGGGCTACTGGCAGCAGGAACTTCCACCCTAAGTCAAGTAACTGGTCAATACGTACTCTAGGAACAGTCCAGCGTAGCAGAATGGCTAAAAAGACAAGGAAGTAAGCCTTGAGTATAGTCATAGTGATACCTAATGAGGCATCAATAATTTCTAACCACGGACTTGTTTCACTAACCCCCAGCCAGCCAGCAACCATGCTAATCGGAATTGGTAGACTCCAGCCACCTAGATATAAAACTGCTACCAGTAGAGCTGAAAGGACTAGGTTAACGTAAGATCCCAGATAAAACAGACCAAATTTCATCCCTGCATATTCAGTTTGGTATCCAGCTACCAATTCTTCTTCAGCTTCTGGTAGGTCAAAGGGAAGCCGTTCACATTCCGCGAGAGCCGCAATCCAAAAGATGATAAAACCGATGGGTTGCCGCCATACATTCCACCCTAGAAGACCGTATTCAGATTGCTGTTCCACAATGTCGATGGTGCTTAAACTATTAGACATCATGGCGATCGCCAAGACGGCAAGCGCCAAGGGAATTTCATAACTGATTGACTGAGCAGCTGCCCTCAATCCCCCCAAGAGAGAGTACTTGTTATTCGAGGCATAGCCAGACATCAACAAGCCAATTGGTTGAACGCTCGATAAAGCAATCCACAAAAAAACTCCAGTCCCGACATTAGCGATTGCCAGATTTTGTCCGAACGGCACAATTAGGTAAGACAGGAACACTGGAATCACAACCAGGATTGGTCCGAGGGTAAATAATAAAGGGTCTGCCTTAGCCGGAACCACATCTTCCTTAAAGACGAGCTTTAAACCATCTGCTACCGGAACCAGCAACCCAAAAGGTCCCATGTATTCAGGACCAATCCGCTGCTGTGCTGCTGCTGAAATTTTCCGCTCTAGCCATGTGGTTACCAGTACTCCTACTGTAGCTCCAATCAGCATTAATATCATTGGCAGTGGCATCCAGATGGCTTTAGCTGCCCCAGCTGGCACTCCCAAATCTGTAACGGATTGAATAAAACTCCCTTCGAGGTCGATTCCTACATCCATTCTCAATTCACCCCGTTAAATAAATGGCTAGTTGCCATTCCACTCTTTATGAAGATTTCTTACTGACTATTCCATTGCCTAGTATATCGTTTGATGGTCTTTGCCTAAAAGTGAGCGTTTTTCCATGGGGATGTAATGGGAATTGTGAAGACCGTTATACACCTGGGTGGGACGGAAAATGCGGTTTTCTGCCAGTTGCTCTTTCCAGTGGGCTAGCCAACCAGCAACGCGAGCGATCGCAAACACTGGCGTGAACAAGTCGGTTGGTATTCCCAGCTTTCTATATACTAAACCAGAATAAAAGTCAACATTAGGATAAATCCCCTTTTGACCCAACCTTTCCTCAATCACATGTTCCATCTCTAAAGCGATGTCATAGTACTTATCATGTCCAAACTTCTCAAACAGCTTTTCCGCTAAACTTTGCAGAATTGTTGCTCGTGGATCTTTCACCTTGTAAACACGATGCCCAAATCCCATAATCCTAGCCTTGCGTTCCAGGCAGTCTTCTAGATAGGGACGCACATTCTCAACTGAACCAATTTCCTCCAACATGCCGATAACTTCTTCATTGGCTCCACCATGGAGTGGTCCTCCTAATGTCCCCACTGCTGAAGCGACTACGGCATAGGGGTCAGTTAGTGTTGAAGCTGTCACTCGCGCACTGAAGGTAGAAGCATTCATCGTATGTTCGGCATGGAGCAGCAGGCAGATATCAAAAATATGAGCTGCCAGCGGATCGGTTTCCTGTTCGTTGAGCATATAAAGAAAATTAGCAGCGTAGCTCAGATCGTCACGCGGTCGTACTGGTTCGTTCCCTTTCCGCATCAGTTGGAACGCTGCCACCATTGTGGGAATTTTTGCCAAGAGACGAACTACGGCTGCCCGGATATATACAGGATTATCTAAGTCACGGCGAGCATAAAACAAGCCTAAAGCGGCGGCTGAGGCTTGTAGGGCATCCATCGGATGACCACTTTCAGGAAAGCACTTCATCATATCCTGAATGCGATACTTGATCCGCCGATGGTACCTAATCTCATGCTCAAATGCCTCTAGCTCTTCCTTAGTTGGCAGTTCTCCCCAAATTAAGAGATAAGCAGTCTCTAGAAAGTTACTCTTTTCAGCCAGCTCTTCAATGCGGATGCCGCGATACTCCAGTATCCCCTTTTGCCCATCAACGCAACTGATACTGGATTGAGCGGCAGCAATGCCTTCTAAACCTGGCCTAAATTCGCAAACGGACATATTAGCCATAGCAACTGCTTGAATAGAACAGTATCAAGCTAACTTACCAGAACATAGTGTGATGTCACCGGATTTACAGTAAAAATACCGGATGCCAGTTAGAGCAAAAATTTAGGCTGGGTGAGCCAAAAAAGTTGGCTTGTGCCCACTGGCGATTCGGTTTCTGGAAGTTTCAAACCAATGATACCGGCTTTTTTCAGAGATATAACATTTCGAGCTTCACCCCAAACTAAGATTTCTGCCCACTGAGACAAGTTAGGCTGATGACCGACAAGAGCTAGTACTAAGGAGCCGGAGGCAGCCTGCTGCCATTGCTCTAACCAGTCAAGCCAGTCTTGGATATCGCCACAAGGAGCCAGAGCATTAGCCACCTCTAGCTGGCGGCTCAGTCCATAGCTTTGCAAGATCTCCGCCGTCTGATGTGATCGCACTAGAGGACTCGTTAAAATCAAATTGAACCGTAGACCCAGCTCTTCTAATCGCTTTGCTACTTTCTGGGTCTTTTGCCGTCCCTCTAGGGAGAGCATCCGCTCCTCATCTAGAATATCGCTATCCCGATTTACAGCTATACCATGGCGGATCAAGTACAGTTCCACGGTTCTTCTACTCAGTTTCAATCAGGTTGTCATTAGGATTGACTAACCTTAATAGCTTCTGCTTGATCTGAGTATCAAAGACTTCCCATTTCATCTTGGCATAGGCAGCATTCTCATTGTCTCCAGATAGGAAGCCCATGGGAATCTCAAAACCACCTGCGCCTGGACGTCCACCGCCGAAGAAACGTCCCTGGTTGTCTTGCCCAAAGGCTTCTTTAATAAACTCATCGGGATCGAGAGTGAGTTTATTTGTTCTAAGAGAGCCAACTACAACTTCTAGTTCCTCATCTTTGTCATGGACAATACCGTAGACAACAGCTGTGTGGACGTTTTCTTCAGTTACGAGAAAGTCAGCGGCTTGGGGGATGGCATCGCGGTCATCGTAGCGGAGGTAACCTACACCAGCTATGGAGAAGCTGTTTTGCACAACTCGATTTTTGATCGAGCGTTCAATCACGTCCATCACCCTTTTAGAACGTGTTGCCTGCAAAACAGCATTTAATAACTGGGCATCATAGAATCGGCTCAGGTATCCAGCTGCTAGAAAATCTTCTTCTTGGGCTTGCATCAGCCGCATCGTATCGGACCTGATTCCGTGCATCAAGGCAGTGGCACATTTCACATGTTGGCTAACACTGCTATCAAGCGTGAGCAAACCAGCCTGTAAGTACTGAGTAAAAATGGTGGCAGTTGCTCTCACATCTGGACGGATATCAAGAAACTCTACTTGTATGTCGTTTTGTTTAGCATGGTGGTCAACGATGACAAGCGCTGGTACACCTGCCTCTTGTACCAGTGGCAGAAGCTGGCTTGTCGTTCCCTGAGTATCAATCAGGACGTAGCCTTTATAAACCGATAAGTCCTTTGTCTTCGTTGTCTGAGCTGTCCAACGCTGGGCAGGTAAGCCAGTCAGCTTAACTAGGGCAATGTTTTCCTGATGGCTGAGGGTGCCAGCATATACGATGTCGCACTGAATATCATATTGTTGGGCAATCAACTGATAAGTCCAGGCAGAGGAGAGAGCATCAGGATCAGGGAAATCTTGTAGGATCACTAACTGTCGTTCTTGCCGATGCCGCTCTAGCATCTGCTGTAAAGCTTCCACCTTTTGATTTAACCCTGTTGGGATGCAGCGTTGAATTCCGGGATTCTCAGATTCCCTATTTACTAGTGCTAGTGGAGGCTCCTGAATCAATTCAGCCTGGGATATCTGACCTTGAGTACTGCTTGAAGGTGTGAAACCTTTTTTTGATGGCATTTCCAGCAGCTTGAGTGAGTTCGAGTCCATGAATAATGTTGTTGTGAGTGTGTGAGGTATATGCTATTGTGAAAGACCGGAACGTGGTATTGACCTAAGTATGTGCAGACTTCAATTCTCGCAGAAAAAACTAAGACATTGCATCAGTCTCCCAGCTTATGTCTTCGTAGCCCTCAACCCTGAAGCATTAGAGACCAATGATATACTTTTGCCACTCCTCGTGTAGTCCGCTTTTAAGGTGCTTGCTCACTTCAAAGTAGAGGCTACTGTAGGGCTTTCTGGGAGGATGGTGCAGCATCATATTGGCCTCAATAGGCGTTCGACTGCCTTTCCTGACATTACAGCGGACGCAGGCAGTCACTATATTCTCCCAGGTATCACCACCACCCCGAGAGCGTGGAGTCACATGATCTAGCGTCAAATCGTCACCCGTGTAGCCGCAGTACTGACAAGCATGACCATCGCGGTGGAGAATATTGCGGCGTGTCAAGGGGATCTCTTTATAAGGAACCCTAACATAATGACGTAGCCGGATCACGGTTGGGAGAGGGAATTCAGAGTAAACGTACTTACCGTTGTACTCAACCCGCTCAGCTTTACCTTTGATTAACAGAACGACTGCCCGCCGCCAGCTCGTAATATTGAGCGGTTCGTAAGAGGCGTTGAGGACTAAAACCTTGCCCATTGATGATCGCTCAAGCCAATATTTTTTACAGATAGTAACACAACTACATCTCGCTCTGCGCTTTTTGTTGCGACTCTTGACAAGAATAGATTTAGCACACTCTCGCTGGAGTTAGGACAATGAGGAGAGTATAAATATTCCATGGGTGTTAGGGAGATGTAGAAGACATGGTATTGAGCTGGGAGCAGACCGAGCTTTTAGTAAGGACAGAGCAGCAATACGGTGCTGGTGATGAGCTGCGCCAGCGTGCATGGGTGGAAATAGATACAGCTGCACTAGCACACAATATCAAGCAGCTGAAATCCCTTCTATCACCTCAGACTGAGTTATTAGCAGTGGTCAAGGCAGATGCTTATGGTCATGGAGCAGTAACCGTAGCAAAAACTGTCATAGGTTCTGGTGCCAGTTTGTTAGGTGTGGCAACAGTGCCGGAGGGCATTGAACTACGAAAAGCTGGCATTAAAGCTCCTATCATTATTTTGGGCGCAACTCATACTTTGGAGCAAATTCACGTGATCGCCTGCTGGCAATTACAGCCGACGCTCTATCACCCGCAACAAGCTCTGATGTTTTCAGAAACGTTAAGTGGCAGCTTTGCCAGTTCTCGCAGCTTCAATCCTCTGCCAGTTCATGTAAAGTTTGATACGGGAATGTCACGACTTGGACCATCTTGGCAACAAGCAGCGGAATTTGTACGGCTCGTGCGACGGTTGCCTAATCTAGAAATTAAAAGCATTTACTCCCATCTAGCAACGGCAGAGAATCTTGACCAAACGGTGATGAGGCAGCAGCAAGCAAGGTTTGACCAGGTTATTGCCCAAATTGCCACTGAGATGCCTCTACCGCCAAGGCATTTAGCTAACTCAGCTGCTACCCTAACTGATA
Organism: Chroococcidiopsidaceae cyanobacterium CP_BM_ER_R8_30; assembly: GCA_019244235.1. Taxonomy (GTDB): domain Bacteria; phylum Cyanobacteriota; class Cyanobacteriia; order Cyanobacteriales; family Chroococcidiopsidaceae; genus JAFAVL01. The sequence goes on from JAFASY010000264.1 coordinate 36,572, forward strand.
AAGCACTACATTACGACATGGTGCGAGTGGTTTAGCCATGTATGGCCTCTACCCAGGTACTCATTTGAGAGATACGGTCGATCTCAAACCAGCCCTACAAGTCAAAGCGCGGGTGACTCAGGTGAAGAGCGTTCTGCCCCTGACAGGCGTGAGTTACGGTCATAAATTCATAACTGAAAGGGAAATGCGCTTGGCTGTTGTCGGTATTGGTTACGCTGATGGCGTACCTCGCAACCTTTCTAATAGAATGACGGTACTGCTTCGCGGTCAGCGAGTACCACAGGTTGGGGCGATAACGATGGATCAGCTCATGCTAGATGTCAGTGAGATCGGCAACCTCACTGTAGGGGAAGAGGTCACACTTTTAGGATCCGAGGGCAAAGAACAAATCTCAGCTGATGATTGGGCAACCACATTAGGTACGATTTCTTGGGAAATTCTTTGCGGCTTCAAGCATCGGCTACCCCGCGTGGCGGTAGGTGAATCAAATTTAGCTTGAGACTAGCACTTCAATTCAGGCATACTAGTTCTACGGTACTAAGAATGCTGATATAAACCGTCAAAAAAGCTATGCCTGAAACCCTAAGACTTGAGGATGTTATTGAATTTGCCGAGAATCCAGAGCCTCGATGCCCATGTGTCTTGTTACTAGATGCTTCTGGCTCTATGAACGGCGCACCTATAGATGCCTTAAATGCCGGGTTACACACATTTAAGGAGGAGCTTAACCGGGACGATATTGCAAAAAAGCGAGTTGAAGTCGCAATTGTATCGTTTAACAGTGAGGTGGAGGTTGTCCAAGATTTTGTCACAGCCGACCAGTTTGACCCTCCAACTCTAGTAGCTGGGGGCTTAACCCATATGGGGTCTGGAATTCATAAGGCGCTGGATCTAGTCCAAGACCGCAAAGCCCAATACCGTAATAACGGGGTAGCGTATTATCGCCCCTGGGTATTTTTGATCACAGATGGAGAGCCGCAAGGAGAGTCAGATAATGTGGTAGAAGCGGCGGCGCAACGCCTGCAACAGGAAGAAGAAAGTCAGCGCGTTGCCTTTTTTGCAGTGGGGGTAGAGGATGCGAATTTAACTCGTTTAAGCCAAATCGTTGTGAGAACGCCTTTGAAGCTTAAAGGGCTGAACTTCCAGGAAATGTTTATCTGGCTCTCAGCCAGTATGCAGAGAGTTTCTCAATCGCAAACGAATGAGCAGGTACCGCTCCCGCCACCAGGATGGGGGGCAATCTAAGGGAGTTTTGCAGCTGCTGCAACACAGGTATTACTCGCTGATGGGGGGGCAATGAGAGCAACTACGTGAGGCACTGGGCGCAACTCATAGCCAACTAAATTTGCCATCAGGGATTTACCTTTGTAGGCGAGCGAACTACTGGCACCAGAGTCAACCATAACTGCATCTCTAAACCCCGCTTTAGCGAGACTCTTTCCTAGCGATATTGCGTCAACTAGGTTCAAAGTGACACCAATCATTGGTTGTCCCTGCTGGTTAATTCCCCAGAAAGCGCGATTACGAGCTACGGCAAAATCCACCAAATTGCCGAAATTCTTGGCAGGTTGTGGTTGACTATCTTTGACAAGCCAAGCAGCGGCGATAAAGGCATCAGTGACATTTGGCATTTCAGCTTGAATGCCTGCAAGGGTGTTGTGCTTAGTCTGGTCGAAAGGAATAAATTTCACAGCTCGTGGGCTGATGAGTACCAGTGGTCGTCCGACAGATCTTGTGTTTTCATACTTCAGACCAGGGATGAATTTGTGTTCGTTTTGACTCAGCACTGGTCCAATCATTTCATTAGAATTCAAGTAACGCATTGAGAAAAAGCCGCCATCAACAGCAGCAGTTGCATTCGTGCCAGCTATAATCTGGGGGACTTGATAGCGGCTATTGGCATGAATTGTGATTGGTCTACCGCCGGAAACCATCATGAGTCGGTTTCTATCAATAGTGACTCTAGTTATTTTGATCGGGCTATTAAAGTCAAACCCTCCACTCCAATTTGCCAGTTTTGGTCCTCCCCAGGCTTGAGCGATCGCGTTTTGTAAACCAGATTGCCCAATGCGATCGATTGCTAGTAAATTTTTTGACTGTCCAGCAAAGCGGTCTTCAAAGTCATTCATTGTCAGTGCCGCTACATAGCCTGCCTCTTGCACAAACTTTTCCACTCGCGCATCGTACTTTCCTTCTGGATAGGTAAAGTAACGGATGGGAATACCTAGCTTAGATTCAATGATGCGTTTAGACTGGACTATCTCTCTTCTGAGGCGGGCGTCTGACAAAGCAGTTACATCATGGGGGTGAGTGACACTGTGAGCTGAAATTGTGACTAAGGGGTTAGCTGCCATCTCTCGCAGTTGGTCCCAAGTTACATGTTCTCTACCAGTATCGATTCCTATATTTTTGGTATAAATTGAAAAAACAGCCGGATAGCCATACTGTTTTAGCAAAGGATAGACGTATCTATAAGCGCTTTCATAGCCATCATCAAAAGTTAGCAGAATTGGCTTGTCTGGCAGTGGCAGTCCCGTTCTTAAATGGGCAACCAGCTCGGCAAGACTAATTGGTGTCAGACCATTGTCATGAATCAGCCGTAGCTGTTGTTCAAACTCTTCTGGAGTGATGTCAAAAAACACTTCCTTCTCTGGCAGAATATCGTGGTACATGATCACAGGTACCCTCGCTAGTCGTGCCCGTTGATTGATCTCTGGCCAAGGGCTAGGATTCAGGTATGCCATTAGCTGAGGACCAAATTTCTGGATCAACCTATGCATACCAACTTCAGGTTTTTCAACCCAGTTCGCTGCCTGTACCCAACTACCAACAAGATTGGCAAGTTGAAGGGAAGAGGTACCGCTATCACAAGTTTGCGTTAAAGGTTGATCTGTAGCAGATGTCGAGTCAGAACTGAGAACTGGCGAAGAATCAGGCTGTTGAAATGATTGAGCCAAAGTCGGCTCCGCCACTAAGGGTGATGAGAAGACTAAGGGCAGGATTAAAGCAAGCAAGTCAGCCACAATGGCAAGACTTAACTTTCCGGTGGAGTTAGCTCCAGTGGTTGTCCTGAGCCAGCTCAGATTTTTATTAGGAAATTCGGACCTGGCATCAGAAGGACGCTTTCGACGGAATAGCATCAGACTCCTCACGTTTGGGACAACAGATAGAGTACCTCATTGACGTGAATTCATCACCAATAGCAACACATTTGGTGATGGATTTTAAGAGCGTGGGCTACGCTTCTAACATAGACCCCACTTTCCACCCTTTAACTGTCACACTAAATCATTAGGAATAAAACTCGATCAGAGCAAAGGTTTGAAAATACCTAGTTCATTTGAGCCATCTGCTTCTTCTGCAACTGTTTAACCTGTAACGCCATGATTTCATACCTAGTCACGTAATTGAAATTCAATTTTCTGGGTACAATATATAAGTAAAACAGAACTCTCTATTCTTGAACCATTTAGGAAATATAATATTTTCCCCTTCTGCTTCCACAGCTATTTTCAAATGAAATTGCAACAAGATACTGTTTGTTACGCTTCCCATCAGGAAAAAGCTACTATGTTGCACTTATAATGAACACAGCTAATAAAATAACACCGCACACGAAAAGAAATCCTTGAATAATGCCTAAAGAACCAACTCTCTTTATCCTGAGAACACTATCAACCTGATTTTTTCTGACTCCAACAGATATTAATGAAATTGTAATAACTCCACAAAGAAAACTGAGAGTAAGAGATGCAATTGAGGCTTTAAAAATATTAATGAGTATAATGTTTGATGCAATATTAGACGGTAATCCACCTCTAGAAAAATTTACAGCAAAACCTACAATTACTGATGCCAAGGTTATCTGCTGCTTCACCAGCTCAATTGTCAAGTCAAGGCTTTTCTTCTTTGCCTCTTGAGCATCTGAAAACAACATAGATACCTCAGTAAAGTAACTCTTTACTCACAGACAAACTCTAATTCTGCTACACGACAGATAATTTCTCTGATCTTCTTTAGGATAGAATTTCGCGCTCCTTTTGATTTCAATGGTTCGTCTCTTCGGAAAGCTTTAGCATAATTCAATATTTCACCTTTGTTATCATATACAGCTTCTAGAGCAAGGCTTACTTTTTCCTGAAATTCTTCTATGCTAACAGCTTTACAATATATTTTAGCAACAATATCAAAGGCTTGTTCCTTAATAGATTTGCTTGCACCACCTTCAATGTCAAACCCCTCAAGCTGAAATATTGAACGAATAGATCTTCTCAAATCTTTTACACCCTTTGGAAAGAGGTTTACTGGGAATGTATTCCGCTTTGTCAATGCTTCTTTAATTTTTTTCCTCTTCTCCTTACTACTTTTCTCTTTCAATGCTGACTCCATCCACGTAGATAAAACCTTTATCAAGGTACAACAATGTTCTAGGCTTGTCAATATTAATACTAAAGTATGTATGTCTACTTATAACCAATTTCATTATTAGCAAACCTGTCAAAACCAAGATTTTGACCTAGCGCCTAAGTACTATTTTTAGTAGTCTAAGTAAGACAACCGCCATTTGGCATGGTCAATGGGTTATGTTTGCTGGTGTACAACCTGGGACAACGTCAACTCCACTCCCGCACTACAGCAGGCAAATCAAACCTTGCCGAACCAACGCGGCAAAGTATCTGCACGCCAAACCTTACGTTGGATGTTTCAATGTTTCATGGCTGTCCATTATATAGTTCTCAATGACATCAAATAGCAATTGACTAATGCTGCTTTTATAGCAGTAATCCGCTGAGAGTGACTAGTACGCTTTCACTGCCCAAACTCAGCCCTTGCCTGCTCGACCAACTCAACTGTGACAATTTCCTGCCCAGATGCACGTACCAGGTGTTCAATCCGTTGACGAGCTTGTGCCCGCACGAAGAAGGGAATATTTTTGAGCTTTACCTCGGCTTCAGGCGTCCACACCAAAGAGCCTGTCAAGTCAGAATCATGCATGGTTGATAAACCAATAGCTTGAGTCATCAATTCTCATTATCGAAAAAAGGCTCCTGAGGAAACCAGGAGCCCTTTAATTATCTCAACACGAGAACAAAAAAGTAGCTACCGCATTAGTCGAGGTCACGCATAGATAGCACTGCCTCAGTTTCACGGTTAATCCCTTTCTCGAAACCAGCAACTGCGGCTCTAGCACGACCTGCATGCCACAAGTGTCCTACTAGGAAGAAGAAGAAGAGCACAAAGTGAGAGGTAGCTAACCAAGAACGCGGAGACACAAAGTTGAAAGAGTTAATCTCCGTAGCCACACCACCAACAGAGTTCAAAGAACCTAGAGGTGCATGAGTCATATACTCAGCTGCACGGCGTGCTTGCCAGGGCTGAATATCGTTCTTGATTTTATCCAAGTCTAGACCGTTAGGACCGCGTAGGGGCTCTAACCAAGGAGCGCGGACATCCCAGAAGCGCATTGTTTCACCACCGAAGATGATTTCACCAGTGGGAGAGCGCATCAGGTACTTACCCAAACCAGTCGGACCTTGAGCAGAACCCACGTTTGCACCCAAACGTTGGTCGCGAATCAAGAAGGTGAGTGCTTGAGCTTGAGACGCTTCCGGACCCGTAGGACCATAAAATTCGCTGGGGTAAACGGTGTTATTGAACCAGACGTAGCAGGTGGCAATAAAGGCCATTAGGGAGACTGCACCCAAGCTGTAGGAGAGGTATGCTTCTCCTGACCAGATGAAGGCGCGACGAGCCCAGGCAAAAGGCTTGGTGAGAATGTGAAAAATACCGCCAAAGATTAGGATCAGACCAACCCAAATGTGACCGCCGACGACATCTTCCAAGTTATTGACGCTGACGATTGAACCTTCACCACCAAAGGGAGATCTGATTACGTAACCGAAGATGACAGCCGGATTCAGAGTTGGGTTAGTAATGACCCGGACATCACCACCACCAGGTGCCCAAGTGTCATATAAACCACCAAAGAACATGGCTTTGAGTACTAACAAGAAGGCGCCGATTCCCAGGATAATTAGGTGAAATCCAAGAATGCTGGTCATCTTGTTCTTGTCTTTCCAGTCGTAACCGAAGAAGGAAGAGTATTCTTCTAGGGTTTCAGGACCACGGACAGCATGATAGATACCGCCTAGACCCAGCACGGCTGAGGAAATCAGGTGCAGCACACCGACGACAAAGTAGGGAAAAGTATCAACAACTTCACCGCCAGGACCAACACCCCAACCTTGGGCTGCCAAATGAGGTAGCAGAATCAAGCCCTGTTCGTACATGGGCTTTTCTGGAATAAAGTGAGCGACCTCAAATAAAGTCATCGCTCCAGCCCAGAAGACAATCAAACCAGCATGGGCAACATGGGCGCCCAACAGCTTACCCGATAAGTTGATCAGACGGGCATTACCAGCCCACCAGGAAAAACCAGACGACTCTAGGTCGCGACCGCCTCCCAGGGTCAAAGAACTGTTAAAAGATGAATTATAAGGCGTTTCCACGGGGCAGTACCTCCTCAGGGAATAGGAATTGCTCATGGGGTTGGTCTTGGGGAGCCATCCAGGCCCGCATCCCCTCATTCAGCAAAATGTTCTTGGTGTAGAAAGTCTCAAACTCAGGGTCTTCCGCCGCCCGCAACTCTTGCGAGACGAAATCATACGCCCTCAAGTTCAGTGCTAATCCGGTAATCCCAATCGCACTCATCCATAAGCCGGTCACGGGCACAAACAGCATGAAAAAGTGCAACCAACGCTTGTTGGAAAAGGCAATCCCGAAAATCTGCGACCAGAAACGGTTCGCTGTCACCATCGAGTAGGTTTCTTCTGCTTGGGTGGGGTTGAAGGCACGGAAGGTGCTAGCTTTATCCCCATCTTCAAACAGCGTGTTTTCCACTGTCGCTCCATGAATGGCACACAACAGCGCTCCTCCTAATACTCCTGCCACTCCCATCATGTGGAACGGGTTGAGGGTGTAGTTGTGGAAACCTTGGATGAATAGGATGAAACGGAAAATTGCCGCTACCCCAAAGCTGGGAGCAAAAAACCAGCTGGATTGTCCCAAGGGATAGAGCAAGAACACTGACACAAATACTGCGATTGGGGCAGAAAAGGCGATCGCGTTGTAGGGTCGAATTCCCACCAGGCGCGAGATCTCAAATTGCCGCAGCATGAACCCGATCAGTGCAAAGGCTCCATGCAGCGCTACAAATGTCCACAATCCCCCTAGCTGACACCAGCGCGTGAAGTCCCACTGCGCTTCTGGTCCCCACAAAAACAGCAATGAGTGTCCCATGCTGTCCGGTGGCGTGCTCACTGCTACTGTCAGGAAGTTACACCCTTCTAAGTATGATGATGCCAGTCCGTGTGTGTACCATGATGTCACGAATGTTGTGCCCGTCAGCCATCCTCCTAGCGCCAGGTAGGCGCAGGGGAATAGCAAGATTCCTGACCAACCGATGAACACGAATCGGTCTCGCTTGAGCCAGTCGTCTAGGGCGTCAAACCACCCTCTTGTACTGGGTGCGCGTCCTACTGCTATTGTCATTACAACAAATCTCCAATGGAATAAGTACAGTTTTTGATCTAACCCCTCTACTTAGCTATTTTACAGCTACGGTTAGGGCAGGAAAGTCCTGGAATGTCAATCCAGTTTACGATTCTTAACCGTTCTTAATTATTCTAAGCCTGTTCAGCTGATTTTCGCTACCATTTTTTGAAAAAATTTAATATTTCTGCCAAGCGAAAGATAGCTCAAACAGCCTGGGGGAGCAGAAAGGAGATGAAATATCTGAATTTATGCGTCGCCCTATCTCTTCCCCATCTCCTCTCATAAACTGTTAACTAACGCTCTTGAGGATAATCCAAAGAAAATGGCGAAATACACGATTGCTGAATGCCCAGAATTCAGCGTTACTGTCAGAGGCAAGGACTCACCTGCAACACGTCAGAGGGCTATGGACAAAATCATAGAACTTATGGATACTGACGAACTGCCGACTGAGTTACCAGATGGGTTAAGCTCAGAGCAGCTGATTGAAGTCAAAGAAGGAGATATTGATGCAGAGAATGCTGACGCAGCAGAGGAAGACGCTGTCATCAGGGCTGTACGGGAACTCAATAACCTGGCGAACTTAAAGATTAAGGTGCAAGAATTGCATCAATCAGCCATCAAAGCTCGAAAAGATTTAGACATCTTGTTTATAGACACTCCTATCGAGCAGGAGCCAGACCAGTTTAAGGAGTTGCTTAAAGGTAGCTTCAAAGTTCTTAAAGATTTTGCTACAGCTTCAGCTAACTATAAAGAAGCCAAAATCAAAGCAGAAAATGCCCGTACTGTAATCGACACAGCGCTTCAGTTACAAGATACTGAACCCTCAACTCCAGCAAAATGAGGGGTAGGACATTAATTTCGCAATGATTTTTGGTAGACGTTGATGGCTGACACTGATTTGGCATAATTTTTGCGCGGGAACAATTGCGCCATTCATCGCCAACTGCTGCACCACCAGGGCTAAGATTCTGATCGTTGATGACGAAAAAGCTTTACGCCAAGCTATGACCCAGATTTTGCAGCGCGAACAGCGCGATGCCGAAGTGACAGCTAATTTGGATGAGGAGCCACTTTTGTGACGGTGTTGAAAGTGTCACGGGGATAGATAATTTTTGGGGAGAAGAAGCTGTAAGCTTTAATTAGTGTGAGGAGTAATTCGAAGAAGCTCTTGGGGTCGAAACGCGGAAAGACTCCCAAGAGCTTTTTATTTCAACCTGTATATGGCTGACTGAGCTTATCCACAAAGACATTATGTGCGAATGGCAACCGACCCGGATTGAGTCGCCGTTCCATCTCATAACCAACAGCAACAAGCATGGCGATTGCTAGATTCGGTTGCCCTGCAGCGCCGATGACTTCCTTGACTTTGTCCTCTATCCAACCATTCATGGGGCAGGTGGATAAGCCTAAACTTTCTGCTGCTAATAACAGATGAGTGGCTGCGATCGCGGCGTCTTTAACGGCATACTCGCGATTTTTTTCTTGCAGCGCAGTTTGGAACTGTGGCACCGCAGTTTTGAAATAATCAACCGTGCCCTCTGTCCAGGCACCATTCTGTAAGGCTTGGTTGTAAATGGTGGAGCGATCCTCCTGCCAAGCAAGTGCATCTGCGGCAAAGACGAATGTCACAGGAGCCTGTAAGATCTGCTGCTGTCCGAAGGCAGCCTCAGCCAAGGCAGCACGCTGGGCTTCATCCCGTACGAGAACAATCCGCCAGTCCTGTAAATTCCAACTGCTGGGAGCAGCTACAGTCAGCTCAACTAGCCGCTTGAGGAGTTCATCTGGAATCGGGTCAGATTTGAAACTCTTGATGGCACGACGCTGCAGGATGGCTGTGGGAACATCTAGTGGGTTAGTCAGTAGATTCCGTTCTTGTGCAAGAGTCATCGAATAATTTCCCTCTTGATGAATACTTCCTACAATAGTATGGTCCCGCCCCTGCTCTTTGGCTTGGTATAGTGCCCGATCGGCAGCAGCAATAAGTTTCTCAATAGATGCTCCAAGACAGGGCAAAGCGCTGGCTATTCCTAAGCTGATGGTGACATGCTGGGAATTAGCATGAGCAATTGCCAAAGATTTAACTTCAGAGCGGATGCGCTCAGCAACGCATACAGCACCCGCATCATCTGTATCTGGTAGGATTATGGCAAATTCTTCGCCTCCATACCGGGCAACTAAGTCAGTTGGACGCCGCACAGATAGCTCAAGCGCTTGAGCTATCTGCTGCAAACATTTATCCCCAGCTTGATGCCCATAGGTGTCGTTGTAAAGTTTAAAAAAGTCTAGGTCACACAAAATTAAAGATAAGGGGGCTTGTTCCCGTGCCAGCCGCCGCCATTCTCTATCAAGATACTCATCGAATCGCCGCCGATTTGCCACTTGAGTCAAGCTATCTATGATGGCTTGACGCTGTAGCTCCAGATTTGCTTGCTCTAGTTGTTGATAAAGTGTTGATTGTTGAATGGCGATCGCTAACTGTATTGCTACCTGTTCGAGCAACTCGACTTCAAACGGCTGCCATTGCCGCAGCCCAGAACACTGATGGACAGCTAGTGCGCCAAGCAGAAGATTGTTGTCAAGGAAAATGGGAGCAGCTAAAGCTGATTTAACTTGCTGCCGCTCAACAAATTCAATAACTTGAGATGGAAGTACTCGCTGTTGAATGTCATGTATGACAATCGGATTTATCAGTGTATAAGGCGATATGCCTTCCTTAAACCAATTTTCATACGCCGCCATTCCCAGAATTGGGTTCCAACCTGTAGCCACTGATTCTGCTACAACCACACTTTTCCCGTCAGACTTATAGCGAAAGACGACCACACGGTCAGCTTGCAGGCATTGTTGCACTTCCACCACAGTTGTGTTGAGAATTTCATCCAGGTTCAGCGATCGTCTAATCTGTTGAGTCACAACTCTCATCAGCCGCTCCCTTTCGGCTTGCTGGCGCAGCAACTCTTCAATCCGTTTGCGCTCAGTGACATCCACCATTAGACCACGAAGTTGCTCGGCGTCGCCTTGTTCATTACGCACCACAGAAATCCAAGTATGGAGCCAAACTATCTGACCATCAGCAGCAAGAAATCGCTGCTCAAAATCATGCTCATTACCCTTGTTAAGCATTTTCCAGCACCAGTCTAGGAACTGTTGCCGCTCCTCTAGGGGTATGAGGTTGACCCAGAAATCTGGCTCTTTCAGCCACTGCTCAACAGGGTAGCCCAAAATCTCTGGCACTCGGCGACTAACAAATGTGAACTGAAATGTCGGCAGCTTTGCTTCCCAGACAATAGCATCAAGGCTATCAACAAGTTCTCGAATATTCTGTTCTTCTGGCTCCACCTTCATTATCCAACCCCAAACTTCAAAATCACAGCTGCTGCTGCTTCGCTATTAACTGGCTTGGAAAAGAAATATCCTTGCCCATATTCACATTTCAGCTCCTTGAGGAGAGCCAGTTGCTCGGCTGTTTCTACTCCCTCAGCAGTCACATTCATGCCCAAATTGTGAGCAAGTGTCACTATCGTTCGGACAATCTCGGAATTCTCATTATCAAAGCTCATTCTGCTTACAAAGGAGCGGTCAATCTTCAACATATCTATAGGAAAGCGGTGCAGATAATTTAACGATGAATAGCCAGTACCGAAGTCATCCATACACAACTGAACACCTAGCTTTCGCAGTTGTGCCAGCATTCCAGTTGCAGATTCGACATTTTCCACAATGGCACTTTCTGTAAGCTCCAATTTTAAAGTGCGAGGATCGAGGCTAAGCTCTTGCAAAATCTGTTCTATTTGATTACTTAGGTCAGGTTGTGAAAATTGTCTGCCGGAAATATTTACACTAATTGATAACGGAGCGTCTGCCAGAAATTGTGCTTGCCATACCTGCATTTGATGGCATGCCTCGTAGATAACCCACCAGCCAAGGGGAACGATCAATCCAGTTTCTTCTGCCATTGGGATGAACTCTATCGGGGAAACAAGTCCGCGTTCTGGGTGTTGCCAGCGCACAAGAGCCTCAAACCCGCTGATCTTACCGCTATCTAGTGAAACAATAGGCTGGTAGTGAAGCTGAAACTCCTGACGCTCAATGGCCCGCCGCAAGTCGGTTTCCATCTGTAAGCGAGCTATGGCGGAAGAATGCATGGTGATATCGAAGACTTCATGGCGTGCCTTGCCACTCATCTTGGCTTTGTACATTGCTATATCAGCATCGCGCAGGAGCTGTTCTGGTCGGTCATAATTTGACAGGTGGAGGGCGATACCAATACTCGCACTGGTAAATACCTCACTTCCACTCAGGTTGAAAGGCAACTTCAGCTGCTCTTGAATCCGGTTGGCAACCTCTTTGGCTTCGCTAACATCTCGGATACCATCTAGCAGAATTGTGAACTCGTCCCCTCCAATACGGGCGACTATATCTTCAGCACGTAGGCAGGTCTTGATTCTGCTGGTGATCGCTAGTAGAAGTAGATCTCCAGCCATATGCCCAAGGCTGTCATTGACAACTTTAAAGCGGTCCAAATCCAGGAAGAGCACGGCAAATAGATAGCCCTCATATCGTTCTGCCCGCTCGACCGCCTGTCTCAGGCGCTCCACAAATAGGACTCGGTTTGGCAGTCCAGTTAGGGCATCATGGAAAGCACCATAGACTAATTGTTCTTCTGCCCGCTGGCGATCACTAATCTCCTGTTTCAGAAGCAAGTTAGATTGCAGTAGTTCGGCTGTTCGTTCCTCAACCCGTCTTTCTAGCTCATCCTTAGCTTGTTGAAGAGCTTCTTCAGCCTGCTTGCGCTCAGTGATGTCTGAAATCCTGACAAGAAGAATTGGTTCACCTGCTATCTTGATTTCTTTGATAAGAATATCACCCCAGATTTTTCTGCCTTTTTTAGTTGTATATCCTAACTCACTAGCAAAAATACCATCCTTTCTAATACTATTTTCAATATCAATATTTTTGTCCTTCGTCAATATTTTAGCTTTTATTAAGGTGTTTATGTCACTGTCAATTAGCTGATTTCCTTCCTTGAATTCAAACAAGTTTATGGCCTGGGAATTGTAATTTATTATTTTTTGACTATCAGCATTTACTAAGAGTAATGCATCGGCAGATTCATCAAATATAGCCGTCATTAATTCTTCTTGAATAACGATTTCTTCCTGGATCTTCAATCTAGAATTGGCAACAATGTAAGATATTATGCTGACGGCAAACAAATTGCTTATGAATAAGCCTCTATCTACCTGGGGATCAGAAACTAAAAAACAAGCCAAGCTAGTTAAGAGTAGAACAGTTGAAGGATAGGCAATTAAGTGAATGCGCCTTTTTATCCCTAATATAATAACGCCAAAAGTGGTTACTATTAAAGCAATAGAATGATCAGAGAACTGGTTTAGAAAATTAAGATATATAATCCAAATTGTTATTGCATAATGCAGAAATTCTAAAATGTAGGCAATATTTTTTTTAACAAAATTGTATATATATGAAAGAATCAAAATTAAGGTAAATAGAAAAGAGAATATTATTCTTGCTGAGAAGGGATCAATAATACTTGGATTGATAGATTTATGAACAAACCAAAAGAATGTGATAAAAACAGCTCCGGTTAAACAAAATATACGGTATGTTTCCAGATCTTTACTAGTCAACCTATCAGCTTCTTCGCTGCTGATGTTAGTCTTAAACGAAATAAACTCCATGGTTTAATTTAAAGAAATGTAATTTTAATTTCCAATAAAAGGGAATATATTTCAACCCCATTTGAAAAAGCTAGCCTCCTAAAGTAATTTAGAATACTCTCAGATACTGCACTAGAACACCTTTCAATTCTATTACGGCGCTACTTCTAGTCTACAAGTTATGATTGATACAGGTTATGTGGGTACATGAGTTATCGTCAAGGAGATCTATCTTAAAATCTAGCAGCTTTGAGTCTATTGAATACTGCGTATGTCGTCGGACTTGTCATATCTATTCAATGAGTTTAATCACTGATATTCTCCTAACTGATATTTACTCCTTAATCAGCAATCTAGGTAAAGATGGTGGTGCGATAAGTGCCTCAGTTTATGACACTGCTCAAGTAATGCGCTTCTATCCACCACAGCAGGGTATTTGGTCTGCTGTGGAGTGGCTGTTGGAGCAACAAAAGGCAGATGGTGGATGGGGGGATACCTCTACCCCACTAGCGCGCGATGTCCCTACACTTGCGTCAGTAGTGGCACTTTACACCTATGGTAATCGTAAGGCAACGCTTGATGCTGTGCAGAAAGGTCTAGCCTTCCTCCGGCGGCAGGTTGAACAGTGGAACCTACAGTTATCCGACGCTTTGCCTGTTGGTATAGAGTTACTCTTACCTTGGCTGCTTGATGAAGCAGCAGCGGTGGGGTTAGAGTTACCAAAAGGGTCGTATGCAACGCTCATAGAATTAGGGAAGCAGCACCACTTGTTAATTAGCCAGATGCGGCTCAGTGCCGGCACACCTGCAACTCACTCATGGGAGGCATGGGGAACAGACCCTGCTTCCATACTAATTGATGGATCAGGTGGAGTTGGGCATAGCCCTGCAGCAACCGCTGCATGGCTGCGTGCAACTGTAGGGCACACTAACCTTACAGATATTCGAGAGGCCGCGCAGATATACCTAGTACAAGCAGCAGCAGCAACTGGAGAGGATATACCAGGGGTTGTGCCAACAGCATGGCCAATTACTCGGTTTGAGCAAGCATTTGTTTTATACATTCTCTTAATTGCCGGACTACTAGAATGTCCTCAATTACAAAATGCTCTACGACCACAGATAATCAGTCTGGCACAGGCGTTGCGACCCGGCGGTCTCGGTGTGAGCGATTTTTTTATTCCCGATGGAGACGATACCGCTGCGGGTGTGGCGGTACTCCTTGCTACCGGACACCAAGTCGAACTGACAACTCTAAGCCAGTTCAAAGATGACAATTACTTCTTTGCCTACTTTGGTGAACTTCAACATTCCCTCTCTCTCTCTGCTCGCGCTACCCACGTGCTGGCGCTCTTTGGGAGTGACGTTACTCGATTGCAGAGATTCCTAATTGAGCGCCAATGTCTAGATGGGCGTTGGCCTGCTGATAAGTGGCATAGCTCCTGGCTATACACAACATTGCATGTAGTGCTGGCGCTCCAAAATTCAGGAGAAAAGCTAGCAATGAAATTGACAATTGAAGCGATACTTGCTTACCAACACGTAGATGGAGGATGGGGGCAGGAAGGTAAATCAACGACTGCAGAGACAGCATATGGCGTTCTCGCGCTGCGCGTACTTCGAGACTACGGATTCTATACTCAAGGTATTTCAGATGCTTTGCGGAAAGCCTATCAATGGCTGTTACGTAATTATCGTCCCTTCAGTGTAGGTGAGGAAAAGTACTGGATGGCTAAGGAGCTTTATCGTCCGTTTCGTATTGAGCGTGCTTTTGAATTGAGTGCTATGTTAACGCTCGCACTCGAGGAGCATTCTCAATGATTGTAAACTCACGTTTGAGCTTGGAGGAGTTTCTTACTGCTCCAGCAGAGGAAATTGCGCAAGTCGTACCTGCCACAATGCTTTATGCTGCAGGAGGTACTCGCCGTGCTGCCGCATTACAGGGTATTCCTTCAGGTGATAAATATGCCTATTGGTCGTTTTCCCGGATGCTGAAGTCTTCAAAGCTGATTTTTCGCTTTGGAGTCCGCTGTCTGATTGCTGCAGTGGGACGACCTCAGATTTTTACTGAACGTGGTATCGTCCGTGACCGATTTTTTGATTGGATGAAATGGGGCTTAGCTGGTCCTGAATCCCTCGACTACTACCAATCTGCCAACTGGCGGGTTAGGCTAGTTGTTGCTGGCGATCCTATTCCTGAACTGACTGATATAGCTGCCACTTTAGAGGAGGCAACTAGAGCTGCTACCGGACCTAACCTCTGGTTTCTGACTACAGTTGACTATGACAACCTCTGGTCCTGGATTGGTAAGGCATTTGCCAACGGTGCCCGCACAAGAGCTGAGGCAGTACGCGCTCTCTTTGGAGCCGATATTCCACCTGCTAAATTGTTACTTAGCTTTGGTAAACCGTTGGTTGCCCTCGACCACCTACCACCTTTGCTATATGAAGAGATCCAGTGTTACTGGACGCAGCGACCTGGCTATAGTCTAACTGAACACGAATTGCGAACTATACTTTACGATTATGCGTACCTCCGCCCAACCTGGCGGCAAGATAAAACTGGCAGAGCTGAGGAGGCGCTTCTACATCGTACCGCTTGGGAACATGGTCCAACAATTGGTTTGGGCATGCGCCTTGGTCCATTCTGGTACCCGGCACCAATCGATCCACCAACCTAGCTAGCTTATGTCAATTCGCGCTGTTATATTCGATCGCGATGGCGTACTCACGAGTTTTGATATGGAAAAGGCGGCTGCCTTTTTCCAGCCCCTATTACCGCTCAAATTCGATGAGCTTCTCCAACGCTGGCAGCAGTGGGGTAAGACTGTGGGTTTCCCGCGTAGCATTGCCGAAGAGGAGAGCTTTTGGCATGGCTTCTGGAACTGGCTGAGTGACGATTTGGCACTTGCTGCCCCAGTGCGATCAGAGCTCTTACGCTTCGATTACACCAGCATCGTCCGCCCATTTCCAGATGCCAAAACCGCTTTGATAGAATCTCGCCAACGGGGTTTACTTGTCGGAGTGCTTTCCAACTTCTCACTAGCTAGCCTCGATGCCTCTCTAACTGCGGCTGGACTAGCTGAATTTGTGGATGTTGCCTGCGCAGCAATGGCAATCGGTGCCGCTAAACCCGAACCTGCGTCCTACCTTAGCGTCACGAATGCCTTGGGAGTAAACCCCAGTGAATGCTTACTATTTGATGATGAGCCTCCTTGTGTCAAAGGAGCTCAAGCGTTGGGGATACATGCATACTTGGTAGATCGCCGTCTAGAGAATCACGCACTACCCCAGGGGATTGTGCGCGATCTCTCGGCTCTGCCAACAATCTTGGCTCACCACCCATCATAAGAGGCAATACCTGTCGTTGGCATTCTGCCTGAGATTGACGGCTACTTCCCACTTTCTGCTTACGCTTGAGTGCAGTCGCTGCTTCAAGTACAGCTATTGCAGCAATATCTAGTACAGAAAACGGATCGGGAACAGCAACAGGATCTGTAGACAGTTTGGGGACAGCAGGAGGATCTGTTGTGAGTGCATTGAGAAATAAATCATGCATTTGTTGCGAATTGATCGCTGTGACTATGTTGGCGTTATCTGGTTCGCGAGCTAAGATTGCCTCCTCCGCAGCCTGAATATTGAAATTTGGGTCACTGAACGCCTGTTTTGCCAACTGACTCAGCTCAGCATCAGAGGCTATTAGGGATATTCGCTGACTTGGGGTTAAACTGACGACTGTCTCCCCCCGCGCCAAACCAGGATCAGTGTCCACCTTAACTAGGGCAGATTGAGAGGTGCCCAAAGACGAATCTACAGCATAAATTGCTGCTGATACGTCAGGAAAAGAAGCGTTAGTGCTGCCACCAACACCCGTTTGAACAGCTGCATAGTCCTGCAACGGTCCAGAAATTAGCTTGGTTGCCTGATTCCCTTGAGTTTGTAAAGTTTGGAGATCGGCGGCAGTGAGAGTAAAATTTTTAAAAGCGTCTAGAGGGACCAGTGTTATTGGCAAACCGGATGACAGTAGTATATTGGCTGCCTCTGGGTCTTGCCAGATATTAAACTCAGCATTAGGTGTAATGTTGCCGCCATTTATGGCACCGCCAAGAACAACAATTTGTTTGAAGCTCTTTAGTGCATTTGGATATTCCTCCCAAGTTTGAGCCAAATTGGTCAGTGGTCCTAAAGATAACAGCGTTGCACCAGGAGCCGCTTGAGTTAGGTCATTATAAAAGCTAGGGACATCGTGAGATAGACCACTCAAGTTGTGAGGGTGTTGCTCACCGACAAACCAAAGACCGTCAGGACCATGAAGCAAGGAGCCAGTTTGACTAAGCGGCTCAGACAAGGGAGCACTAGCACCAACAGCTACAGGAACGTTCTGCTGCCCTAGGGCATCTAGCACAGTCAAGACGTTGTTAGCAGCGTTGTTAACAGTGGTAACGCCAGCTGTGGCGCTGATGCCGAGAACATCTACCGGATAGTTTTTCTGGCTAAGGAGCCAGTCGAGCGCAGCAGAGTCATCTACACCCCCGTCTGTATTGACAACTAAATCAAGTGGTCCTGACGTTGTCTGAGCGCTAGATGCACCATTGGCTGATGCCGTTGCGACAAAAGTATTGCTTGACTCAGCCCGTGCTACACGCAAACCACCTATCTGACCTAGTGCCACTACCAATGCGAAAATTGGGGTCAGTCGTACCCCTAGTCTATGTTGTTGCAAAGCTATTCCTTTTAGCAGAAGTGAGTTTTCGTAGCTCATACCTGAACATTCCAGATGCCACTCATACTACTCAATCTCTGCTTTTCCGACCTCAGTAACGGTAGTAATTGACCGAAAAATGAGTTCAATCCTCGCCCTTCTAGGACAGCTTTCCTAGGCTGCAACTTTGATGCTTCACTCATCAAGTAGTAATAGTTTCCGCTTTAGAGTTCAAGGTCAAGCTAGCACAACAAATTCAGTCGATGGATGGAGCCATTCCGACTTCTCAGTTTGTCCGAAATCGGGTACAACTTTATTTGATAGGCATGAGTTTTCGTCTAAATCCAACCACCAATCCTAAAGCCGCAAACATCCCTAGCGTTGTTGATGGCTCAGGAACTAATTCTGGTGGTGGTGGATTCTGGAAACTAATAAATCCAGACTGCAATTCTTGATTGTTGTAGGGAGTTGTGTTATTGAAAAATTGGCCTGTAGAGGGGTCAAAGCCTCCAAAACTTACAGTGCCAGTAAAATATTGGCTGTATCTATCTCCTTGTAAGAAAAGCGTGTAGTCCCCTTTAATTTCTCCAGCAGTAGATCCACCAGGAAAAAAAGTTCTGTCGAAGTTTAGTAACGTAGCCTCTGAAGTGATACCAATCAAGTTTCCATCAGCAAAAGTTAAAGTTGTATTATTGTTGCTGGGACCGAAGATGGTAGCTATAGCTCCAGGAGCACTGGGTTGCCCAGTGAAGGCATAAAGAAGACTGGCATTGTTCAGTTGGGAGATCGGAACTGTTCCTATTGGAACTGTGCCGTTGAAAGATAAAGTACCTGCACCACCAGGAGAATTTTGGAATGAGAAATTGAAAGTAGCTGCTACTACAGGTTTACTTGTAACAATAGCTGAACTGGCAGCCAAACTAGCAATGAAAAATCCTACCTTTTTCATTTCTAATTCCTTTTTGTTGTCATCATATAGATATTGGTGAGATAGCTATAAAGCGACTCAGTTCAACTTTACAGCTCTCAGTTAGCTTGGTATCTAGATAATACCAAACTCCATATATAACCATTTTGTAGCTAATATAAAGAGATTTGATTTTCTTATAAAGATATTGTAAAGTTCTAAAAATCTTATAGCAAGCAATTACGATGTCAAATATCATACGAGGAAAGAAAATAGTTATGTTGCAAAAACCAGGAAGTGATCGCAAATCATGATAATTTATAGAAATAAAAATCGGCAGTCGTTCAAATTAGATTTATTAAGAGAAGTTATCAAACCAAACATGTTTAAAAGACTGACTAGTTATCTGGTTGCTGCTAGTATCTTATTATTCTCATGCAGCTTAAGCTATGGGCAACAGAAGATTCCACTCACAGTCCTAGCTAATATTAGAGATGAAATTAAAAAAGCTCCTTTCAGTAAGATGTTTGTCATCAAGTCTGGACCTGTATTAGCTTATGCGGTAAAAGACAAAGACTATAAAGCTAGCAACCCATCGCTTAGGGTTTTCAGCCTGTGGACTGATATCCCAAGTCAAAATCGCTTACTAGTAGCTGTTCAGTATTGTCTCCCAAATAAAGCAATTGCTTTTTCAAATACCTACTTAGCTGAAATGGTGCTTATGAATGGAAAGCAACCTCTAGTGACAATTAATCGCTATATTAAGGTGAGGAGAGGTCATACGGCAGTGATTCGACCTGGTCAATATGTCCCAAGTGATTTTGACGATCCCTTCTATGACCCATTTTGGAGTCCATTTGGCTTTGGGTTTTCCTATTCTCCGCCAACGTATATTCCGGCAATAACATGTAGTGCTGGCAGCAGTCGGTTTAACCTAACATCAGTTAGCAAGGAGCTTGCTCGCCTCCCAAACAAGACACTCGATATGAGGCTAATTTTTAACAATGGAATAAGCCAGACTTGGCAGTTGGGAGAAGGAACAGTGAAAGCTCTTAAACAATTGCCAGCAATTCGTCGTCAGGTATCCTCAAGAACAAACGTTAGAGAAGATGTAAAATCTATTCATTAGTTCATTCATTAACCGCTATGAGTCAGGTTTAGCAATTTAGGGTTAGATAATAAGTTAAAAGCACCATCCGCTAGGATTAGATATCCATGAAACTTGTGTAAAATGCGAGCTAAAAGTTTTTGCCCAGCAGTGATTCAAATTCAGCTTGCAATGACTTAAACTCAGCAATCCTTGACACTAATAAATTCTCTCTTCCAGCATCGTTCAACCGCACTTTCCAATATCCAACGCTATCTGAGTTACTCATCCAAAAGTGAATTACAGTCTCTGCAATTGGCTCAAAGTCCCAGCCTTGATTGGGCAAGACTACCTCAACAGAAGTCAGTAACGCATCGAGGGTACATTTGTGGGTACCGATATACTCTACACTGCGTCGTGGTACCTTCCGTGCTATCTGCTGTTGCTGATTGAAGAAGTGTAAAACTGGGGATATTCCCAAGATTTCAAAGGTATATTCCATTCCAACCTCCATGTTTTGCGACTGGATTTGAAGTCCCTTCAGTTTTGGAGTAAGTATGAACCCAAAAAGTACTTATTTTGCCTCTGCCTAAAGTTGTGTTTGCTCTCTACTTTCCAAAAATGGATCAAGAAGTATAGAATTTCTTGTAGCGGCTTTTTGGCCTGCTTAACGGAATTTGTATGGATTGCATTGAATTAACTGGAATTCGTTGCTATGGCTACACTGGTTACCTAACGGAGGAGCAGGTATTAGGTCAATGGTTTGAGGTAGATATAACATTGTGGCTGGATCTCACGCTGGCAGGCAAAAGTGACGCTATTGAAGATACTCTCGATTACCGTAGCACCATCAGCACTGTGCAACAACTAGTGGAGACATCTAAGTTTGCTTTAGTTGAAAAACTGGCAACAGCGATCGCCGAAGCTATCCTGCAACCAAAGCAAGTATCACAAGTCAGAGTCCGGCTATCGAAACCTGCCGCACCGATTCCAGGCTTTGGCGGCAAAATCACAATCGACCTCACCAGATCCAAATAAGTTACTATTTATACTAACAAGATCCGTAACATCCTCTCCATTTCGCTGAACAGTGAGAATTTCCTAATCCAAAACTGCTAAAAGTCTCCCGTCTAAGGAATCAAAAGCAAAGGTCTTAGCATGGTATAATGCCACTCCAGTATGTCTATAAAGACAAGAGTTACGAAACTAGACAAAATCTGGAGCTCAGGCAGGCAACAGAAAGTTTTTTTCTTAGCTAGGTGTGGTACAAATCGGCAACAAGGAAGAGGGGAATGACAGGCTCTAGGGATCAAGACACGATAGAAAACCAACTAACCCGAGGAGCGCCCCTCGCGTTGTTGATGGCAATTGTCATATACATCCTCTACAGACTAGTACTAGTTCTGGAGATATTAGCTATAGCAGCGCTCATAGCCTTAGTTTTGCGGACGAGTTTGCGGTGGTTGCGGAAGATTGTTAAGGCACGCTGGTTAGCTGTACTCATACTAATCGGGCTAATAGTGGGGTTTTGGACATTTATTGTACTGTTCGTGATTCCGAACTTTATAACTGAGACGCAAATTTTAGTCTCACAGTTGCCAAACTATCTGAATCGCATCAGGAGTTTCGCTTCTAGTCTCCGGTCAAAATACACTTTTGTACCCGATATCTCCCAGGCATTAGTGCAACTAAGAAGCTTTCTGGTGAACATATTTGATATTTTTCCACTCCTGCTGCGAAATACTTTTGGTGGAACTATTGAGACAATAGGTACGGCGATATTAGCCCTCTACATGGCTTACGACCCCAATTCTGTGATTCGGGGAGTTATGCGGTTAGTACCGCGTCGGCACCACGAGCGGTTTAGAAAATTACTGCAATCTGCAGAAGTTCGACTTGAAGGCTGGATTTTTGGTACAGGGGTGGCAATGCTGATTATTGGTGTAGGAGCAGCACTTGGACTCTGGGCGATAGGTGTACCGTTGTCTGTCTCCTTCGGTGTCTTTGCCGGAGTTTTTGAGATCATTCCCTATTTTGGCTCGATCGTCGGTACAATTCTTCCAGCTCTAGTTGCACTCACTATCTCTCCAATTAAGGCAGTGTTTGTTGTGTTGCTATTCCTACTTTTGAACCAAGTAGATGCTCACTTGGTCCAGCCTATAATTATGGGTCAACGAGTCAAACTGAGTCCAGTTATGGTAATCGTTGCCTTTCTGGTTATGGGTGAATTATTAGGATTTTTTGGTGTCCTCTTAGCAGTCCCAGCAGCGGCGGTTTTTGCAACTATAATCGATGAGTTTACCCCAGAAGAACGGGTTGAAGATCAACCACCACCCAAACTCGATCGCTTTAATCCCTAAGTAGACTGACCAAGAAGGAGCTACTCACTTCCCCTCTGAATGTGACAAAAAATTTGAGTTGCCTGCCAAATTTCAGGGAGAACATTGCCTAAACTGTGGTCGCTATCTAGTTCAATCAGTTGAATCCAAGGGCGCTGGGCAGCAAAGTCTCGGCTTGCCTGGATTGGGATAACTTCGTCGTGGCAACCATGGAGAATTAGGGTGGGAATGGAACGCTGCAGCTCAAGATCGTGGTATTGGGCGACATCTTGGACGAATTCGTATCTCAAGGGGAGTGATCGCTTCTCAGCATAGTGATAAACCATCAGATACTGCTCTGCCTGCCATTGCTTTAGCTGTTTTTCTCCCAGTTTTGGCAACCAATGGGACAGGAACTGAAACGCTGGGGCTAGCAGTACCAACTGCTGCACTTGTAATTGTTCTTGTCCCAACCAGGCTGCTGTCAAACCGCCCAAACTGGAGCCAATTAAAGTAACAGGCACATCTAGTGGAGGGAATTCGGCTTTGACTTGGCTGAGCTGGCGAGTTATTGTCAGGTGAGGAAAATCTGCCTGGTTGAGGTCAGGAGTTTTAAGATCTATCTGGATTGTGGCAAAGCGATCACGCAGATACTTAGCTTTAGCGGACTGGGGACCAGAAGCGAATCCGTGCAGATAGATATAAGTTGGAGTATTTTGCTGCTCCATACTAGTTAGCTACAGTACACTCTCTTGTTTAATCAAGACTCCCATACAGTTATAGATGAAATTTCGTCAGGAAATTGATGACTATTACCGAACGCCGAGTACCTAAATTCCTTAAATTCTCCCAGCGTCCCAGCCTTTCTAGACAACTCATGGGAATTGGGTTGGTCATTACCCTGTTCTTTGTGTTTATCGCCGTCTTTGCTCCTGTGTTTCAGGCTTGGGGCTGGCTGCAAGATCCTACTGTCTCCCTGGTTAACCCAATCCACCAGCCCCCGTCACTGCACCACTGGTTTGGCACTAGTCGTCCAGGTTACGATGTTTTCTCCCGAACACTATATGGTAGTCAAGCCGCGCTACAGGTCGTCCTACTTGCCACAGGATTTAGTATTGTTATCGGTGTCCCGTTGGGCATCATTAGTGGTTATCTAGGCGGCAGATTAGATCGAGTGCTGCTGTTTTTGATGGATACGATCTACACGTTGCCAGGACTATTGCTGTCAGTCACACTAGCGTTTGTGGTTGGGCGAGGAATATTGAATGCCGCGATCGCCATCAGCATTTCCTACATCCCCCAGTACTACCGCGTTGTCAGAAACCAAACCCACAGCGTTAGAACGGAACTATTTATTGAAGCTGCTCAAGCGATGGGCGCATCGACTTGGACAGTCTTATCACGCTATTTGTTATTAAATGTCATTCAAAGTGTGCCAGTGTTATTCACCCTCAACTCAGCCGACGCAATTTTGACCCTGGGTAGCTTGGGGTTTCTGGGGCTAGGATTGCCAGAAGCAGTTCCAGAGTGGGGACACGATTTACGTCAGGCTTTAGAGGCTTTACCTGTAGGAATTTGGTGGACAACCTTATTTCCTGGCTTAGCGCTGACGCTAATGGTTGTAGGGCTGTCGCTCCTCGGTGAGGGATTAAACGAATTAGTGAATCCCCGTTGGCAGCAAAGGGGGCATTAGGCTAGAGCGCTAATAGTGCCTGACAAAGCTCTGCTTTCGTCATATGGCTATAGCCCGACAGTTTGAGATCTGAGGCGATCGCTTTAAGTTTTCGGTGGCTAAGTGTATTGATATCGAAACAGACAACAATTTTAGGCAAGCTTTCAACCGACACACCTGGATCGCTAGAGGCTGGAGGAGTATCAGGTATTTCAATCGAGGCGTCATTCTTGGGCTGGGGAGTCTCTGACTTAGATTTAAGAGTTGCCATGTTCCTCTCCTGGGCAACCACCCGTAGTTATTGGTACTACGAACAGGCACCGTAGTTTATATTAGTGTTCATATTATTGATCTCAGTATACTGTTTCCCTGTTGAAATGAAGTAGCTTCCCTTAACCCTTCTTCAGACAGATTAGGGGAAGCACTGATGTCGTATCCGTGTTAAAAAATGTTTTCAAATGAGTTAAACCAATCTCAGGTACTGGGGATTGACTTAGGGGGAACGGCAATTAAGTTGGGGCGGTTTGCTCAAGATGGCACTTGCTTGCAGTGTTTGAGCAGAGTTACACCTCAACCAGCAACACCAGCAGCCGTTGTCGAGGTAATGGTAGAAGCAATAGCCCAACTTGACCCCGCTCAACAATGCATTGCTATCGGTGTTGGTACCCCAGGTCCAACTGATGCTGAGGGGCGAATTGCCAAAATAGCAATTAATCTCGCTGACTGGCGCAATATTCCCTTGGCTGACTGGCTAGAAGCCAAGACAGGGCTTCCCACAGTACTCGCCAATGATGCCAACTGTGCTGGGCTAGGAGAAGCCTGGCGGGGAGCTGGTCGTCGGTTTCGTCACCTCATTTTGCTGACGCTAGGAACTGGAGTTGGTGGGGCAATTATTTTGGATGGTAAGCTTTTCACTGGACATCAAGGAGCAGCTGGAGAACTAGGGTTAATCACTCTAAATCCTGATGGACCTGCGTGTAATAGCGGCAATCACGGCTCTTTGGAGCAATATGTTTCAGTTCCAGCTATTCGCCGCCGTACTGGTTTAGAACCGGCTGAGTTAGGCGCTCTTGCCAGGACTGGAGATCCAAAAGCTTTGGCGTTTTGGCAAAGCTACGGTAAAGATTTGGGAGCTGGGTTAGCTAGCCTCATCTACATTCTGACGCCAGAGGCAGTGGTGATTGGTGGTGGCGTCAGTGCTAGCGCCGAATTTTTCTTTCCAACTGTACGGGCGGAGATTGAGCGTCGGGTACTCCCAAGTTCTCGTATTGGTCTAGAACTGCTAAGTGCTGAGTTGGGCAACCAAGCAGGAATGGTGGGTGCAGCGAGATTAGCTTGGCAATTGTGCTTATAACTTTTGCGTAAATGGTAAAAAAAAGGCTGATAAGTGACATGGATAGGTTGTCAAGGATAACTTTTGTGAAATCTCCCTCTAGGAGACTTCTCTTCAATGAACTTTCATTAGTTAGGAGCAGCTTCTATGGCAATTAATGTGACATTTCTCAAAGATGGTGTACCGGAGCAAGCTCTTAAGGTAGCAAGTCAGCTCGCTGAATTTATTAATGCAGCCAATTCCAGTTTACATATTGCTATCTACGATTTTCGGTTGAAAGACCCCAAAATTTCAGAGCCTGTCATCAAGGCTTTAACTGACCGGGCAGATGCTGGGGTAGAGGTAAAAGTTGCATATTATGCTGGTAAACCTGCAGGTACTCGCGGCAGTAGAAAGGTTGTTGAAATGGATATGGATCAGTTCGTAGCTGTGGGTGGTGACCCTGCACCTGCTGATATTGGAGACTTCCTCTCAAATCCTCCCAAGAACATCCAGGTGAAGGGAATTTTTGGTGAGAAACTGATGCACAATAAGTATGTTGTGCGTGATATCCATACGGGCAATGGTACTCTCTGGACAGGCTCAACTAATTTTACAGACGATGCCTGGAGCTTTCAGGAAAACAACATTGTACAAATTCAATCTCCACAGCTTTGTTTATTTTACGAAACTGATTTTCAGGAGCTTTGGGTGAAGGGAGACATTCGCTCAACTGGAGTTGGAGACATAGGTCAGGTGAGGGTAGGGCAAAACCTAGTTGATTTTGCTTTTTCCCCTGGTGAAGGGGAAACTATAGACCAAAAGATTTCTAGTCTAATCAGTTCAGCACGCCAAAGGATCAAGATTGCTTCAATGGTATTGACTTCTCGTGCCATCTTAGCAACATTGGCGGAAGCTATCCAATTTAAGCAAGTAGACGATTTTAGCGGCATCTATGATGCAACTCAAATGAAACATGTTGTTTCCCAATGGCAAAGGTCGTCAAAAAGCAGTGGAATTAGCTCAACATTTGAGGAAGTGGCAGGTCATCTAGTGGGAAAACACTCAACGCCATATTCTCCCACAGGAAAACACGATTTCATGCACAACAAAGTAGTGGTATGTGATGATGCTGTTGTCACAGGAAGTTATAACTTCTCTCACAGTGCTACTCAGAATGCTGAGAACATGTTGATTCTGCATAGCAAAACACTAGCAGATCAGTATGCTAAATACATAGATGAACTGATAAGTCAGTATAAATAACTGCAAAGATTCTAGCAAGCCAAGTAGTAAGCCTAGCCCTGCAAAGGACTAGGCTCTCGCTGCAATCTTCAACCACTAAAACCATAAACATTGTTACCTGAATGCAATAGATGTGATAGAAACATGTAACCTCTAATGAGAATAGAAATACTAAATGAAAACAGGCATTACAGTCTCAGCTAGCATAGCCATGTTCCTATGGTCTACCTCAAGCTTCGCCACTACATTTACTAATCCAACAAGAAGCGATCTAGCCATCCCCAAATACAAGCATATCTTCATCATTATTGAAGAAAATCATGCTTATGATCAAATAATTGGTGAGCCTCTGGCACCAAATATTAACAGATTAGCAAAAACTTATGGCCTTGCAACCAGGTACTATGGTATTGTTCATCCTAGCCAAGCTAATTATATAGCTTTACTTGGTGGTAGCACCTTTGGGATTCATGACGATGATGCTTACTACTGTACAGCTCAAAGTCGGGACAAGTACTGCTCTAGCTCAAGCGAAGCTGACTATGTGGATCATACTATCCCTGACTTCAGTTTAGTCGATCAATTAAAGGCAAAAGGATTGACATGGAAAGGATACTTTGAGTCGATTCCGACTGCGGGTAGTAAAGATGTCTTTTTCCCTGCTTCACCTACTAAAACTCTTCCGAGCCAGCTTTATGCCTCAAAACATAATGGCTTTATCGCCTTCAAGAATGTGCAAAATGATCCTGACTTGCCATTGAAGCTGGTGGGGTTTGACCAATTGTTTAAGGATTTGAGCCGTGGATCTGTCCCGAACTATAGCCATATAGTGGCTAATCAATGCAACGAGATGCATGGACTCCACGGACAAAATGTTCCTAATGATTGTAAATTTGAAAACGAATTGGGTCGGATTCACCGAGGGGATGCCACAATTGGAACTATTGTCAAGGCAATCCAGAATTCAAGTTTGTGGTCTTCAAAAGATAATAACGCTATTATTATTACCTGGGATGAGGACAACGATCCGCCAAAGAAGATAGGACCTCAAGGATGCTGTGGCTCTGATTGGCAAAGTCGAGCTAACTTCGGTGGAGGTCACATTCCCACAATTGTAATTACCAACCATGGAGTACGAGGTGTAGTTGACAATACTCCCTACAATCATTATTCGTTATTACGCACAATTGAGGATGCTTTTGGCATCTACAACTATCTCAACTTCGCTGGTGATACTGCTGCTGGAGTCCAACCATTAACTCCGCTCTTTGCTAACTAAAACGGGAATTTATCAAGCTTTATGTTGCACCTGTAGCATCAAAATATAATTAATTGATCTAAACTTCCTACTGGAGTTTTGACGATCGCCACTGAAAGACCAAAGTCTGCAACAACGGTACTTATGCTCCGGTTGCGGTCAACGATTTAATGACCGAACCAAAACCCCATGGTAAGGTTAAGAACCCCTGCAATGGTGGTGTCGGCAACAATCAATGTACGGACAGAAGGATTGGGAGTACGGGCAACGGGACGAGCGTTTGGGAAATCCCATGCCACCATTAGGCGTTGGGAACGTCGCATCGCTCTTGCAAGTGGGACAATGGTCTCCCCCTGCCCTATCAGGAACCGATATTACACTCGAAGGCGATGAGGTTTACACTCGTGTGAGCGAGAATCTTCCCTCCCAGTGAATCGGAGGGTTGGACAATCCACTTCATTGAGCGTGAAAGTTGCTACTGGGTTCATGCTCAGGTCGGACAAATACCGGATTTCGTATCACTCTTTGTCGGGCGTGGTCAAGTTCTTTTCGTTGGTATCGACAACAAATACTGCCAAGAGGCGTGCGGGTTCAGTTGCGCTAGCATTCGCGCTGACACCATGATGATCGCCAGGTAGTTCGGCGAAGTTCTCGCCAGCGTGATACACCTTTTCCGGCTCGTCATTGACTTTGCTACGAATTTCACCATCCAGAACCGTTGCATAGATGAAAGCCGAATCTGGATGAGTGTGAGCGGGCGATGAGCCACCCGGCTGGTATTCAACTAGCACGCCTTTTACACTCTTACCGAGTACATTGGGAAGGGTATGGTCAAAGACCAACGTCACCTTGTCCGTAGACAAACTAGCGATTGAATCTGCGAATACGGGGAGAGCTGTAAATACGGAAAGGGCTGTAAATACGGAAAGGGCTGCGAATGCAACTTTATAGAGAAATCTAGTGAACATGGTGTTCTCCATTTCGTTGATACAAATTTGTGGATACAAATCCGCGCCGATCTGACGGATTACCCGATCTGGATGTCACCGCCCCTGCCTGCCTGATTTACTTCTGAGGTGTGGAGTGGCTGAGCCAGTCCTCGAATCGCATCGCCCCGACACAGATGGCTGGACTAGAACATCTTTGATTTCCAACTTGATTCAATCAAATTAAAACCTTCTCAGGGATTGAAACCAAAATTGTGCAGGTTGTTCAGTGGTTAGGAGCTAGTAGTTTGCTAATTCCTTTCTCTTGCACCTTTGAACCTGATGTCACTACGATAGGGGAGTTTTTGAGGTTTGTCGTTACCTGTAAGTTCACTACTTTGAGATCAATTTGATGAATCTAAACACTTAAAGATAGGTGAACTTTTTCGTCATCAATTTTGGTTTGAATTGGCTGCATCCCCTCGCTTGCCTCAGCTCTAGCCTAGTCATGCTCGAAACAGAAAGTTCACTTTGACTCAGGTAAAATCAAGTCACTACCGTTA